>CAIMTJ010000018.1 GCA_903844385.1 uncultured Burkholderiales bacterium
CAAGACAATACCCAGCAAACAGCCCCAGCCATTGATCAAGCCCTCACGCCGCTCAAGCGCAAATGGGACTTTCTTTGGGGCGTATCGTGCTAGAAAACTCAAACTCATCATTTTGTATGACCGTGATCTTTCAAACCAACAACAACCAGCAAGAGACATCAAGAGCCATCAAGATCCATGGGGTGGGATGGATTGATGGTGAGTGACTCCAATCAGGCCGAGGCCAAAATTTGGTTGAACGTGGCGCTTGGGCGCATGACCGCGGTCATTTTCTTCACATCGGGCAAGAAATACCCGCCGATCTCAACCGCTTGGCCTTGCACGCTCAAGAGCTCTTGAACAATCTTGTTCTCATGCTCTCCCAAGGCCTTGGCCAAGGGCGCAAAATGCGCTTGAAGCTCTTTGTCCTCAGTCTGGGCGGCCAACTCCTGCGCCCAGTAAAGCGTCAAATAAAACTGGCTGCCACGGTTGTCGATCTCACCCGTCTTGGTCGATGGGTTTTTGTTGTTGTTGAGCAATTGGCCCGTGGCAGCATCGAGCGCCTTGGCCACAAGTTTGGCTTTGTTGTTGTGGGTCTTGATGCCCAGCTCCTCCAAGCTCGCGGCCAAGGCCAAAAACTCACCCAAAGAATCCCAGCGCAAATGATTTTCTTCCAAGAGTTGTTTGACATGCTTGGGGGCAGATCCACCCGCGCCAGTTTCATACAAGCCGCCTCCGGCCATCAAGGGCACGATGGAGAGCATTTTGGAGCTGGTGCCCAGCTCCATGATGGGGAACAAATCGGTCAAATAGTCACGCAAAATGTTGCCTGTCACGGAGATGGTGTCCAAACCACGGATCACACGCTCCAAGGAGAATCGAATGGCGCGCACTTGAGACATGATCTGAATGTCCAGTCCCTGGGTGTCATGGTCTTTCAAGTAAACATGAACCTTTTTGATCAATTCAGCCTCGTGTGGACGATAGGGGTCGAGCCAAAACACCGCGGTCATGCCAGAGTTTCTGGCCCGCGTGACGGCCAGCTTCACCCAGTCGCGGATGGGTGCGTCCTTGACTTGACACATGCGCCAAATGTCGCCCTCGCCCACCTCTTGCGTGATCAGCACTTCACCCGTGGCGTTGTCCACGATTCGAGCTTGACCCGCCTCTGGGGCTTCAAAGGTTTTGTCGTGTGATCCATACTCTTCGGCCTGCTGGGCCATCAAACCCACATTGGGCACCGTGCCCATGGTCTTGGGGTCAAAGCGGCCATTGGTTTTACAAAAATTGATGGTCTCTTGGTAGATGCGAGCAAACGTGCTCTCGGGAATGACCGCCTTGGTGTCTTGGGGTTTGCCTTGGGAGTCGTACATTTTCCCACCCACACGAATCATGGCGGGCATGGACGCGTCCACAATCACATCGTTGGGTGCATGCAAATTGGTGATGCCCTTGTCAGAGTCGACCATGGCCAACTCGGGGCGCGTGGCCGCACACGCTTTCATATCGGCCAAAACCTCGTCGCGCTTGGCTGCGGGCAAGGTTTGCAGCTTGTCATACAAATTGACCAAGCCGTTGTTGACATTCACACCGATCTCATCAAAAAGCTGGGCGTGCTTGGCAAAAACGTCCTTGTAATACACCCGAACCGCATGACCAAAGACGATGGGGTGTGAGACCTTCATCATGGTGGCCTTCAAGTGCAATGAAAACAGCATGCCAGTCTTCACCGCGTCTTGCATCTGCGCTTCAAAGAAATCACACAAGGCTTGCTTGCTCATGAACATGCTGTCGATGATTTCACCAGCAAGCAGCTTGAGCTTGGGCTTCAAAACCACCGTCTTACCGCTTCGTGTCAAAAGCTCCATGCGCACTTCGCATGCTTTGTCCAGGGTCATGGACTTCTCGCCGTGGTAGAAGTCGCCGTGATTCATCGTGGCCACGTGGGTGCGCGAAGCCTGACTCCACTCGCCCATGCTGTGGGGGTTTTTACGGGCAAAGTTCTTCACCGCCAACGGTGCACGACGGTCTGAATTGCCCTCGCGAAGCACGGGATTCACGGCCGAGCCCATGCACTTGGAGTAGCGCGCGCGGATCGATTTGTCGGCGTCGGTTTTGGGGTCTTCAGGGAAATTCGGAAGGGCGTAGCCCTTGCTTTGCAACTCTTGAATACAGGCGACGAGTTGGGGCACTGAGGCGCTGATGTTGGGCAACTTGATGATGTTGGTCTCCGGCAAAAGCGTCAAACGACCCAGCTCCGCCAAGTTGTCAGGCAGCTTTTGCGCGTCGCTCAAAAACTCGGAAAACTCGCCCAAGATTCGGGCTGCCACTGAAATGTCGCTTTGTGCGACCTCAATACCCGCAGGCTTGGCAAAGGTGCGAATGATGGGCAAAAAAGACGCGGTCGCCAAAAGTGGCGCTTCATCGGTCAAGGTGTAAATGATTTTGGAGCTGGGGGCTGTCATGTGTTTGTCTTCCTAAAAGTGACCGTGGCGAGTGGGGTGTTGACAGGGTATGTCTGGGCGTAGCGCATCACAAGCAAGCACAAAAAAAGCCCATGTGTCCATGGGCTTTGGGCGGAGGGCTTAGGCGCAATCCAAGACAGCAAACTCCTTGACGGAGCACAGCCTCATTATAGTCCCACCAATCCCACCCAGCAGCCTCCCCCCACCACACAGTGGACGGGGGTGAGCGCTGGCCAGAATCTGGGGAGAAAGCCTAGGCTTAGGCCTTGGCCAAGGTAAAGCCGTGGTTTTTAAGTGGGAAGGAGCGCACCCGCTTGCCCGTGGCATTGAAGATGGCATTGGCCAGCGCTGGGCCAAGCGGGGCTTGTGCGGGCTCACCCACACCACCCCAGAACCCACCCGTGGGGGCAATCACAGTCTCGATTTTGGGCATCTCGTTCAAGCGCATCATGCGGTAGTCGTGGAAATTGGACTGCTCCACACGACCGTCTTTCAAGGTGATTTCACCCCAGAAAATCGCACTCAAACCATGCACCATGCTGCCTTGGAGTTGCGCCTGGATGTTATCGGGGTTGACGGCGTAGCCCGGATCAATGCCGACCACAATGCGGTGAATTTTGATTTGTTGCTGGGCATTGACGGAGACCTCGCACACGCAGGCCGTGTAACTGCCGTAGCCATCGGTCTCGGCAATGCCGCGAAACACCCCTTTGGGCAAAGGCGAGCCGTAATTGGCAGCCTTGGTGACAGCGAGCAAAATCGATTTGTCTTTGGGGCGTTTCTCCGATAAATTGGCCAGGCGAAACTCCAACGGATCCTTGCCCGCAGCATGGGCGAGTTCGTCAATGAAGCTCTCGCGCATGAAGGGGTTTTGAGAGTGTCCGACCGACCTCCAAAAGCCCACCGGCACATTGGTGTCGTGCTGCGCGTACTCCACCAGTGAGTTGGCGTTGGCATAAGGATGGTCCCTCAGACTCGCCACCGCTTGTGGATCGATGCCGCCTTGCAAGGGCAACTTCAAGAGGGATGACAAAATCGACGGCGCACTCACACGGATGTGAAGTGCATCGATGCGGCCATCATTGCTGACCGTGCCCCTGAACTTGATCAGGGACGCTGGACGGTAAAAATCGTGCTGGGTGTCTTCTTCACGGGTCCACAGCATCTTGACGGGCAAGGGCGACATGGCACGGGCGATTTTTGCACCTTGGATGGAGAAGTCTTGTGAACCACCGCGACGACCCAAGCCGCCACCGAGTTGCACGGGGTGGACTTTGACGTTTTCTTGCTTGACATCGGCGGCTCTGGCCGACACAGCCAAGGTGGCCTCGGCACTTTGCGTAGAGGTCCAAATCTCCAACTTATCCCCCTGCAGCCAACCGGTGTAGCCCATGGGCTCCATGGTCGCGTGGGCCAAATAGGGGGTGAAATACTCACCCTCGATGACTTTGGCGCCCGCGGCCGTGAGTGCGGCCACGGTGTCCCCTTCTTTGCGTGCGACAGCAACTTCGGTTTGCGTGAGGCCCTCTTTGAAGTACTCCATCAAGGAGGTGGAGGACAGCTTGGCATTTTTCTCAGGCACATCCCACTCGATGCTCACGTCCTTCAAGGCCTCTTTGGCACGCCACCAGCTGTCGGCCACCACGGCCACAAAGTCACCCATGTTGAGCACTTTTTTGATACCCCGGCGGTTGTCGATTTTGCTGCTGTCCAAAGACTTGACTTTGCCATTGAAGACGGGGCTGGAGGCCACTGCAGCGTAGACCATGCCAGGCAACTGGGTATCAATACCGTAGCGGATCTTGCCACGCACGATGTCAGGAATCTCGCGGCGTTTAATGGGCTTGCCGATGATTTTCCAATCCTTGGGGTCTTTCAAGGCCACATTGCTAGGAGCATTGAGCTGAGACGCGGCCAGGGCCAATTGGCCATAGGTCATGCTCTTTTTGCTGGGGGTGTGGACCACCACACCCAATTTGGCAACACACTCGGAAGAAGGAACATGCATGGCATTGGCACCCGCCACGATGAGCATCTCGCGCGCTGTGGCACCGGCTTTTCTCAAATACTCGTGTGAGTCTTGGATGGTGCGCGATCCCACAGAGGCCATGTCGCCGTAAACGCGTTTTTGCGCCAAATTGTCCTCGGCCGTGGCGTACTGGACCACCACTTTTTTCCAATCGGCCTCCAACTCGTCAGCGACCAGCATGGGAGCGGAGGTGCTCGATCCTTGGCCCATTTCTGCACGGGCATATCGAATGATGATGGTCTCATCGGGCTGGATTTCAATCCAAGCGTTGACCTTTTGAGGCGCAGCAGTCGCAACTGGCGCGGCCGCGTTGGCGCCAGGCAAGAAAAATCCAAGAGAAAAACCCATTCCCGAGGTCACGCTCACACTCGTGCTGAGTTTCAAAAACTCGCGCTTGCTGGGGTCTTGGGTAGGGGTTTGGACTGTGGTCAAGTCTCCATGGGCCTTGTTCATGCTGTGGCTCCTTTGTTGGCAACGGCGTGAATAGCCGCACGAATTCGAGCATAGGTGCCACAACGGCAAATATTGGTCATGGCCGCATCGATGTCATCATCGGTGGGTTTGGGTTTCTTTTTGAGGAGCGCCACGGCCGCGAGCATCTGACCGCCCTGACAGTAACCACATTGGGGCACCTCGTGATCGATCCAAGCTTGTTGCACGGGGTGTAGACGCCCTTTTTTCTCCAGGCCTTCGATCGTCACGACTTGTTGACCCACGGCAGCAGACACAGGATAAGAGCATGAACGCACGGGCTCACCATTCAAGAGCACGGTGCAAGCGCCGCACTGTGCCACACCACAACCAAATTTGGGCCCCTTGATATCGAGCTCATCTCTGAGCGCCCACAACAGCGGCATCTCAGGCTCAACATCGAGTTCATAGACGTGTTCATTGATCGACAGTTTCATGGTTTTTCCTCGGATTAATCGGTACTAGCTTAGCATTGTCCTTCGTGCGTGAAATTCAGGGTAATCCCCAAAAGCCGCCCAACAACTGCCCTACAAGGGGTCTCCCCCCATCTTTTCTCATGGACTCACCCCATCGCTTTTTTGGGGGTGCGTTCTACAGTCAACTGAGTAGGGCGCATCATAATGACTTTTGAGTCCAAGCGCGCCCTGGGGTCATCTCAAACAATCATGTCTTGGGTGATCACCAACGGGCCTTTTCCAGCCCAACGCTCGAGGTACAAATAAATCACCGGGGTGATGTAGAGCGTGATGACTTGAGAAAACAGCAATCCCCCCACCACCGCCACGCCCAGTGGTGAGCGCAACTCTGCCCCCGCGCCCAGCCCCAGAGAAATGGGCAATGCACCCATGAGGGCGGCAAAGGTGGTCATCATGATCGGGCGAAAGCGCAGCACACAGGCTCGGCGGATCGCTTGCTCAGGGTGCATGCCTTCATGCCGTTGGGCCTCCAGCGCAAAGTCAATCATCATGATGGCGTTCTTTTTGACAATACCAATGAGCATCAAAATGCCAATAGTGGCGATCAAGGTGAGATCAATTTTAAAGAACCACAAAAACAAGAGTGCCCCCACTGCCGCCGACGGCAAGCCCGCCAAAATGGTGAGCGGGTGAATATAGCTTTCATAAAGAACGCCCAACAAAATGTAGATCACCAACACCGCCACCAAGAGCAAAGTCACTTGGCTGCTTTGGGTGTTTTGAAAGACAGCCGCGTCGCCCCCGTAATTGGTGATGATGGAAGAGGGGATTTGCAGCTCTTGCGAGAACTGCTCAATCTTCTTGGTCGCATCGCCCAAAGGCGCTTCTGGCGCCAAGTTGAAAGAAATCGTCACCGCTTGCAACTGGCCTTGGTGGTTCACGGCGGTGGGCCCCACCGCACGGGTGACGGTCACCAAGCTCGAGAGGGGCACAATCTGTCCGGAGAGCTTGGAGCGCACAAAGATGTTGCCAATCGAGTCTTCAAATTCGCGAAACTCGTTGGGGGCTTCCATGATCACCAAATAGCTGTTGACGGGCGTGAAGATGGTCGAAATTTGTCGATCCCCAAAAGCGTTGTACAAAGCACTGCGGATGTCTTGCGTGGAGATCCCCAAAGCGCCCGCCTTGTCGCGATCAAAATTCACATTGACTTGCAAGCCCCTGAGCTGCGAGTCACTGGTGACGTCCCTAAAGGCGGGGTCTGCACGCATTTTTTGTTGCAATTTGTTGGACCACTCGTTCAAGGCGTCGGCGCTCACACTTTGCATGACATACTGGTAGCGGCTCTTGCTTTGCTTGCCACCGAGCTGCAAATTTTGTACTGGCCGCATGTAGACCGCAAAACCTGGATAGCGCGCTTTTTTGCGCAACTGCTCGATGACCAAGCCAATGCGTGGGCGTTCATTCAAAGGCTTGAGGACAACAAACATGCGTGCCGAATTCAAAGCGCTGGGCGAGAAAGAGGCCGAGCCCACAAAGGACTGCACGTAGGCGACCGATGGGTCATGACTGATGGTGTCGGCAATGATATTTTGAATGCGCACCATCTCTCTAAAGGAGATGTCTTCTGAGGCCTCGGTGGTGATTTGAATTTGCCCAATGTCTTCTTCGGGGAAAAAACCCTTGGGGCTGATCGAAAAAAGCCAGACCGTTAAACCAAAGGTGATGAAAGCGACCAAAAGCACCCACCGACGGTGCTCGAGTGCGACTTCCAAAGAGCTTTCATAAGCATCCAAGACCGACTTGAATGCCGCTTCAAACCAGCGCCCAAAGATATTTTCTCGGGCGTGTTCGTGCGCTTGGTGCACCGGCAAAAACCGCGAGCACAGCATGGGCACCAAGGTGAGGGAGACCACCGCAGACACCAACACGGCCAGGCCCACCACCACCGCAAACTCGTGAAACAAAAGACCAATGACACCGGGCATAAAAAAGATCGGAATAAACACCGACACCAAGGACAAAGAGATGGACACGATCGTGAAGGCCATCTCCTTGCCGCCTTTGAGCGAGGCTTGCATGGGGGTCATGCCGTCCTCCACGTGGCGAACGATGTTCTCAAGCATCACAATCGCATCGTCCACCACCAGCCCCACGGCCAAGGTGATCCCCAAAAGCGAGACATTGTCCAAACTGTAGCCAAAGGCGTAAAGCAGCGAAATCGCGCCAATCAAGGACACGGGCAAACTGAGGGTGGGGATGATGGTGGCAACCGTGCGGCGGATGAACATCAAAATCACCATCACCACCAAAATGACCGTGAGCGCGAGTGAGTATTGAACGTCATGGATGGCGTCTCGCACTGAAATGGATCGGTCATTCAAGGGCAAAATCTCAACCGATGCGGGCAACTGGGATTTAAAGCGAGGCAACAAACTTCGAATGGAGTCAATCACTTCGACAGTGTTGGCGTTGGGTTGTCGCTGGATGGCCAAGATGATGGAGGTCTTGCCCTGGTAGCTCGCTTGGGTGCGCACCGACTCGTAGCTGTCTTCGACGGTGGCCACATCTCTTAAACGCACCAATCCGTTGGGGCGTGAGCTCACCACCACATTGGCAAATTCAGCGGACTTGGTCAACTGCTTGTTGGCCGTGATGGTGAGCATTTGCTTGGGACCATCCAAGATCCCCACCGGCGTATTGGAGTTGCTGGAATTGACAGCACTCAACACGTCGTCCATGGTCAGTCCGTGGGACGCCAAGGCTTGAGGGTTGGCCCGGATGCGAACAGCAAAGCGCTTTTGTCCGTAGACGTTGACCAAAGCGACACCATTCACGGTGGAGATGGTGGGAGCGATTAAATTTTCCGCAAAATCATTGAGCTCAGTCATGCTAAGCGAGCTCGACGCCAGGGACAAAAACAAAATCGGCGAATCAGCCGGATTGACCTTTCGGTACGAAGGCGGTAAGGTCATCTCAGCGGGCAGTGATCTTTGTGCCCTGAGGAGGGCTGCTTGCACGTCCACGGCCACCAAATCGATATTTTTATTGGGGTTGAATTCCAAATTGATGGTGGTGCCGCCCAAGATGTTGGTCGAGCTGATCACATTGATGCCATCGATGGTGGAGAACTGCTTCTCTAAGGGCAATGCGACCGAAGCCGCCATGGTCTCGGGGCTCGCGCCGGGAAAGGACGCCGTCACACTGATCACCGGCGTGTTGAAGGCCGGCAAGGCGGAGATGGGAATTTTGCTGTAGGCGATGAGACCGGCAAAAACAGTGGCCAAGCTCAGCAGCACCGTCATCACGGGCCGCTGAATACACAACTGAGGGATGTTCATGGCTTGGGTGAATTGGGTTGGGTGGCAGCCGAGTCTTTATTGGCCGAGGATTTGCCCGCACCGGGTGTGACCACCCGCACTTTGGCGTTGGGGCGTACGTTTTGTTTACCGTCCAGCACCACTTGGTCACCCGCCTTGAGGCCTTCGACCACCATGTCCTCGCCAAAAAGATAAATCTGCTTGATGGGCGTTTGGATGGCGATTTGGTCTTCGCCCACCACGTAGACAAATTTCCCATTGGGACTGTTCACCACGGCTTTGGAGGGGATGGAGAGCGCGTCTTTCAAGGTTCCCAAATTGATGGTGGTTTGTACAAACTGTCCAGGCCACAAAGCCTCTTTGCTGTTGCTGAACTGTGCCTTGGCTCGGATGGTCCCCGAGTTGGTGTCCACCATATTGTCGACAAAATACAAATGGCCCGACACCGACAGCTCTTTATTGGGCGTCTTGGCTTGAACATTCAAGGCATTTGATTTTTTGGATTCGACCAAGGCTTGCTGCAATTGTGAGAGATTGCTCTCTGGCACACTAAAGAGCACCGAGATGGGGTCGAGTTGCGTCACCGTGACCAAGGATGTGGTTTGCGGCACGACCAAGGTGCCGGGAAACACATTGATGATGCCGGTGCGTCCCGAGATGGGGGCACGGATGGTGTCAAAGTCCAAAGCCACCATGGCCGCTTCTAGGGCGGATTCGTCACTCTTGACGGTCGAGGTTTGGGCGTCGCGCAAACTCAATGACGTGTCCACTGAGCCCTGGGAGACGAAGTTCTTGCTCTTGAGTTCTTGGGCACGCACAAATTGGCGCTCTTGATCCAGGGCCAACGCCTTGTCACGCATCAATTGGGCTTTGAGCTTTTCCACATTGGCACGATCGGTTCGGTCGTCCAAGGTAAAGAGCACCTGACCTTGGCTCACGAACTGACCTTCGTGCACCAACACTTGTTTGACCACATTCGTGACTTGTGCATGCACATCCACGGTTCGGATTGCGGAGACGGCGCCGTTGAGGTTGAGGTTAAAGGGCACATCTTTGGGCTTGACCAGATGCACGCTCACCGCGGTGTCGGGTGCGGCCTTGGGGCCCTCGTCGGTTTTGGGCCAAAGGCGATAGCCCACCAGGCCACCCAAAACGGCCAGCACCCCCACACTCCAAGCGATTGATTTGAGTTTCATACGTTCATTTGTCCCTGGCACAATAATTAATCTGCACAACCGCCCGCTGAGATGGTCTGAGCTCATCACCAGCCCCAACCATAGCATTTTTGGATCCAAAACTGAGGGAGTTTACAAAAAGTTGGCCCCCTGCAGTCCTAGTGAAAACGATCGATGGCCAAGCAGCAACGCCCAGGCCTCTCACCCCTCCAGGGTGTCCCAAGCCATCAGGCGGCCAAGGCAGCGCTGTCCAAACCGATCCACCACAACTCCACTTGCGCCATCCACCGACTCAGATGAGGCTGCACCCAGCGCTGCAACAACAAGCCCCAAACGAGGGCGCAAAACCAGCACAGCAACACCATGACCACGGCCCAGGCAAGGCCTTGCAGGTGTGCTGCGTTCCAGATGGCACTAAAGACCACCACCAAAGCGAAGTGATTCAAAAACGTGGCATAAGCGGCATTGCCCAATTGGGACAGACGGCGCTTGAACACGCGGCTCAAAGCCCGCCCCGAGTGATCGGCATAGAAGAACAACAAGGCCGCCGTCAGCAAAGCCACCACCAAACGAGCTCGCCACGACAGCGCCAAGGAGGCCCATCCCAAGAGCCACACGGCAAAAAAGAGCGGTCGGGTGTTGTTAAATTGTGCGGCAAAGGCGGCAAGCAGGCCCAGGCCATACGCACCCATGAAGTAAATCGCCCAATCATCGAACAGTTCAAATTGATTGAAAAACCAAAGTGAGGAGACACACACCACAGCCACAACCCACATCAAAGTGGCACTGAGCTTGATGCTGGCGTGTCCCGCATCGCGACACAAGCACGCGAGCACGGCCACCAAGGCAAAGAGCTGAAAATCGATGGCCACATACCAAACACCCGCAGAGATAGCGGGCACATGAAGCACACCTTGGAGCATCAACACATGGGCCAACACCTGAGTCCAACTGACCGCATCGGGCACCCAGTCTTGATCCACGATGCCCCCACAAGCCGCCACCACCCCGATACAGATCACCAAGCTCAAGAGATAAAAAGGCGTCAACCGAAGGAAGCGCTTGAGCAACAAATCACTCAGTGGCTTGCCGCGCGCGCGCATCAAGGCCTGGGCGGCCAAAAAACCAGCGATCACCAAAAACAGTTGCACGGCCAAGCGTGAATAGGTGAAGACGGCCTCAAGCGCATTGGGGTACTCGCGCTCGAGCACATCCGCCATGGGTCCATGGGCCATCAAATGATGGAGGACGATGCATTGCGCACCCAAGAACTTCAATAAATCAATGACCCAAGAACGCATCAATACCACTTCAGTTTGGAAAAGGTTGGTCAAAACTCACTGGCGAGGAGTGAGCGGTCAGCCCCATTGGGCGTGGTCAATTCAAAACCCAATGCCGATCAATGTCGACCAATGTTGACCATTAGCGAGCCATTTGGCACTTGTTAGAAAACCCTCTATCATGCCATAAAAATGAGATCAATTTCAAAATCCCCCCCGGCTCTGCCCTTTCTTCAGCCCCAAGATCCGTTTCCTGATGTCTGCTCGGCTTGGGGGCCCGAGTCCCCCGCACCGGGCCTTTTGGCCGCTGGCGCCGATTTGTCGCTCGAGCGTTTGGTGGACGCCTACAGCCATGGCATTTTTCCCTGGTTCAGCCAAGGCGAGCCGATTTTGTGGTGGAGCACCGAGCCGCGCATGGTGCTCCACACCGAACACCTCAAGCTCCAGCGCTCGATGCTCAAAACCCTCAAGCGCTTTACCACACAAAGCGGGTGTGAAATCAAGTTCGACTCCGACTTTGAGGGCGTGATCAGCGCTTGTGCGGGCGTGAGCCGCGCTCGCCAAGGCGGCACGTGGATCACCCCGGAGATGGTCCAGGCCTACACCCAACTTCACCGAGCGGGCTTGGCCCACAGTGTCGAGACCTGGGTGCAAGGCCAATTGGTGGGGGGCCTGTACTGCGTGGCGCTGGGGCGCGCGGTGTTTGGTGAATCCATGTTCAGCTTGGCCAGCGACGCCTCCAAAATTGCGTTGTTCGCCTTGGTGGCATTTTGCCGCGACCAAGGCATTGAAATCATCGACTGCCAGCAGCAGACCCCACACCTCAAGAGCCTGGGCGCCCAGCCGATGGCCAGGCATGACTTTTTAGTGAAGGCGCAAAACGCCATGGGGCAAGGCCAGCCCAGCTGGGACTTTAAACCGATATACTGGCAAAAAATCCATCCTAGTCTGAGCCCGACGTGACCCATCCCCACGAACTGCCCCTCCAAAGCCTTCAGTTTTACTCAACGGCGCCTTATCCCTGCAGTTATTTGGAGGACCACGAGGCCAGATCACAAGTGGCCTCACCCGGGCACTTGATCAACAGCGACGTTTACTCTGACCTCGTGGGCAAGGGCTTTCGCCGCTCAGGGCTTTTCACCTACCGACCGCACTGCGACCATTGCCAGGCGTGCACCCCACTGCGCGTGTCTAGCCTTGCGTTCAAGCCCACGCGCAGTCAACAACGCGCTTGGCGAACACACCAAGACTTGGAGGTGCGGGTCTCGCGTTTGAGCTTTGTCAAAGAGCACTATGATCTGTACCTGAGCTACCAAGCCAGCCGGCACCAAGGCGGCGGCATGGACCAAGACAGCATGGACCAATATGCCCAGTTCTTGCTGCAGTCTCGGGTCAACTCCAGAATTGTGGAATTTCGCACCCGAGACACTCCCAGTGCCTCCACGGCATTGAACTCCAGCCTCACTCCTGGCGTGAGTGGCGCCACCGACTCGAGCCCCCTGTCAAGCCAGCCCTTGAGCTCCAACTCGAGACTTCAAATGGTCTCGATTCTGGATGTCTTGAACGATGGACTCTCCGCCGTTTACACCTTCTTTGACCCCCATGCCAAGGGCAGCCTGGGCACCTACAATGTGTTGTGGCAAATTGAGCAAGCGCGGCAAATGGGTCTGCCCTATGTCTATTTGGGTTATTTGATTGAAAAAAGCCAAAAAATGAGCTACAAATCGCTCTTCAAACCCCACGAACTGCTCCAAGATGGGATCTGGTCTGAGCCTGGCGCAGGCGCTTAAAAATACCAAAAAAGCTCAACCCTCCATTGGCAAAGCCAGTAAGATGTTGACATGAATTACAACAACAAGCTTGATCGATCAGCGCACGATTCCAGTGGCGGCTCCCACGAGTTGGGCACGTCAGTGAGCTCGAACACGCTCACGCCCACTATCCAAGTTTTGCAACGCATGTTCAGCTTGATCGATCTCTTGGCCTCGCGCCAAGGCGCCATGAGCTTGAAAGAGATCAGCGAAAAAACCCTGCTTCACCCCTCCACCGCACATCGAATTTTGAACGACCTCGCCATTGGACGTTATGTCGAGCGCGCCGATGTGGGGAGCTACCGATTGGGCCTGCGCTTGCTGGAATTGGGCAATGCGGTCAAAGAAAGGCTCAATGTGCGCGATGCGGCCTTGGAGCCCATGCGGGAGTTGCACCGCTTGATTGAGCAGTCGGTGAATTTAAGCCTGTGCCAAGGCGACGAGATCGTCTACATCGAACGCGCTTACAGCGAGCGGTCTGGCATGCAAGTCGTGCGCGCCATTGGCGGGCATGCACCGCTGCACCTCACCTCTGTGGGCAAGCTTTTCTTGGCCACCCAAAACCCACAAGAGTTGCATGCCTACGCCCTTCGCACACAACTCAAGGGCAACACCAAAAATAGCCTCAACGACTTTGCCAAGTTGTCGCAAGACCTGGAGAGGGTGAGAGAGAGTGGCGTCGCGCGCGACAATGAGGAATTGGAGCTTGGGGTGAAATGCATGGCGTGTGGCATTTATGACGACCAAGATCAGTTGGTGGCTGGACTGTCGATCTCTGCCCCAGCGGACCGACTCGATGAGATCTGGTTGGCCCAATTGCAAGAGACGGCGCGTCAAATCTCACACGCGCTGGGTCACCGCGAGGCTTAAAGCGCCAGGCCAGTCACGCCGCCCCAAAGCCCTGGGGGCGGGAGGTACCAGCCGTTAACTTTGCGGCAAAATTCCCGAATGGTGCACTTCCACCCAATGGCGCACCCGCTCGGCATCGGCGATGCGGCTCAAACGACCGGCCGAATCCAACAGCACCATGATGAGGTGTCTGCCCGCAATTTTGGTTTGCATGACCAAGCACTGACCGGCTTCGCTGATATAGCCTGTTTTTTGCAGACCGATCTCCCAGTTGGGGTTTTTCACCAACCGGTTGGTGGTGTGAAAGCTCATGGGCCGGTTGCCCACTTCCACCGTGTAGCTCGGTGTCGTGGTGAAGTCTCTGAGCAAAGAGTCTTGATAGGCATGCCCCACCAAGGTGGCCAGGTCTTTGGCGCTCGACTGGTTCTTGCTCGACAAACCGGTGGGCTCATGGTAGTGCGTGTCCTTCATGCCCAGCAAAGTGGCCTTGTCGTTCATCTTTTGCACGAAGGCCTCTAGGCCACCCGGAAATGTCCTGCCCAAGGCGTGGGCGGCTCGGTTTTCACTGGCCATCAGCGCCAAGTGCAGCATCTCCATGCGGGGCAATGACGTGCCCACTTTGAGTCGAGATGAGCTATTTTTTTCGGTATCGACATCGTCTTGTGTGATGGTGAGCATCTCGTTCATATCGAGCTTGGCCTCACTCACCAACACCCCCGTCATCAATTTCGTGATGGAGGCAATGGGGAGGACGGCTTGATCGTTTTTGCTCAGCAGCACCTCGTTGGTGTCTTGGTCAATGACGTAAGCCACACTGGACTTCAAAGCCAAGTCGTCGCTGCCCTCGTGCAAGCCTGCCAACTGACCAAATGAGGGCTTCAAGGGAACATTCGCTGCCGCGCGACGGGCGCGGTGGCTCAGTGGACGATGCGCGGCCTTGTGCGCTTTGAGGCTTGAGGCGCTCGAGACGGGTTCGTGGCTCTGCACAGCATGAGCCAACTGACCGCCACACAAAATCAGCAGTAGCGCGAACGCTCCCCAAAGTGTTTTGATCAACACGTTTCTCCAAATGTTGTCACGGATCGTCCAGTTGACAAGCGCTCGGCGAGTGCTCATCCGGATAGGTTTCGTGCTCACAGTATACCAAAATCAAAAAAACTTGCAAGATCATAGACTTGCATGATTTTTATGAGGTAAGACCCGCCCATGAACCCCTCCCTGGTTTGGCCAACACACCCAGACGCGAGCGCAGCCTGTCCTGCCCACGACCTGGTCTGATTGCCACAGGCCCGAGGCTTGGGACGCATCCTGGTGCCATGGTCTGCCCATGACAGCCCCACCACGGGGAGCTCAGTGAGGGGGGGTGCGATGCGGCTCGGGCGCTTCTTTCTCGCTCAACTCCGGGTCGTGCAGGCCTTGCTCGTCGGGCTCATCGGTGGAGGTGCTGATGACACTCACCTGAATTCCCTTGGCTTTACGCCAAGCGTAAATCACGTAACCACTCAAGGCGTAGGCAACGAATAAAGAAAACAACACGATGGGGGGGTGAATATTGATGATGGCAATGAGCAAGGCCAAAAAAACGATGGTGGCAAAGGGCACGCTTTTTTTCATTTGCACGTCTTTGAAACTATAAAAGGGGGCGTTCGTGACCATGGTGAGTCCGGCCAAAAGGCTGAGCGCAAACATCACCCAAGACACTTGCTCGCCAGAAACACCCGCATCGTTGATCACCCAAATAAAGCCCGTGAGCACGGCCGCCGCTGCAGGCGAAGGCAAGCCCTGAAAGTAGCGCCTGTCCACCACCTGTGTATTGACATTGAAACGCGCCAAACGAAGTGCGGCACAAGCGCAATACAAAAACGCAGCAATCCAGCCCCACCGCCCCAGCCCCTTGAGCGCCCACTCGTAGGCAATGAGAGCGGGTGCTGCACCAAAGGAGACCATGTCCGAGAGTGAGTCCATTTGCTCACCAAAGGCACTTTGTGTGTTGGTCATGCGCGCAACACGACCGTCCATGGCATCCAAAATCATGGCGCAAAACACCCCCATCGCAGCCAGATCAAATCGCTCATTCATGGCCATCACAATGGCATAAAAGCCACCAAAGAGGGCCGCCAAGGTGACCAAATTGGGCAACATGTAAATGCCTTTTCTGGGCTTGGGCCGCAAGGGGTCGGGCGTCGGCGATAAGGTTTTGGTGCTTTTCATCTCCGCGGGCTTCTCACTGTTAGGGGCTCCCTCATTCATAACATCCCCCGCGGCTCAAGCCACCAACGCAGCAACAGACTGCGCGAGAACAAGCCCGCAAAAGACAACGGCAGTGGCAACATGGGGCGCGCCTAGGATCAAAGTTTGGCCAAAACAGTCATCGTGGCCTTGACCTTGTCACCGGGCGAGACTTTGACCGTGGCATCGATGGGCAGGTAAACATCCACCCGTGAGCCAAAGCGGATGAATCCGTAGCGCTCACCCTTGGTGAGGGTCTGACCGACTTGGGCGTAGCAAAGAATTCTCCTGGCAATCAAGCCCGCGACTTGCACCAAGGTGACGGTTTTGGCCTCGCCATGAAACTGCGCCTCAATCACCATGGCGTTGCGTTCGTTTTCACTCGACGCCTTGTCCAAGTCGGCGTTGAAGAACTGACCGGGCGAATAAGCAAGACTGGTCACCACACCGTCCACACTGGCGCGGTTGCTGTGGACATTAAAGACATTCATGAAAACGCTGATCAAAATGGCCTCACGCTGGGCATAAGGATCATGGGTCCTCTCGACCTTGATCACCCGCCCGTCTGCCGGAGCCAGCACCGCATCCACATCGTCTGGAATGGGGCGAGGCGGGTCGCGAAAGAATTGAATCACAAACACGGCCACCACATCCAGCGGCAAGCCCCAGGCCCAAGAGCCCCACCAATGCCCCAGACAGGCAAGTACAAGGCTCAGTGCAATGAAAGGCCAACCCTCTCGGGCCAACAGGGGGTGCGGATAGTTCAAGAGGCTCCTAGCGGACTACACAGTCACATGATGTTCACAATCCGACCATTGTAATGCCAATAGTGCGTTGTAAATGAGTTCAAAAGAGCTCTTTATTAAATTGGAGTGAGCTCTTTTGTATGCATTGTAGATCTCGCGCCCACGTATTGAAGTCGCAGTCGACTGGCTTTGGGCTTATTTCTCAGCCCCTGCCTTGAGCCGCCACACTCGAGCCCACCCCATCAGTCCATCTGAGCCGCCCAACGCTCCAGGGCAGGCCAAGACGCAAAAAAGGGCCTGCACTGCAGGCCCTTCAAAGAGCGTTGGGCTTGGGGCTAGCACGGGGTGAGCGCGCAGCCTGACTGAGACACTCGGATCAATTGCGGGTTTGATCGACCAATTTGTTTTTGGCAATCCAAGGCATCATTGAGCGCAACTGGGCGCCCACTTTCTCAATGGAGTGCTCAGCCGTCAAGCGTCTGCGAGCGGTCATACTGGGGTAAGCGGTGCGACCTTCCAAAATGAAGTTCTTGGCGTACTCACCATTTTGGATGTTCTTGAGGGCTTTGCGCATGGCCGCGCGAGACGTCTCGTTGATCACCTCTGGGCCCGTCACGTATTCGCCAAATTCGGCATTGTTGGAGATCGAGTAATTCATGTTGGCAATGCCGCCTTCATAAATCAAATCCACGATCAACTTCAACTCGTGCAAGCACTCAAAATAGGCCATCTCAGGCGCGTAGCCCGCTTCGACCAAGGTCTCGTAGCCCATCTTGACCAACTCCACTGCACCGCCGCACAAAACGGCTTGCTCGCCAAAGAGATCGGTCTCTGTTTCTTCTTTGAAGTTGGTCTCAATGATGCCAGCGCGCCCGCCGCCATTGGCCATGGCGTAGCTCAGGGCCAAGTCACGCGCTTTACCGCTCTTGTCTTGGTGCACGGCCACCAAATGGGGCACGCCACCGCCTTGGGTGTAAGTGGAACGCACGGTGTGACCTGGGGCCTTGGGTGCGACCATCCAGACGTCCAAATCTGCACGGGGCACGACTTGGTTGTAATGCACATTAAAGCCATGGGCAAAGGCGAGTGAGGCGCCTTTTTTGATATTGGGCTCAATGTCATTGGTGTAGACACTGGCAATTTGCTCATCGGGCAACAGCACCATCACCACATCGGCGCTTTTGACTGCCGCGGCAACTTCTTGAACGGTGAGTCCGGCCATGCCCACTTTATCCCAACTCGCGCCCCCTTTTCTCAAACCCACCACCACCTTGACACCCGAGTCGTTGAGGTTTTGCGCGTGAGCGTGGCCTTGTGAGCCGTAGCCAATGATGGCCACTGTTTTGCCTTTGATTAAACTCAAATCACAATCTTTATCGTAATAGACCTTCATGTTTTCTCCTGTAAATTAGGGGTCAATTGTTCAACAAACTCTTTAATCTTTCGCTCAGACAAGCGACCTATTAAACTCTTAAAATCCGCTCACCTCGTCCAATGCCACAGGCCCCCGTGCGCACGGTCTCCAAAATTGAGGAGTGATCGATGGCTTGTAAAAACGCATCGTTTTTGGCCTGATCACCGGTGAGCTCCAAGGTGTAGCTCTTTTCGGTCACATCGATGATGCGGCCGCGAAAAATATCGGCCATGCGCTTCATCTCTTCGCGCTCTTTGCCCACTGCCCTCACTTTGACGAGCATCATCTCGCGCTCGGTGTAGGGGCCTTCGGTCAAATCCACCACCTTCACAACCTCAATGAGTCGGTTCAAGTGCTTGGTGATTTGTTCAATCACGTCATCGGATCCACTGGTTTGAATCGTCATGCGCGAGAGCGACGCATCTTCGGTGGGCGCCACCGACAAGGACTCAATGTTGTAGCCCCTGGCTGAAAACAGCCCCACCACCCTGGAGAGTGCGCCGGGTTCGTTTTCCAGCAAGACCGAAATGATGTGTTTCATAAAAATATCCTCTTGTTGTGACCCTCCCCTTGCGGCGGTAACCCCAAGGCTTGGTCAGCAATAGATCATTCAAACCATTCAAAAATCAACAATTCAGTTGTCGAGAAAGACCCCAGTGTGCACAAAGGGTATTCGTGATGAGAGGGGGATTTCATCTCCAACCGAGGGTTTTGGCCGGCACCGCGGTGCAGACCCACTTGCATTACAAATCCTCGCTGCCCATGAGCATCTCCGTGATGCCCTTGCCCGCTTGGACCATCGGAAAGACGTTCTCGGTTTGATCGGTCCTGAAGTCCATGAACACCGTTCTGTCTTTGAGACGACGCGCTTCGCGAAGAGCGGGTTCTACATCCTCGTGCCTCTCAATGAGCAAACCCACATGTCCATAAGCCTCGGCCAATTTCACGAAATCAGGCAAAGCGTCCATGTAGCTGTGGCTGTAGCGGCCTGAGTATTCGATTTCTTGCCACTGACGCACCATGCCGAGATAGCGGTTGTTGAGGGCCACAATTTTGATGGGGGTGTTGTACTGCAAACAAGTGGAGAGCTCTTGGATGCACATCTGCACCGAGCCTTCACCCGTCACACAAAACACCTCCGCATCGGGCTTGGCCAGCTTGACCCCCATGGCATAAGGGATCCCCACGCCCATGGTGCCCAAACCGCCAGAGTTGATCCAACGCCGGGGTTCATCAAAGCGGTAATACTGAGCGGCCCACATCTGGTGCTGGCCCACATCGGAGGTGATGTAGGTGTCTTGGTCCTTGGTCATATTCCAAAGTGTCTCGACCACATACTGGGGTTTGATCACAGAGGTGTTGGCTCGGTCATAGTCCAAACAATGGCGATCGCGCCACTGGGCGATGGTGCTCCACCAAGCAGCGAGCGACTGGGGGTCGATGCGCTCTTTGTGCTCGTGCAACATGTTCAGCATCTCGGTGAGCACCGCTTTGACATCGCCCACAATCGGCACGTCCACCTTCACCCGCTTGGAGATGCTCGAAGGATCGATGTCAATGTGGATGATTTTTCGCTCGTTTTGGGCGAAATGTTTGGGGTTACCAATGACGCGGTCATCAAAGCGCGCGCCCACAGCGAGCAAGACATCGCAGTGCTGCATGGCGTTGTTGGCCTCAATGGTGCCGTGCATGCCAAGCATGCCTAAGAATTTGGGGTCGCTCGCGGGGTAGGCGCCCAAGCCCATCAAGGTGTTGGTACACGGCACGCCCAAGGCATCGACCAAGGTCCTGAGTTCTTGCGAGGCGTTGGAGAGCAGCACACCACCGCCCGTGTAAATGTAGGGGCGCTTGGCGCTCAAGAGCATCTGCAAGGCTTTTCTGATTTGTCCCCCGTGGCCTTTTCTGACTGGGTTGTAAGAGCGCATCTCCACCGGATGGTGGTCTGGCACGTACATTGTTTTGTTGAATGACACGTCCTTGGGGATGTCCACCACCACAGGACCTGGTCGACCGGTCTTGGCAATGTGAAAGGCCTTTTTGATCGTTTGCGCCAAGTCTTTGACGTCTTTGACCAAAAAGTTGTGTTTGACAATGGGTCGCGTGATCCCTACGGTGTCGCACTCTTGAAAAGCATCGAGCCCAATGGCATGGGTGGGCACTTGACCGGTGATGATCACCAAGGGAATGCTGTCCATGTAAGCCGTGGCAATGCCCGTCACCGCATTGGTGACACCGGGCCCGGACGTGACCAAGGCCACACCGACATCGCCCGTGGCCCGGGCATAGCCATCGGCCGCGTGCACGGCGGCTTGCTCGTGGCGAACGAGCACGTGTTGAATGGTGTCTTGTTTGTAAAGAGCGTCGTAAATATAGAGAACCGCCCCGCCAGGGTAGCCCCACAGATATTTGACGTTTTCGGCCTGCAAGGCCTTGACCATGATCTCTGAGCCCATGAGCTCCATGGCGGCTTCATGATGTTCGCCAGAAGCCACGGCGCTGGCAGCGTTGAGCTGCGCTTTATTGATTTCCATGTTAAACCTTTGTGAATTTCAGACAGAAAAACGCTGGGGTGCCTTTGGGCGAGTTCTCTTGAAACCGCTGCAAGACTTGAGACCTGAGGCCATGAACGCTGCAGTGCGTTGTGCCCAGATCCGTTTCGACGTATTTCTCAATACGAAGCCTTCGATTATGACACCGTTTTTAATCAAACAGTGTTGTTCCCACAACACTGCCCCTCCTCGTTCACGCAAAAGGAGGGGGGCTGAGCGCGCAGGACGATGAAATGAGCAAGCCGTGAGCGGCAAAAAAACAAGCCCCATTGAGCTCTAAGCCCCGCTTGGGGGCGAGAAGCCCTCTACAATGCGACATCTGTCATTGAACACCGCCTCACTTTGGCCACCGAACAAGAACTCTCTGACTTTTTGATCAGCGTTGAAAAACGAGCCTTCAAACGCTCTCTCTACCATGTGAGAGACGCGGAAGCCGCGCTTGATATTGTTCAAGACAGCATGATGAAACTTTGTGAGCATTACAGCAACAAAAGTGTCACCGAACTTCCCATGTTGTTCCAGCGCATTCTCTCCAACACGACACTCGATTGGTTCAGGCGGCAAAAAACCAAACACGCCTTGTTCTCCAATTTCAATGAGTTCGAGAGCGATAGCCAGGACCCAGACTTTGATTTTTTAGAGGTCAATGCATCCTCCTCCGGGATGGCGCAAAGCGACAGCGCAGAAAACATCCTCTCCCAAGCCCAAAACGTGGCCGAAATCGAAGAAGAAATAAAAAAGTTGCCCGCACGTCAACGCGAAGCCTTCCTATTGCGTTATTGGGAGGAGCTCGACGTTTCTGAGACCGCTGCAGCCATGGGCTGTTCGGTCGGTAGCGTAAAAACACATTGCTCTCGCGCCATTCAGGCACTATATTCAGCACTCAAGGCCAAAGGAATTCAACCATGACAACAAATTTCACAATACGAAATAATGTTGAAACCCAACTCGCAAAGCGATGGGTGCACGGTTTGGACGCGTCCCTTGAGAGCTTGCCTCACCATGTCAATGAGCGGCTGCGTGTGGCTCGCCTCAAGGCGCTTGGCATGCGGCGTGTACAAGTCCAACAATTGGCCAGCCACATGAATGTGCAGGGGGGAGCGGCCGTGTTATCGGGCCACGATGACGATCGCAGTGGGTGGTCGCGTTTGGCGTCCTTCTTGCCACTGCTCGCTTTGTTGGCCGGCTTGATTGCGATTCATGACTTCCAAAACGACTCCAATGCTCACAAATTGGCCGACATCGACCAAGCCTTGCTGTTGGATGATTTGCCACCCGATGCGTATATGGATCCTGGTTTTTTGAAATTTTTGAGTGTTCCCAGCAGCACCCAGCAAGCCCAGCCCTAACCCAGCCCGCAGCATGCCCTTCTCCCGTGGACCGCTTATTGTCAAATTTTCCCTGAGTCCCCAATCCCTGGGCTCTGGAGCGGGCCAAGTCGCACAGCGGGGCGCCATGATGGTGAGCGAGCTTGCCCGCAGCGTATCAGCGGCCCGAGCCTGGCTCGTGTCCTCAAGCCCCCGGCCATCTTTACGCCTGGCCTTGCTGGCCACACTGGGGCTAACGCTTTGCCTGGCGATTCAAGCCCAGAGCCCAGCCCCCAATCCCAATCCCAGCCCCAACGCCAACATGAACGCTGGCACCTCCAGCAGTGACTCGACATCGAGCAGCACCTCGACCAATTCCAGCACAAGCAGGACGGCCAACTCGTCCGTGAATGACGCCAGCGCTGAGGTGGGCGTCAAAACCATGCCCCCACTGGCTGCACCCACATCACCGAGCAGTTCTGGCCCAAGACCAAGCCCGAGCCACCCGTTGTGGGGAGAATTGACCGCGCCGCAGCAACTCGCCTTGCAGCCCTTGAACCTGTTGTGGAGTGGCATCACCCAAGGGCAAAAAAGAAAATGGCTGGCCCTCGTTGACAACTTCTCCAGCCTCAACCCCAAAGACCAAGAAAAACTGCAGCAACGCATGCACCAATGGGCCAGCTTGAGCACCCAAGAAAGAGCCCAAGCGCGGGTGATTTTCTCGCAGGTTCAACAACTCTCGGGCGATGATCGTTTGAGCAAATGGCAAGCCTACGAGGCCTTGGAGCCGACAGAAAAAACCAAGCTGGCCAACTCCACCAAAATGCTCCCCAACAGCGCTGCCATCTCACCCGCCCCCTTGGCACTGCACCCCACAGCGTCGGTCAATTTACTCTTTCCCGAGTCCTTCAGCAGCACCCGACTGGAGACCGAACAGCTCTTGCGTAAAACCCTCTTGCCCCCAAAGCCTCAGCCCCCCTCGCCTTGAGCGCCAGGCCTGAGGCTCAGGCACAGGCCCCAAGCGAGACTTGAGCCCCCATTGTTGAACCCTGCCATGAACGTCAAGCCTGCAGCCAGCGCGCCACCCGCCTCACCCTTAAGCGCACAAGATCTCGCCGCCTTGCTGCCCCCTCCAAGCCTTTGGCGTCGCATGGCGTGTTGGACCTACGAGGGGGTGCTGCTCTTTGGCGTGGTCTTCATGGCGAGTTTGGTCTTCACCGTTGTGTCCCAAGGCGTGAAGTTGTTGTTGGCCCTGCTCGTGACACCCGGCGCGCTCTCCACACCGCCTCTGGACCTCGCGAGTGTGGGGGCGAGCAGCAGTGCTTTGCCCTCGAGCCCTGAGCGTGAGTTGCTGCAAGTGTGGATCTTGAGCGTGGTGTTGGTCTATTTTGTTTTCTTTTGGACAAGAGGACAAACGCTCGCCATGAAGACCTGGAACTTGAGAGTCACCACGCAAAGTGGACAAGCCTTGAGCACGCAGCACGCGCTCGCGCGCTTGGTGCTCAGTTGGGTGTGGTTTTGGCCGCCCTTGCTGGTGGCGCTCCCGTTTGAGATGTCTTTGGCCGCTCGCAGTGCGATTGGCCTGGCTTGGATTGTTTTTTGGGCAGCAATGAGCTTACTTCATCCTCGGCAACAGTTTTGGCACGATGCCTGCGCGGGCACCGAGCTTATCCAAACACCACCACTGGACAAGGACCCCAAGGACACCAAGGAAACCAAGGACACCCACCACCGCTCAGCTTCAAACACGCATTGACGGCTCACTGATCCTGCCGGCCCTGCCTCACCCTGGCGCGCAACCCATGCACCCTTGCCTACCATCCCTCCTCTCATGAAAACCCAAGAAACCCAGCAACAAAAGAGCCGCCGAGGGTTGTCTCGCATCTGGCACGCCCTGGGCTTCTCGATCGAAGGGCTCAAGGCGGGCTGGTTTGAAACGGCCTTTCGACAAGAGAGCTTGATCGCGCTGGTGCTCATCCCCAGCGCCTTTTACCTGGGCCACAACTGGGTCGAAGTGGCTTTGCTCATCGGCAGCGTGCTCTTGGTGATGGTGGTGGAGTTGCTCAACACCGCCATCGAGTCGGCCATAGACCGCGTGGGGGTGGACTGGCACGCCTTGTCCAAACGCGCCAAAGATCTGGGCTCAGCAGCGGTGCTGCTCGCCTTGCTGCTGTGCCTGGGGGTGTGGCTGAGCGCCTTGTGGCATGCGAGCTTTTGGGCGCGCTTGGCCCCACTGATCGCTTAGGCGCAGGCGAAACGCCAAGCCCATGGGTTGAACTTAAACGGCCTGCTCGCCGGTCTCGCCTGTGCGGATGCGAACGGTTTTTTCAACCGCGGTCACAAAAATCTTTCCATCGCCAATTTTGCCGGTTCGCGCCGCGCTCACGATCGCGTCCACACAAGCATCGACATCGTTGGCGTTGACCACCACCTCGATTTTGATCTTGGGTAAAAAATCCACCACATACTCGGCCCCGCGGTACAACTCGGTGTGGCCTTTTTGACGCCCAAAGCCCTTGACCTCGGTGACCGTCAATCCAGAGACGCCACAGGCGGCCAAAGCTTCGCGGACTTCCTCCAATTTGAAGGGCTTGATGATGGCGGTGATTTGCTTCAAAACGAGTCTCCTTAAGTTGTCTGTGGCCCAAGCCCCATTATGCCCTGAACTTGCTCGTGATGGGGTAGCGCCAATCCTTGCCAAAACTGCGGTGAGTCACGCGAATACCCACGGGAGACTGGCGACGTTTGTACTCATTGATGCGAATGAGCCGCGTGACCAGCGCCACATCCGCGGGTGCAAACCCAGCACGCACAATGTCCTCAGCACTTTGATCCTCCTCCATGTAGCGCGACAAAATCGCATCCAGCACCTCATAGGGCGGCAAACTGTCTTGGTCGGTCTGATCGGCGCGAAGCTCGGCACTCGGTGGGCGAGTGATGATGCGCTCGGGGATGGGGTCGCTCACCGTGCCAAACGGGTCATGGGCATTGCGCCAGCGGGCCAGTTGAAAGACCGTGGTTTTGACCACATCCTTGATCACAGCAAAGCCGCCGGCCATGTCACCATACAAGGTGCAATAACCCGTGGCCATCTCGCTCTTGTTGCCCGTGGTGAGCACGATGGCGCCGAGTTTGTTGGACAAGGCCATGAGCATGGTGCCGCGAATGCGGGCCTGGATATTTTCCTCGGTGGCGTCCTCGGCTTTTCCTTCAAAGAGCGGCTGCAAGCTGTGCTTGAAGGCCTCAAACTCAGGAACAATGGACAGCTCGTCATAGCGCACGCCCACGCGACGGGCCATCTCTCGAGCGTCCTCAAGGCTGATCGAGGCCGTGTAGGGCGAGGGCATCATCACCGCGCGCACGCGCTCAGGACCCAGGGCATCCACCGCCAGCGCCAACACCAAGGCCGAATCAATCCCTCCAGACAGCCCCAGGAGCACACCAGGAAAGCCATTCTTGTTCACATAGTCGCGCACACCCAGCACCAAGGCGTGCCACAAATCGCTCAGCGCGTCGGGACTCTCGCTCACATGTCCTTTGAGCTGCCAAGCGGCCTTGGGGTGCAGGTCGCTTGCGACCATCGCACCCTCGAGCGAAGTCGCCACCGAAGTCGCCCTCTCAAGCTCTATCTCTAGCAAGCACTCCTCAAAACTGGGCGCACGCGCGCACACCTGTCCAAGCACGTTGAGCGCAAACGACCTCCCCTCAAACACCACTTCGTCTTGACCCCCCACCAAATGCGCATACACCAGGGGCAAGCCCGTTTGCCGCACCCGCTGAGCCATCACTTGTTCGCGCTCAGCGCCTTTGCCCGCGTGAAAGGGGGAGGCATTGAGCACCACCAAGAGCTCAGCACCGAGTTTGGCACACTCTTGTGAGGGTCCCTCAAACCAGGCGTCTTCACACAAGAGCAAACCCACCTTGAGGCCTTGCACCTCAAAGACGCTCGCTGTCTGTCCTTTGGCAAAATAGCGGCGTTCATCAAACACTTGGTAGTTGGGCAACTCTTGCTTGTCGTAGTGCGCGACAATCTCACCACCACACAGCACACTCGCGCGGTTCGTGCATGGCGGCGAACTCACTGAGCGGCTTTTTTCGGCCAAGGAGGAGTCGCGTGCAGGGCCAGCGGCGAGCGTAGGCTGCGAGCGACTTGGTGCAAAGAAATCGCTTCGCAGCTCACCGCTTGGGTCTCTAACTTTGCGACAATGGCGTGCATGCGGATGACCCACCACCACCGAAAGACCCTGGAGCGGCGCGAGGTCTTCTTGGAGACGCAGCAAGGATTCGTCACAAGCCTGTATAAAGGAGGGTCTGAGGAGCAAGTCCTCGGCAGGATAGCCACACAAGGACAACTCAGCGGTGAGCAACAAGCTCACCCCTTGGGCGTGCGCGATTCGGGCAGCGCTTAAGATTTTTTGGGCATTGCCGGCCATGTCGCCCACCACGAAATTGAGCTGCGCCACAGCAAGTTTAAAAGTCATAAGTCAAAAAGGTTGAAGTTTGCCGTGAATTATGTCACCCAGGTGCACGAATCCATCCAAAGCATCAAAAAAACACAATGGAACGACTTGCTTGCCGCACAGCGTGAGCCCACGCCCTTCATGCGCCATGAGTATTTGAACGCCTTGGAGGTGAGCCTGAGCGCGGTGGCAGACACGGGCTGGCAGTCGCGCTTTGTCACCCTGGAGGGCGATGGCCGCTTGCTGGGCGCTTGCCCACTGTACCTAAAAACACACTCTTACGGCGAGTATGTCTTTGACTGGGCCTGGGCACAGGCCTACGAGCGCCATGGCCTGGACTATTACCCCAAGGCCTTGGTGGCCGTGCCCTTCACGCCGGTGCCAGGAGCGCGCTTGTTGGCCCTTGACGATGCGCTCAGGCTCGCTTTGCTCAACGAAGTCATGCGCTTGTGTGCGGCTTGGCAAGTGTCTTCCTTGCACCTGCTCTTTACCAGTGCCGACGATCAGCGTGCCAGCGAGTCGCTCGGGCTCATGCAGCGGCAAACCGTGCAGTTCCATTGGCAAAACCCGGGTGCTCCCCGCGTCACGAGTTTTGACGAGTTTTTGATGACACTCAACCAAGACAAACGCAAAAAAATTCGCCAAGAAAGAAACAAAGTGCTCCAAGCCGGTGTTGAGTTTTGCGCCATCGAAGGTCCAGACATGAGCGAAGAGAACTGGGACTTTTTCTACCGCTGTTACTCACAAACCTATTACGAACACGGCAATGCGCCCTATTTGAGTCGCGAGTTCTTTCGCGCGCAAGCCAGCCTGATGCCCGAGAATTGGTTGTTCTTTAAAGCCAAGCAAGGCGGCGAAGACATCGCTTGCAGCCTCATTGGCCTGGAGCGCCACCCCACCACGCAAGCCCCCAGGGTGGCCTACGGGCGCTACTGGGGTGCGACTCGGCGAGTGGACTGCTTGCACTTTGAGGCCTGCTACTACCAGCCTTTGGCTTGGTGCATCGAGCATGGGGTCGAGCGGTTTGAAGGCGGCGCACAAGGTGAGCACAAAATGGCCCGGGCCTTGCTGCCGGTCTCCACCCACAGCGCGCACTGGCTGGCTCACCCGAGTTTTGCCAATGCGGTTGAGCACTTTTTAGAGCGTGAGGGCCAAGGCATGAACGAGTACTTGGAGCACCTCAAAAGCCGCAACCCCATCAAAGCCAAGCCCTAGGCGGTGGACACTGCCCCCAACAGCCAACGGCCAAGCCTTATTTTTTCTGGGCCATTTGGTAGTTGTGAATGCCCTCAGCCACTTCTTGGCGCGCGGCATCGGGGCCTTCCCAGCCCAACACCTTGACCCACTTGCCCACTTCCAAGTCTTTGTAATGCTCAAAGAAGTGGGTGATGGTTTTTAAGCGCATGGGATTCAAGTCCTCGGGCTTTTGCCACTGGGTATAGATGGACAAAATCTTATCGGTGGGAACGGCCAAAATCTTGCCGTCCATGCCCGCTTCGTCTTCCATTTTCAAAATACCAATGGGCCTGCAAGTCACCACGACCCCAGGAATCAAGGGCACCGGGGTGATCACCAAAACGTCCACCGGGTCACCATCGCCACTGATGGTCTTGGGCACATAGCCGTAGTTGGTGGGGTAGTGCATGGATGTGCTCATGAAGCGATCCACAAAAATCGCCCCCGACTCTTTGTCCACCTCGTACTTGACGGGGTCGGCATTCATGGGGATTTCAATGATGACGTTAAAAAAATGAGGAGCGTCGGGGCCAGGGTTTACGTTATCTAGTGACATGGTTTTGAAGGTTGAGAGACGAAAAGAATTCAGTACTTTCCCTATTTTAAGCCTTTCCAATGCCCAATTGGCCTTGAATACAACGCTTTGGGTTTACATTGATGCATCAATTCCACGAGAGCGCCACTTATCCGTGTCAACACCAGGGTCTATGGGAAGGCTGGACGACAGCGTCGCGTGTTGGGTTGGTAGGGATGAAACCCAAAGCTTGAGGTCTGGGCCTTGGATGGGTTGAGTCGGGTCGGACTTCATGGGTCCCACTATTAATGTCTGCGTTCTGTACCTTTTAAGGAGAGTTTATGTCTGGCAATACTGCGCTGATCTTTGCACTTGCATGTGGCCTCGTGGCCGTGCTTTATGGCTTTTGGGCCCGATCCTCTATTTTGGCCATGGACCCAGGCAACGCGCGCATGCAAGAGATTGCGGCGGCGATTGAACAAGGCGCTGGTGCTTATTTAGCTCGGCAATACCAAACCATTGCCATGGTGGGTGTCATTTTGACCATCCTCATTGGGCTCTTTTTGGACTCCATCACGGCCGTGGGCTTTGTGATGGGTGCGGTGCTCTCGGGCGCTTGCGGATTTATCGGCATGAATGTGTCGGTCAAAGCCAATGTGCGCACCGCCCAAGCCGCCACCGGTGGCATTGCGCCGGCCTTGGACGTCGCGTTCAAAGGCGGCGCCATCACCGGCATGCTGGTGGTGGGCTTGGGGCTCATCGGGGTGAGCGGCTTTTTTTGGTACTTGACCCATAACAATCCTGGCGCTTCAGGTCAACAACTGTCTGAGCTGCTCAACCCCTTGATTGGTTTTGCGTTTGGCTCCTCACTCATCTCCATCTTTGCCAGGCTCGGTGGCGGCATCTTCACCAAAGGCGCCGATGTGGGCGCCGACTTGGTGGGCAAAGTCGAAGCCGGTATCCCAGAGGACGACCCAAGGAACCCGGCCGTCATTGCCGACAACGTGGGCGACAACGTGGGCGACTGTGCAGGCATGGCCGCTGACCTCTTTGAGACCTATGCGGTGACCTTGATTGCCACCATGGTGCTCGGTGCCTTGGTGGTGAGCGCTGCGCCCGCCCAAGCCGCCCTCTACCCCTTGGTGCTGGGAGGCGTGTCGATTTTGGCCTCGATTGTGGGCTGCTTTTTCGTCAAAGCATCGCCTGGCATGAAAAACGTGATGCCCGCCCTCTACAAGGGCTTGATCGTGGCAGGTCTCTTGAGTCTGGGCGCATTTGCGCTGGTGACTTGGAACATGATGCCCGATGATGCCATCAAAGCGAGCGGCTCACGCATGGCCCTGTTTGGATCGTGCACGGTCGGGCTCTTGCTCACCGCCGCCCTCGTGTGGATCACTGAGTACTACACGGGCACCGATTACGCGCCGGTCAAACATGTCGCTCAAGCCTCCACCACAGGACACGCCACCAACATCATCGCGGGCATTGGCATTTCCATGAAGTCCACCGCTTACCCCGTGCTGTCGGTGTGTGCTGCGATTTTGGCCGCCTACGGCATGGCGGGTCTGTATGGCGTGGCCATTGCGGCCACGGCCATGCTCAGCATGGCGGGCATCGTTGTCGCCTTGGACGCCTATGGCCCCATCACCGACAACGCCGGCGGTATTGCCGAGATGGCCGAGTTGCCTGCGAGCGTGCGCGAAGTCACCGACCCCTTGGACGCGGTGGGCAACACCACCAAAGCCGTGACCAAGGGTTATGCCATTGGGTCGGCCGGTTTGGCCGCCTTGGTGCTTTTTGCCGACTACACCCACAAATTGTCAGCCAGCGGACAAGACGTCACCTTTGACCTCTCCGACCCCTTGGTGATCGTGGGCCTCTTTATTGGCGGCATGATCCCCTACCTCTTTGGTGCCATGGCGATGGAGGCCGTGGGCCGATCCGCCTCTGCGGTGGTGGAAGAGGTCAGGCGCCAATTTCGCGAAATCAAAGGCATCATGGATGGATCGGGCAAGCCCGAGTATGGTCGCGCCGTTGACATGCTCACCACGGCCGCCATCAAAGAGATGATGATTCCCTCGCTCTTGCCGGTGGTGGTTCCTATTTTGGTGGGCTTGATCCTCGGGCCCAAAGCCTTGGGTGGCTTGCTGATGGGCACCATTGTCACGGGGCTCTTTGTCGCTATTTCCATGTGCACGGGTGGTGGGGCTTGGGACAATGCCAAAAAATACATTGAAGACGGCCACTTTGGCGGCAAGGGCAGCGACGCGCACAAAGCGGCGGTGACGGGTGACACTGTGGGCGACCCCTACAAGGACACCGCCGGCCCCGCGGTCAACCCCTTGATCAAAATCATCAACATTGTGGCGCTCCTGTTGGTGCCCCTCTTGCCTGTGGCACCTCACGCAGCGCCTGCGGCCAAGACCACCGAGATGAATCCGCCAGCCGTGATGGCGCCAAGCGGCGACTCTTCAACGCCTCCCATGACGGGCGCGTTGCCTGAGGCGACCAAGACCAGCGACGCCCCTGCGGCAGCTGCAACTGCAGCCCCCAAGTAAACCAGCATCTGCTGAGAGCTCAAAGTCAAGCAGTCCCCGTGTGGGGACTGCTTTTTTGGTGTTGGGGCAGACACCTTGGGCCCCGCTTGGCGAAAAGCCTTCCAGCGCTGAGACTGACCAAGCAGCGCTTGACGGCGCTTGACAGCGCTCTTGCTGTTACTCTTGCTCTTCAAATTTATCGCGCCCACTATCAACCCACATCATGAAAAGCTCTTTGAGCGATTAGAAGTTTTGTGCTGCGTGATGAACGACGTGACGGATGACGTGATGGATGACGAGCTCAAAATCAGCAAAAACCACCACAACACGACAATCAAAACGCTCGCCATAGTTCTCAGCAAGTTTGTACAGACTTGGGGTTGATTGTTGAACGCATGTCAGTGGAAATCTTCAACCCACCCGGTCCATGTGCTCTGATTCAATAGTCATGAGCGCTCCAAATCACGTCGAGACGACTGGCTTCATGGGCCGCTCAATGCAACATTGTCAATTCTTGACCCCGTCATTTGCGAGAAAGAACAAGGGTTATCCTGAGGGCCGGGCCTTTTGCGTGACCATTAACATTCAATCTCACATCGGTCGTTGATGACATGGCCCAATACCCTTTTTCTCTAAGACGGGGGGTGAAACAACCAACAGGCCCTTGAGGCTCGCTTAGAAACTGGTTTTGGGTAAAAAAAGGTCCAAGAAATAGGGCTCAATCGACTCAGACTCAGTCACTCTCAACCCAGTTTTAAGCTCGACGTGGTGTGGGTGATGGATGGATTTTTTTTATTTTTTAAGGACATGCGTGATGGTGACTAGAAATGCTGAATTGACCCTTCGTTTTCGTCAAATGTTGACCCCAGGCGCTGGCAACTTGATGCCAGGAGCAGGTAATGCCTTGACCGCGAGGGTCATCGAGGCCACCGGTCACTCGATGTTGATGGTCAGCGGTGCGGCGGTGGCCAATACCTTTTTGGGGGTGCCCGACATCGGCTTGGTGTCATTGTCTGACTTGGCCTCCCATGTGAGCGCCATCCGCGACGCGGTCAATATTCCGATTTTGGTCGACGGTGATACTGGCTTTGGCAATGCCATCAATGTGGTTCACACCATCAAGGTCCTTGAGCGTGCCGGCGCCAATGGCATCATGATTGAAGACCAAACCTTCCCCAAGCGCTGCGGGCATTTTGAGGGCAAAGAGGTCATCAGCAAGAGTGAAATGGTGCAAAAAATCCAGGCCGCTGTTGACACGCGCGAAGACCCCAATTTGATGATCTTGGCCAGAACCGATTCCCGATCGGTCGAAGGCATTGAAGGCGCCTTTGACCGCGCTCGTGCCTACCAGGAAGCCGGTGCAGACTTCCTCTTCATTGAAGCGCCTTTGTCCAATGAAGAGTTGGCCTCCATTCCCAAAGAGGTTCCTGGCATCCATGTCTGCAATTTGGTGGTCGGGGGTAAAACACCCCTGCTGGGCCAAAAAGAATTGGCCAAAATGGGGTTTTCATTGATCGTGTATGCCAACGTGGCATTGCAAGCGTCCTTGATGGCCATGCAAACGTGCTTGAAGCGCTTGCACGAACAAGGCTCAATCACCGGCATGGAAGACCAACTGATGATGTTCAAAGAGCGCCAGCAAATGGTCAACGCCCAGCACTTCAATGACCTGGCCGAACAATACGGTGGTCGCAAAGTCAATTGATGCTTGACTTACCCATCTTTATTTTTGGAGTCTCCCATGTCAAAAACATATTTCGATAAGGTCTGGGATGACCACGTCATCACGACCATTGGAGAGGATTTGTCCCTCCTCCAAATTGATCGCCTGGTGCTCCATGAGTTGAGTGGCTCTCAAGCAGTGCGGGCTTTGGCTGAGCATCATCGTGAGCCTGACAGTCGTGCACAGGTCTTCACCTTGATCGAGCACTTGATCTCCACCAAGCCGGGTCGTGGCCCCCTGGATTCTGTCTCGGTGAGTGGCCCGTCCATGATTGACGGCACCCGAAAAGCTTCTTTGGCCTATGGATTTCATTTCATCGACTATGACCATCCCCTCCAAGGCATCGCCCATGTCGTGACGCCTGAGCTTGGCATTGCGCTGCCGGGGACCACCTTGGTCTGTTGTGATAGCCACACCTGCACGGTGGGCGGGGTGGGTACCCTGGCTTTTGGCATCGGTGCGAGTGAAGCCGAACATGTGCTCGCCACACAGACTTTGCCGCAAAGCAAGCCCAAAAACATGCGGGTCAGATTTGAAGGCCACTTGCCTCAGGGCATTTATGCCAAGGACTTGGTTTTGGCTTTGATTGGCAAAATCGGCGCCAATGGCGGCATTGGTTACGCGGTGGAGTATTCGGGCTCGGTCGTGCAGGCCATGCCCATTGAGGGCCGACTCACGCTGTGCAACATGGCGGTGGAATTTTCGGCCAAATTTGGTTTTGTAGCTCCTGATGATGTGACCTTTGAGTTCTTAAAGGGCAAGATGTACGCGCCCCAAGGGGAGGCTTGGGACCAGGCCGTGAGAGACTGGCGTGCCCTCAAAACAGACCCAGACGCACACTTTGATTTGGAGGTGGTGCTTGACGTGAGCGACTTAAAGCCCCAGGTCACTTGGGGGATCAGTCCGCAGCACGTCTGCTCGATTGATGCCTGTGTGCCCGATCCCAGCGTGGGTTTTGACGAGCAGGCCACCTTGGCGCAGCAAGATGCACTGCACTACATGCAATTACAAGCTGGGCAGCCGATGAGGGGGCTTGCCATCGATGTGGCCTACATTGGTTCGTGCACCAATGCAAGACTGTCTGACTTGAGGGCAGCTGCAGCCATCCTCAAGGGCCACCAGGTCAAGGCAGGCGTGCAAGCGATTTGCATTCCAGGTTCATCCAGTGTCAAACGGGCCGCAGAAGCTGAGGGCTTGGACCTCATCTTCAAGTCAGCCGGGTTTGAATGGCACGAGTCGGCCTGTGGGTTTTGCGGACACATCGGGGACGATCGGTTTGAGAACTTGAGGGTGATCAGTACGACGAATCGAAATTTCAAAGGCCGCCAAGGCATCAAGACCCGAACGCATTTGGCCTCTCCCGTGACGGTGGCGTCTTCTGCCATTGCCGGATATATTGACAACATTGAGGCTGGGACGTAATGGAGACTTTCAAAAGTGTGAGCGGTGTGGCTGCCGCCATGATGCAGATCAATATTGACACCGACCAAATGATTCCAGCCCGTTACTTGGGAGGAACCGATGCCAAAGGCTATGGTGCACATTTGTTTGCCAATGAGCGCTTTACCAATACAGGTGAAGCCAACCCTGAATTCATTTTGAACCAAGCCCCCTTTGATCGTGCCGTGATTTTGTTGGCTGGACGCAATTTTGGATGTGGTTCTTCGCGCGAGAGGGCGCCCAAGGCCTTGCGGGAGTTTGGCTTTCGCTGCGTGATCGCCCCCTCATTTGGCGGCATCTTTTTCAACAACTGCTTTAGAAACGGTTTGTTGCCGGTGACCTTGCCCATTGAAGCGCTGGAGCAACTCGTCCACGGTGTTGAGGCCAGTCATGGGGCAGAGCCCATCGCGGTGGATTTGCAAACGCAGACCATACAAATGCCCTCAAGGCAGTTGCACTTTGAATTTCAGTGCCCCGAGTCCTTTCGACAAATGCTCTTGCTCGGGCACGATGAAATTGACCAAACTTTGGCTCTCAAAGACACCATTGAGTCGTGGCGCCGTCATGACCGATTGAAGAGGCCCTGGGCCTATACCGAAGCGGCCCAAAGCAGCCAAGTGCCGTTCAAGTAATGGCGCATTTTCAATTCCGGTCTTATTTTTGAGGGGTTCAAGATGGATAAAAGAGTTTGCCTGAAAGCCGTGGGAGTGGCGCTTGCCGCACTCACAACGGGATTGGATGCACGGTCGCAAAGCAAGAAATACCCAGATCGCCCCATCAAATTTGTCGTCCCCTTTGCCGCTGGGGGTGGAGGTGACACCATGGCTCGTTTTCTGGCGCAAAAGCTCGGTGAACGTTTGGCTCAAACCGTCTTGGTTGAGAATCGAATGGGCGCGGGTGGAAACCTCGGGGCAGAATATGTGTTGAGGTCCCCGCCCGACGGCTACACCTTGCTCAGCATGTCGAGCACCTATCCCATTCAAGCGGCAACGACCAAACTCAATTTTGACCCCGTTGCTGACATGCAGCCCATTGTCATGATCTCCAAAGATCCGGTCATGCTCGCAGTGGGCTTTAATTCTCCCTTCAAGAGTTTGGCAAGTCTCGTGTCCGCGGCCAAGGCCAACCCTTACAAACTCAGCTATGGGTCAGCCGGGGTGGGCTCTATAGCTCATTTGGGCATGGAGGAGTTGGCCTATATCTTGGGCATCAAGCTCACGCACATCCCTTACAAAGGCACATCCCAAGCCTTCAATGACGTGTTGAACGGCAATGTGGATATGATGCTCACCAGCTCGACCTTTGGGACCAATTTTGTGAAGTCGGGTCGCATTGTGGGCTTGGGTATTGCCGGCAAAGAGCGCGTGAGCAATCTGCCAGACTTGCCCACCTTTTATGAGCAAAATTTCCCAGGCTACGATGTGGTGGATTGGAAAGCCCTGGCCGGCCCCAAGGGCATGGCCAGCGAAGTGGTGGCGCTTTTGAATACCGAGGTTAACGCCATCTTGCGAGAAAAAAGCACGAGCAACAAATTTGAGGCCGATGGCACCAAATTGGTGGGTGGCACACCAGAGCAGATGATGGACATTATCCGCACCGACACCAGCCGCTGGCGCCATGTTGTTGAGACTGCCAATATCAAAGTGGAATAAGGTCTGAAAAAAACTTCTCGCTAGCGCATGCAAAGGGTTTTGAATCAAAACATCGGGGTTGGGATTTTTGTTCATCTCCCTACGCGCCAGAGACGACGTCTGCTCATTGAAGTCCCCAAGCCAGTTCAGACCACGGGTGGTTGGTGCAACGCAAAAACCCGATCCAAAAAACCTTCCCGAAGCGATACACCTCTTTGCATGGTGCATGGTGCATGGTGTATGGAAATGGGTGCACCGAGACCGGAAATTGAACCGCAACGCCTGACATGAACGAAAGCGGCGCATTTTTATGTCCCCTTTTGTCTTCTTTCCCCGTCCTGATCCATCAGATCGACCCAGTTTGATGCAAAATGTGAGCCTATGAATGAGCGAGTGATTCCTTTGGTTGACGAGCGCACGCGCGCCAAGCCTGTGCGCGTGCTGCGTGCTCAAGCGGCCTTGCCGCCTGTTGGAGACAGCGTGCAGGACTTGCTCGCGCGCCCCTTGAAGGACTTGCGTATATCGGTCACCGATCGCTGCAATTTTCGCTGCAGCTACTGCATGCCCAAAGAAGTCTTTAACGCGCAATACACCTACTTGCCGCAAAAAGCCTTGCTCAGTTTTGAAGAAATCACCCGACTTGCCGGCATCTTTGTGGCACTGGGGACCGAGAAAATTCGACTCACCGGTGGCGAGCCCTTGCTGAGAAAAAATTTAGAGCTCTTGGTGGGGCAACTCTCGGCGCTCAAGACCCCCAGCGGTCAATCCATTGACTTGACCCTCACCACCAATGGCTCCTTGTTGGCGAAAAAAGCCGCCCTCCTCAAAGCCGCAGGCCTCAATCGCATCACGGTGAGCCTCGACGCCTTGGATGACCGGGTCTTCAAGGCCATGAACGATGTGGACTTCCCCGTGCAAGATGTGCTCGATGGGATTGAAGCGGCCAAGGCCGCGGGCTTGGGGCTTGATGATGACGGACACTTCAGCGGCATCAAGATCAACATGGTGGTCAAAAAAGGCACCAACGAGCAAGAAATCTTGCCCATGGCTCGCTTTTTTCTGAACCAAGGGCTCACACTTCGCTTGATTGAGTACATGGATGTGGGCAGCACCAACGGCTGGCGCATGCAAGAGGTGATGCCTTCCAGCGACGTTTTGGCGCTGCTGCAAACCGAGTTTGATTTGGTGCCTTTGCCCACCGCACACCGCGGTGAAACGGCCAAGCGCTTTGGCTTTGTGAATTCCTCTGGCCAGGCCGACTCGGCCAGGGGTGAAGTGGGCCTCATCAGCAGCGTGACTCAGGCCTTCTGTGGCGACTGCTCACGCGCGCGTTTGTCCACCGAGGGACTGCTTTACCTGTGCCTGTTTGCCTCTGAAGGCCATGACCTCAAGTCTTTGATCCAGTCCAATGCGAGCGCAGCAGAGATCGCTCAAAGCGTGGCCCAATTGTGGCGTAAGCGCAGTGACCGCTATTCCTTGCTGAGGGCTCAGGACTTGAGTCTGGCTGCAGACCCTCAGACACCCGCCCAAGGCAAAAAGCGCGTGGAGATGAGCTACATCGGCGGCTGAAAAGTCCGCCCATTGGCGAGACGACTGCGTCGCCTGAACCCAACAAGCGCGCACGAGCTGCCATGAATGGGGCACGATCTTGCTCTAGGTGTTGCTTTTCATCTCGGTGCTTGATTAATGCGTATCCTCTCACCCTTGAATTCACGTTGGCGTTGACCCCATTCATGGAGCCTGATGCTCCCCTCTTTTACCTCTCTAACCCTGTTCCTCTATCGCTCTTGACCATGCCCTTGACCCAACTCTTTCCCCATGCCCAAAGCATCACCGCGGTGGTGCTCGCCGGCGGGCAAGGCACTCGCATGGGGGGGGTGGACAAGGGCTTGCAACACTTTCAAGGCCAAGCCATGGCGCAGCGCGCCCTGCTTCGAGTGGCGCCCTGGGTGGGGACGGTCGCGGTCAACGCCAACCGAAATGAAACCGCTTATCAAGCATTTTGTGATGCGATTTGGCCAGACCCCGATTTAAGCGCTTGGGGCGGCATGGGGGATGGCGTTTCTTGGGGCCCTTTGGCCGGTTTTTTGACCGCACTGCAGCACGTGCAGACCCCTTTCTTACTCACCGTGCCCTGTGATTGTCCGTTTTTTCCCCTGGACTTGGTGCTGCGACTGTCTCAAGCGATGGGCCAAAGCGGTGCGGACTTGGTGATGCCTCGCGTGCCGATTGGGCGTGAAGGCCGCCAGCGACTGGCCACTCAGCCGGTGTTTGCGCTCATGCGTGTGCATGTCCTCAAGAGCCTAGAGATCTTCATGGCCCAAGGCGGCAGAAAAGTCTTGGACTGGAGTCAAAGCCTGCACCACGCCTTTGTGGACTTTGACCAAGCCCATGACGAAGCGCACGCCTTTAGCAACATCAACACCTTGAGCGAGCTCACGCACTGGAACACCGCTTCACCACCTGGCCCCAAGTCCTCGCCTTGTGCGCGTCCGAGCGCTTGATCCTTTTTGATCGCCATCTGAATCTGAGCATGAATCCACCCCAACCTGCGCCGCCCGTCTTCAACGATCTTGCCCACCCACCGCAGGGCTTAGCGCCGCTTGCGCTGAGCGTTGGCGAGGCCCAGGCCTTGCTCGGGCAGTGGTGTGACCATCACGCACAAGAACGGTTCAGGCGCGAGGGCGCCACAGAGAACGTGGCCTTGGAGAAGAGTTTTGGTCGCACGCTGTGTGAGGACATCTTCTCGCCCATGGATGTGCCCGCCCACACCAACTCGGCCATGGACGGCTACGCCTACCGCTGGCAGGAGATGGCGCCAAACGAGAGCTTGCGCACTCTGCGGGTTGTGCACACGGTGCTGGCCGGACAAACCTGGCGCGGTCAGGTGAGCCGTGACGAGTGTGTGAAGATCATGACCGGCGGCGTGATGCCCGATGGCTGCGACACGGTGGCACCCTTGGAGCGGGTGCGCGAGATTGGCGCTGACAGCAGCCAAGGCCATGTCGAGGTGGATACTCGACTCTTTCAAGCCGGGGACAACCAACGCCTCAGAGGCGAAGACTTGCAAGCGGGGGGCTTGGCACTGTCCCAAGGCACCACCTTGCACGCCGCTGCCATGGGCCTCTTGGCGAGTTTGGGGCTCAGTCATGTGCGCGTTTGGCGCGCCTTGAAGGTGGCCATCTTCTCCACCGGCAGTGAGGTGTTGGCCTTGGGTGCGCCTTTCAAGAGCGGTCACGTCTATGACGCCAATCGACTCAGCCTCACGGGGCTTTTGCAAGGCCTGGGGCTCGACATTGTGGACCTCGGGGTGGTGAGAGACGACCCCCAAGAGATCAAGGACACCTTTTTAAAGGCACAAAACTTGGCCGACGTGGTCATCACCTCGGGTGGGGTGAGCATGGGAGAGGCCGACCACACCAAAGACACCATGAAAGCCTTGGGCGAGGTGGTGTTTTGGCACATTGCCATGCGCCCGGGTCGACCCTTTGCGCTGGGCCAACTCGGCCAGTGCTTGCTCTTTGCACTGCCGGGCAACCCCGTGGCCATGATCGTGACCTTCTTGGCCCTGGTGAGACCTGCTCTGATCAAACTCTCGGGCAAAACGCCCGAGGAGCCGGCGTTCTTGTGGGCCCAAAGCGGCGAGCACCTGCGCAAAAAACCCGGTCGCACCGAGTACCAACGCGGCCAAACCCACGTCAACGAGGCGGGTGAGTTGTGCGTGAGACTGACTGGCAATCAAGGCTCGGGGATTTTGAGCTCTTTGGTCCAGGGCGACTGCTTGATCGTGCTCGGTCACGATCAAGGTGATGTTGAGCCCGGTGACAGACTCAAAATCTGGCCATTGAAAGGCTTGATCTGAGCGTTCAACGAGAAAAGAGCGCCTTCAACCGGGCTCCACAAACGCCTGGGCGCGCGCCCACGTTCGCCTAAGCGCGCAGGGCCTCTTCCACCCCTTGGTTGGCGAGCAAATCAGCGCGCTCATTGCCCTCATCGCCCGAATGGCCCTTGACCCAGTGCCAGTGCACGCGGTGGCCGCTGGCATGAACGAGGGCGTCAAGCTCTCTCCACAGATCCTCATTTTTAACCGCTTGCTTGGACGCGGTCTTCCAGCCTTTGAGCTTCCAAGCATGAATCCATTGGGTGATGCCTTGGCGCACGTATTGGCTGTCTAAAAAAAGATTGACCTCGCACTGGCTCTTCAACGCCTTCAAGGCCTGAATCACCGCCATCAATTCCATGCGGTTGTTGGTGGTGAGTTTTTCACCGCCAAAGAGCTCCTTTTGTTGCCCTCCAAAGCGCAGCAACGCGCCCCAACCCCCTGGACCTGGGTTGCCCTTGCAAGCGCCATCGGTGTAGACCACGACGCTTTTCAGGGTGTTGCTTTCTGGCGTTTGAATCGCACTCATCTCACTCATCTGACCCCACCTTTGTTTTGAAACTCAAAAAAACCAACACCCTGCACCCAACACCTGCAACCCTGTCACGCCTAGAGGCGGGTGCTGCGGTTGTTGCGGGTTTGGCGGGTGTGGCTGTGCTGTGACAGCGCGCTTGGACGAGCCGCCAAACCCGGGGCTGGACTGAGGGTTTTCCACTTCGCACCCAGGACTCGCATGCCCTTGACCCGCTTGACCGCCACCACGTAATAGGCCGAGCCCAAGATGGGCCACCAACGGTCGCCAGCCAACTCCATCCAACCAAATTTGTCCAACCAGGACTGCGAGTTAAAGGCGGGCTTATAAAGACCAAAACCGCCCAACTCAATCTCAAAGCCCAGCAGCCTGAGCCAATCCTTGAGCCGTCCCATACCGATCATCTCGCCAGCGAGGGGCACAAACTCGGTATGCGCGCCCAAGCGGCGGTAAAACGCCTCACGCTGCTGCTTGAAACCCCAAAGCGACAGGGGATTAAAGCCCGTGATCACCACGCGCCCCTCGGGCACCAAGACACGCTCGACCTCGCGCAGCGTCTCGTGCGGGTGTGCGTGCATCTCCAAGGTGTGGGGCAAGAGGACCAAATCTAAACTTTGCTCGGTAAAGGGCAGCGCTCTAAAATCCGTGACAAAATCCACCCTGCACGACAAGGGCTGGTCTAGGCCCAGCCAGCGGTGGGGCATGCGGTTGGTTTGAAGGCCCTCTAAGTCATCGAAACCGAGCTGCACGGCATGAAAGCCAAACAAATCGGCCACGACCCGCTCCATTTGGGCTTGTTCCCAATGCAACATGTATTGCCCCAACGGGCTTGAGATCCATTCACGCAAGCCCGTGGGCTTTAAAATTGAACTGTTCATGAAATTACTCGCACTGCCAGCCTTTTCGGACAATTACTTTTGGCTTTGGCACAATGGCCAAGATGCCGTGGTGGTGGATCCTGGGGACTCCAAGCCCGTTGCCGAGGCCTTGACACGCTTGGGGCTCAAGCTCAAGCACATTGTAGTGACTCATCACCACCCAGACCATGTGGGAGGGATTGAAGCGCTGGTGAATGAAACCCAAGCCTTGGTGCATGGCCCGCAGCACCCCGGCGTGCCCAAGCCATGCGACACCGTGCAAGGCGGCGATGAGCTTCATGTGCTGGGTCAAACGCTCAGGGTCTTGGCCGTTCCGGGGCACACCAAGAGCCACTTGGCCTATTTTGCACCGAGCTCGCCCGAGATCACCGAGCCCGTGCTCTTTTGCGGGGACACTTTGTTTTCTGCTGGCTGCGGCAGACTCTTTGAAGGCAGCCCCCAAGAGATGCTCGCCTCCTTAAGAACCTTGGCCCAATTGCCCAGCAACACACTCGTGTGCTGTGCACACGAGTACACCCTCTCCAACCTTCAATTTGCCCGCCATGTGGAGCCAGGCAACCGTGCGAGTGAGCGTTACTTGGCCCACTGCCAGGCGTTGAGGGCGCAATCCCTGCCCACACTGCCCAGCACCATGGGGCTTGAGCTTGAGATCAATCCCTTTTTAAGAACCCAAGAGCCTGAAGTGGTGGCGTCGGTTTTGGCCCATGGCCCGGGAGGCAACTCGCCTTGGGCCAACGCAGACGTGGGTGAAGTCGAGGTCTTTGCAGCCCTGCGCGAATGGAAGAACACATTTTGAAATTCCACCACTTGAATGCGCACTGCAGCAAGACCCTCGCATCTGGGGTGATGGTGGTGGCGCTGACACTCTCAGCGTGCAGCACTGTGCCGCTCTACAACGATCAAGCACCGACAAGCGGCACCAGTACCAATCCAGCTCTCACGGCACCCAACTCCAAGACCTCAGCCGATGCGAGCGCTCGCAAAAGCCCGAGTGCCCCAGTGGCCGCCTCTCCCAATGCCACGAGAGCGGTGAACTCTGCGCTCTCTCCCTTGAGTCAAACCGATCTGGTGAGCCCCCAAGTCACCCATTTGAACTTGCCTGCCGATTTATGGGAACGCATTCGACGCGGCTTTGCCATGCCCGCTTTGGAATCGGACTTGGTGCTCGAGCGACAACAGTGGTATGCCGCCAGACCGGAGTACCTCACCCGAGCCACCGAGCGATCGAACAAATACCTCTACTACATTGTGCAAGCGCTCGAAGAGCGCAAGATGCCCACCGAGCTCGCCTTGCTGCCCTTTGTCGAGAGCGCCTTCAACCCCCAAGCGGTATCGTCGGCCAAGGCGTCCGGGATGTGGCAGTTCATGCCCAAAACGGGGAAAAATTTCGCTTTGCAACAAAACGCCTTTCGAGACGACCGCCGTGACGTGATGGCCTCCACCCAGGCGGCACTGGACTATTTGCAAAAACTCCACGGCCAATTTGGCGACTGGCACTTGGCCCTGGCGGCCTACAACTGGGGAGAAGGCAATGTGGCTCGGGCCATTGCCAAAAACCAACGCTTGGGCGCGAACACTGGTTACTTGGACTTGAACATGCCCATGGAGACGCGCATGTACGTCCCCAAACTGCAAGCCCTTGTCAACATCGTCGCCCGCCCGCAGGTGTTTGGCGTCACCTTGAGCGATGCGCCCAATCACCCGTATTTTCAAAGTGTGCCGCTCACCCGCGACATCGACGTGAGCTTGGCGGCCAAATTGGCCGAGGTCGCCTTGGAAGACTTCAAAGCGCTCAACCCTTCCGCCTCTAGGCCGGTGCTCCTCGCCGCGGGCACTCCGCAGATCTTGCTGCCTTGGGACAATGCCGAGGTGTTTCAAAAGAATTTTGAGGCTTACAGTGGCACTCGCTTGGCGAGTTGGACCGCTTGGATAGCGCCCACCACACTCAAAGTCGCCGATGCCGCCAAACGCATTGGCATGTCTGAAGGCGAGCTGCGTGCATTGAACGCCATCCCCCCAAAGATGCTCATCAAAGCCGGCTCAGCCCTCTTGGTCCCGCGCGGTCTCAAGAAAGAAGAAGACGTCACGCAAAAAGTGGCTGATCAAGGGCAGCTCGAACTCGCGCCTGAAATCATCACCAAGCGCGTGAGCTTTAAGGTGAGTAAAAAAGACAGTTGGTCCACCCTCAGTAAGCGCTACAAAGTCTCCATTGAGCAACTCGCAGCCTTGAACCATTTGTCCCCCCATGACAAATTAAAACCGGGTCAAACCTTGAGTGTCGAGGTGAGCGTCAAAGCGACGAGGTCAGGGCCTGCCAAAAACCACAAGTCTGCCGAGCGCACACGAAAGGCTTGAAAAAAAATCCAGGCGATGGTGGTGCTCACCTCACCTTTAGGGCGTTGACTTGCGATCCACCATGGCATGCGCGATGGTGCCCAAGTCCACATACTCGAGCTCGCTGCCCAAGGGCACTCCCCGAGCCAAGCGGGTGACCTCGATGCCCCTTTTCTTGAAGGCCTGGGACAAGACGTGCGCTGTGGCCTCGCCCTCGGCGGTGAAATTGGTGGCCAAAATCACTTCTTTGACCACGCCATCGTGCTCCACACGCTCAAAAAGACGCTTGACCCCCACTTCTTGAGGACCGATCCCATTCAAGGGACTGAGTGCCCCCATCAGCACAAAATAAAGCCCCTTGTAGGACTGGGTGCGCTCAATGGCGGTTTGATCCGCAGGCGTCTCAACCACACACAAGCGTGATGCGTCACGACTCGGATCAAGACAGGTTTCACACAGGGTGGCGGAGGTAAAGGCGTAGCAGCGCACACAATGCTGCACCGACTGAGCGGCATGGGCGAGGGCTTGGGAGAGCAATTGTGCGCCAGCGCGGTCGTGCTGCATCAAGTGATGCGCCATGCGAGAGGCGGATTTTTCACCCACCCCAGGCAGTCGCCTGAGCGCCACGATGAGGGCATCCAAAGCGTGCAATGAGGTCATGGGTGCGGTCGGTGTTCTAAAAATAGGCCGGGGCGAGGTGCCAAGGCATTGAAACTCAAGCCTAGACGCTCCCAGCCAGAGATCAAAAGGGCAACTTCATGCCACCAGGCAAGCCCGCGGTCAGTTTGCCCATTTTGGCCTCTGAGGTGTCTTCGGCTTTTTTGGCCGCATCGTTAAAGGCAATCATGATCAAGTCCTCCAGCATCTCGGCGTCGTCTTTCATCAATGAGGGATCGATCACCACGCTTTTGACCAAGTGCTTGCAAGTCATGGTGATTTTGACCAGGCCGTTGCCCGCCTCGCCCGTGACTTCCACGTTGGCCAATTCGTCTTGGGCTTTTTTTAAATTCTCTTGCATGGCTTGGGCTTGTTTCATCAAACCGGCCAGTTGTCCTTTGTTGAACATGGGTGCTACTCTTTCAATCTAAGAAAAAAATCAATCCAGCGTTTTTGCAGTCGTTGGGGCCGCTGTGTGGGTCAATGACTTGATGGAGCCGGGCACAATCGTCGCCTCAAACTCTTGCATCATTTTGAGCACAAACGGGTCCCCCAAAATTTTGGCCTCAGCCACCAGTTGTTTCTCGTAAGCCATTTGGGCCAAGCGCATGGCTGGCGAGTCACTCACCGCCCCCATCTCCAAGCGCAACTCCACGCTCAAGCCCAAACTCGTGAGCGCCAGTCTCAAACGCTCTTTGGCGTTGGGACTGCTCAAGGTCTCACTCTCAATCCTCAGCAAAATACTCTGCTCGTCTTTGGCCACCAGTTGGGACTGGAGGGCCAATTCGCGCGACAAGGACTGTACCAAGTCGGCATCCATCAATTGTTGCACGGTTTGCATCCAAACGTCGCCCATCGGGGTCGGTTTGAGGTGAGTCTTGAAGCGCTCAAGGCTTGAACTGGTGGTTTTATCGGCGTTTTGAGGGGCCACGCGAACCGCCACAGCCACCAAGCTTTCGCCCTTGGCAGCAGGCTCTGGGAGGAGCCGCGAGTTGAGCGTGGAATCGTTTTGAGCGGGCTTGAGCGCAGGGCTTGAAGCAGGCGTGAGAGAGGGGCCTGGTCGAGCCAATCCATGGGGGTAGCCCATGTCCCTCACCGGTAAATCCCGTCCCGAGTGCGACAAGCCTGGCGCTCGCGCCACAGGGCTTGGTTGCGAATGGACAGGCGTGTCTGAACCACTGGCCAGCAGTGAGCCATGGGGAGCATGTGAGTCATGCGAGTCATGCGAGGCGGACTCACCGAAGTGAGGTGTGGCTGACTCTAGGCCAGGTGTGCGCTCAGCGTCCTCAGCGTCCTCAGTTGCATCATTTGACTCAGGAGTCGAAGGGGATGTAGTGAGGGTGGTGAGGGGGGTGAGGGGGGTGGGGGGGGTGGGATTTAGGCCGGCAAATTCAAGAGTTTTTTTTTCAGCCACATCCTCATCCGACACCGAAGGGCTGGAGGACTTGAAGGCGAGCAAGCGCAAGAGCACCATCGTGAGCCCAGAGTACTCGTCGGGAGCCAATCCGATCTCAGCGCGACCTTTGATGCAAATGCTGTAGAGCAACTGGGTTTCATCTTTGGGCAGGGCCTTGGCCAACTCACGGGTTCGGTGCTCGTCTTGATCAGACAAAGCATCGGGGTCGTCGTCTTGAAGGCCCGCCTGTGGGAGAGCACTTGAGAACTGCATCACCGCCATGCGTTGTAAAACATAGGCCATGTCCTCCAAGGCTTGGGAGGCACTCAAGCCCTGGGACTGCAGCTGCCTGGCCAAAGCAATGACGGCGGGGCCATTGGATGCACCCAAGGCCGCGATCAAGGCAAAGACATGTTCTCGGTCCACCGATCCCAGCATTTGTCTCACCTCGGCAGCACGAACCGCACCGGCACCATAGGCGATGGATTGATCGGTGAGGGACAAGGCGTCGCGCATCGAACCTCTGGCGGCACGGGCAATCCAGTGCAGCGCTTGGGGCTCACAAACCAGGCCCTCGCTTTGCAAAACCTCACTCAAGTGATCTCGAATGGTTTGAGCGGCCATGGGTCTCAAATTGAACTGCAAACAGCGCGAGAGCACCGTGACGGGCACTTTTTGCGGGTCGGTGGTGGCCAAGACAAATTTCAAATACTCGGGGGGCTCCTCCAAAGTCTTGAGCATCGCATTGAAAGCGGGGCCCGTGAGCATGTGCACCTCATCGATCATGAACACCTTAAAGCGACCTTGAACTGGCTTGTAGACCGCTTGCTCCAAGAGTTGTTGCACCTCGTCGACGCCTCGATTGGAAGCGGCATCGAGCTCGGTGTAATCGACAAAGCGCCCGGCATCAATGGCCAAACACATTTCACACGTCCCACAGGGTGCAGGCGTGATGCCTTTTTCGCAATTGAGCGATTTGGCCAAAATTCTGGATACTGTTGTCTTGCCCACTCCGCGCGTGCCGGTAAAAAGATAGGCGTGGTGCAGCCGTTGCGTCTCCAGCGCATTGGAGAGCGCTTGCACCACATGCGACTGACCGACCAATTGGGCAAAGGTCTTGGGGCGGTACTTTCTGGCTAAAACAAGGTAGGACATGTTGATATTCTAAGGGCTTTGAACCCGAGCAATTTGAAGACAATCCCCAAACTGGCCTTACAATCATGAGTGACGGGCCTTCCCGCATGGTGAAGCGGCCAACCGGGTCAGGTGGGGAACCAAGCAGCCCTAACTGTGGAGCCAGTGCCGGGGTCAAGGCTCGTCACTCTTATTTTTGGGAGCTCTTGCCATGAAGATCAAATCCATCGCACTCATTTTTCTCACGACTTGCATTGCCATGATCAGTTTGGGGGCCCTGGCACAAGATCGGCGCTTTGGCCGTGACGAGTTTGAACGACGCCCACACCCCGATGCACACTACCATCCCTCCATGGGCTGGCTGGTTCCCGCCCTCATCGGTGGCGCCTTGATTTACGAGGCGACACAAGCTGCCAACCCGCCTGCCGTGGTCGTTCAACCCGCCCCCCAACCCGCCAACCAGTACTACCCCGTCCAACCCAACCAAGTTCAAACCCCGCCAGTGGGCTACCACTGGGAGCAAATCGCTGACGCGAACTGCAATTGTCAGCGCGTGGTCTTGGTGCAAAACCGCTGAGCTGAGTCTCTTTGATCGCGGCTCATCGAGCTGCATCCCCCTCTTTGTGATTTCTCAATGACCATGAAAAACTCAACCCACCTCGTATTGAAAAATGCTGTTTTTTTGAGCACCTTGTTGTTATCAGGCTGCTTCTTGATCTCATGCGGCAGCCAAGACGCCAGCAGCGATGCGTCAAGCAGCATTAAAGACCCTTTCAAGGAAGCTTTGGAAGCACAAAACTCAACGCCCTCCGCTGACAGCTCTATGAGTGCGGGCAGCTCAGGCAACACCAGCACGGTGGTGTCACCCAACGGGTTCGCAGCCGGCAGTGGCACGGCCAAAGGCAATTTGCAGCCAAGTAATCCTCCCCCCAACAACAGCAACGCCATCACCCCCACGCCGGGACAAGACCCTTTTAAAGCGTACTTGGACGCCCACCCTCCTAAGCCCAATCACTGAAAGGCACAGCGTCGAGAAGGCGGCTCACCCCCCCTTTGAGCCACTCACCCATCTCTGGGGCAGCCAGCAGCCAAGACTCATGCCCCACGCCCCGTCAGTCAGGGCGTGGCTTCTTGGAGCGCTTCTTGCATGGCTTGCACCAAGGTGCTCGCTGCTTGGGCGCCAGAGACTCCTAAAGAAGCGTTGAAGATATAAAAGGGAACGCCATTGATCCCCAAGTCTCTGGCCGATTGGTCCTTGGCTTGAATCGCCCCCAATGCGTCCTCACGGCTGAGGGCATTTTGAATTTGATCAGCGCTTAAACCACATGCCCTGGCAATGGCACTCAAAGTCTCACGCTGGCTTAAATCCTGTCCTTGCAAAAAGTAAGCGCCAAAGAGCGCTTCAACCAACAGGGCTTGGGCCAGCGGGTCACTGGCTTGGGCGACCAAACTGTGAGCGAGCAAGGTGTTGGGCTGATGGGCGATCAAGTCAAACCTGAAGTCAATGCCCACCTCTTTGCCCACAGCGCTCACCCGATCGTAAACACCCTGGGCACGGTCGCCAAACTTCTGAGCCAAATACGCCTCTCGGCTCACCCCCCCCGCAGGCAAATCAGGGTTGAGCTGAAAGGGGTTCCACCTCACCAAGGGAGTGGGCGCATCGGGGTGCTGCTGGTGGTACAAGCTCAGGGCCTCTTCCAAGCGTCTTTTGCCAATAAAGCACCATGGACACACCATGTCCGAGACCACGTCGATCACCAAATTGTTGTCTGTCATGCTGAGCACTCCTGCTTGGATGAGTCCCGAGTCTCATCACCGACCTCATTTAACCATGCTTGCAGTACTTTTTTTAACGCCAGGGTCCAGGAGCTGCGATATATTTCTGTCAAAATAGCGTCATCAATCGATTCACATAGCTCTGCAGCACTAAGGATTTCACCATGGCCAATGAACTCATCAAACATGTCACCGACGCCACCTTTGAGAACGACGTCTTGCACGCCGCTCAACCCGTCTTGGTCGACTACTGGGCCGAGTGGTGTGGTCCTTGCAAAATGATCGCCCCGATTTTGGATGACGTGGCCAGTGGCTACGAAGGCAAGTTGCAAATTGCCAAAATGAATGTGGACGAAAACCGCGACATTCCCTCCAAATTCGGCATTCGTGGAATCCCCACACTCATGATTTTTAAAAATGGTGAGCTCGCCGCCACCAAAGTGGGCGCTTTGAGCAAAGCCCAATTGACCGCTTTCATTGACGAGCAGTTGGCGCATTGATGCGCGCGTGTTGAGCCTTTTAGTCCGGCTGGATGCGGCCCCCACCACCTGGGTGGCGGATGATGACCCAAGTCCTTGCCTTGGCCAAAGGGGGCCCCCTCGGTGTGGTTTAAAAGCTCACTTTAGAGCCCCCTGGGATTCTTTGCGGCGATAAATTCTTCACAACCGCCTGTTTTCCTGACATAATCGGCTACGTCAATGGTGAACATGCCTGCCATTTGACGCATTCAGCGGTCTAGGGCGTTCTGCCCATTTCTCTCGTTTTTACAGACCTCCCCCAAACCCAATACTGCGAACTCCACCCAGGAGTCTCTCCATGCATCTGAACGAACTCAAGGCACTGCACGTGTCTGAAGTGCTCAAACAAGCCGACGCCCTCGAAGTAGAAAACACCGGTCGAATGCGCAAACAAGAGTTGATGTTTGCCATCATCAAAAAACGCGCCAGAGCGGGCGAACAAGTCTTTGCCGACGGGGTGCTCGAAATTTTGCCCGATGGCTTTGGCTTCCTCAGAAGCCCAGACACGAGCTTTACGGCCAGCACCGACGACATCTACATCAGCCCATCCCAAGTGCGACGATTTAATTTGCACACGGGCGACATGATCGAAGGCGAAGTGCGCATCCCCAAGGACGGCGAGCGTTATTTTGCGCTCACCAAGCTTGACAAGGTCAACGGTGACTTGCCAGAGAACAACAAACACAAGATCATGTTTGAGAACTTGACGCCGCTCTTTCCCATTGAGCAAATGCGTCTCGAGCAAGATATCAAAACCGAAGAAAACATCACTGGGCGCATGATCGATATCATTGCCCCCATTGGCAAAGGACAACGCGCCCTCCTTGTGGCCCCACCCAAAAGCGGCAAGACCGTGATGATGCAGCACATTGCTCACGCCATCACGGCCAACTACCCGGACTCGCACATGATGGTGCTCTTGGTGGACGAGCGTCCCGAAGAGGTGACCGAGATGCAGCGCAGTGTTAAAGGCGAAGTGATTGCCTCCACCTTTGATGAACCCGCTGCGCGGCACGTGCACGTGGCCGAGATGGTGATCGAGCGCGCCAAGCGATTGACCGAACTCAAAAAAGACGTGGTGATTTTGCTCGACTCCATCACCCGTTTGGCACGCGCTTACAACAACGTGGTCCCAAGCTCTGGCAAAGTGCTCACCGGCGGTGTCGACGCCAACGCTTTGCAGCGACCCAAGCGGTTTTTTGGCGCTGCGCGAAAAATCGAAGAAGGCGGCTCGCTCACCATCATCGCCACCGCCTTGATCGACACCGGTTCGCGCATGGATGAGGTGATTTTTGAAGAGTTCAAGGGCACGGGCAACTGCGAGATTCACCTCGATCGCCGCCTCTACGAAAAACGTGTCTTCCCAGCCATCCAACTCAACCGCAGCGGCACGCGCCGAGAAGAACTCCTCTTGGCGCCAGAAATTCTGCAAAAAACTCGAATTTTGCGTCAATTCATTTACAACATGGATGAAGTTGAATCCATGGAATTGCTCTTAAAGAACATGAAGGCCACCAAAACCAATGTGGACTTCTTTGACTTGATGCGCCGCGGCGGCTAAGGACTCAGGGCGACCCAGCGCCGCACAAATGCGACAAAGCCGCAAGTTTTTCGCCAAAAACCTCTTAAAATCGATATAATTGATGGCTTTGCACGGAAAGTGCGCCGGATTGGCTGGCGTGGCTCCCGACAGGACCGACATTGAAGGACATTCCCCATGAAAGAAGGCATTCACCCCAATTACAGAGACATCTGTTTTGTTGACCTCTCCAACGGCTTTAAATTTGTGACGCGCTCATGCGCCAATACCAAAGAGATGATCAAAATGGATGATGGTCGCGAGTTGCCCCTTTACAAATTGGACACCTCCAGTGAATCCCACCCCTTTTACACGGGTACACAAAAATCTGTGGACAACATGGGCGGACGCGTCGAGAGATTCCGCAACAAATACGGTAAAACGGCTGCCAAGTAAATTTGCATCGTTTGAACCTGTGCTCGGTGCGGGCTGCCTAAGCCCACACCCCGTCACCTCTGAAGGCAGCCCGATCAAACGCGCTGCCTTTATTTTTTTCTAGTCAAGCCTTCGATACCCGCGCTCAACGCCAGACTGTGGCCGACCTCACACCCTAGACTTCCCCATTGACGTGAACCCACCCTCCCCCGCCATCGTCACCCAAGAAAGTGTTCGCCCACTGCCCAGGCTGGCGGTGGCCATTTTTTGTTTGGCCTATGTGTTGCCCGGGTTTTGGTTTCGTGAATCTTGGAAGTCTGTTGACCTCACGAGCCTTGGGTTCATGCTGTCTTTGGCGCAAGGCCACAGCGATTGGTGGCACCCGAGCTTCATGGGACAAAGCCCAGAGCTCGCAGCCTTGCTGCCTTATTGGATGGGGGCCATTTTTATTCGGTTGTTTTCAGGTCTCTTGGACCCCGCCCATGCCGCCCGAATTCCCTTTTTGGCTTTGATCGTGGGTGCTTTGTGCGCCCACTGGTATGCGTCCTTTTACTTTGCCAAAGGCCGTCGCGCCCAGCCCGTGGCCTTTGCTTTTGGTGGACAAGCCAATGAGCAAGACTATGCCAAAGCCATCGCCGATGCGGCTCTTTTGGCGCTCTTGGCGACCTTGGGGCTGGCACAACCCACCCATGAAGCCACACCCATGCTCGCGCAGTGGTGCTTTGTGAGCCTTGCGTTTTACGCGGTGGCGGTCTTGCCGTTTCAACCTCGCCAGGGCATGTTGTCGTGGGGCATGGCGCTTTTGGGTCTGAGTTTTTCAGGCGCACCCACCTTGGCGCTGTTGATGGGGCTTGGAGCCGGACTATTGATGGCCGGGGACACGGCCTTGGACAAACCCAGAACTTCGGCCTGGCAGTATGCAGGGGTGGCGGTGAGCGTGGCACTGGTTTGTCCCCATGACTTGTTCCAGTGGCGACTGAGCCTACCGCCGTCTGAGTGGGCTCAGTGGCATGGACTCCTGCGCTTGGGGCTGTGGTTCACCTGGCCAACCTGGCCGTTGGCCTTGTGGACGCTGTGGCGTTGGCGGGAGCATTGGCTGGCCTTGCATTGGAGCCGCCATGTCGTTTTACCCTTCTTTTTCACCGCTATTTTTGTCCTGGCCGCCATCATGAGTGTGCCCGCCGAGCGGATTTTGCTCTTGAGCCTTCCAGCCTTGGCCACGTTGGCCGCCTTCGCCTTGCCGACCTTAAAGAGGAGCGTGAGTGCACTCATTGATTGGTTCACGTTGATTTTCTTCAGCGGCTGCGCCTTCATCATCTGGGTGGTGTGGCTGGCCATGCAAACCGGTTGGCCCACACAACCCGCGGCCAACGTCAAACGCCTCTTGCCAGGCTTTGAACCCAGCTTTGGTCTGGTTGCCTTCACATTGGCCTTGGTCGCCACATTCACTTGGATTGCGCTGGTGCGCTGGCGTGCTGGCAAACACAGAAAAGCGTTGTGGAAGAGCTTGGTGCTCCCAGCCTCAGGAGCTTCCCTTTGCTGGTTGCTGTTGATGAGCCTGTGGCTGCCGCTCTTGGACTACGCCAGGAGCTATCAGCCCCTGGTCAACCAAGTCACGCAACTGGTCAAGCCCGATCGCTGCGTGCAAGTTCAGGGCTTGAACTTGGCACAGATCAGTGCCTTTGAACTCCACAGTGACCTCGTGATCAAAACAGCTCAGGAGCAACTCAATGGGCATTGCGAATGGCTTTTGTTGGAGTCCTTACAAAATAATTCACAAGCCATTGAGGACCAAAGAAAGCTGGGCTGGCATTTGGTCCAGACCCTGCACCGCTCCTACCTCGACAATGAAGACATGGATGTCTTCAAGCGAGAAAAACCCGTAGCGACTGAACCCTCAGCGTTGCACGCACCCCTTGAACCCAAATCCACTGGCCCTCATGATGCAAATCATGCACCAAGTTCGTCATGAGTAAAAAAGAGGAACGTCGCCTCCTCTTCAAGCATGCGAGCACCATCTTGGTGGGGCAACTCGCCGTGATGGCTTTTAGCATCACCGACACCTTGGTCGCAGGCCGTTACGACCAACGCGCCTTGGCTGCCTTGTCGGTGGGTTCAGCCGTTTATGTGAGTGTCTTCATCGCCTTGATGGGGGTGTTGCAGTCTTTGCTTCCCACCTTGGCGGAGATGCACGGTGCGCAAAAACCCCTTGAGGTGGGCCGGCAATTCAGGCAGGGACTCTACCTCCTCATGGGAGCCTCGGTGCTGGGTGTGACTTTGCTGCTGAGTCCGAGTTTGATTTTGACATGGACCCATGTGCCTGACGGTCTGCGAGGCGACGTGAGCGACTACCTCTCGGTCTTGGCCATGGGGCTACCGCTGGCACTTTTTTTCCGCATGTTCAGCACCTTGAACCAAAGCCTGGGACGCCCCAAACTGGTGACCTGGGTGCAGCTTGCGGGGCTGCTGGCCAAAATTCCTTTGTCCATTGCGTTGACCTTTGGCTTGTTGGGCACCGAACCGCTGGGGGTGGTGGGCTGCGCTTGGGCCACCTTTGTGGTGAACGCCTGGATGGTCTTGCTCGGCTTGTACCTGTTGAAAACCCAAACCTTGTACCACCCTTACCGCATTTGGCAACCCTTGGAAAAGCCCGATCCCCAGCGACTGTTGGCCTTGTTGCGCATAGGCCTGCCCAATGCGGTATCGGTCACCGTGGAGGTGACGTCCTTCACATTGATGGCCCTCTTTATCGCACGCCAAGGCACGGTGAATGCCGCTGCGCACCAAATCACGTCCAGCACGGCGGCGCTCTTGTGGATGACCCCCATGTCGTTTGCCATCGCCACGAGTGCCAGGGTGAGCTTTTGGTTGGGCGCCAAAGACCCCGTCAAGGCGCGAATGGTGATGCAGCAAGGGTTTTTATGCATCTGGTCCACCTCAGCGGTCTTGAGCCTGCTGATGCTCACCATGAGCGCGCAAATCGCCCAACTCTTTAGCTCGCACACGGAAGTGGCAAGCACCGCTGCTGGCGTGCTCGTTTGGCTGAGTCTGTATCACTGGGGAGACGCGACCCAAGTGATGTGTTTCTTTAACTTGCGCAGCTACAAAATCACCGTGCTGCCTGTTTTGATTTATGGTGTGCTGCTTTGGGGGGTTGGGCTGATGGGGGGCTACCACTTGGCTTACCAGGGTGTGGCCTTGCTCGGCATCGAGGCCATGCCGTCGCCCAAAACTTTTTGGCTCACCTCTAGCGTTGCGGTGTTGCTGTCATCGGCCACCATGTACACGGTGCTGCAATGGGTGAGTCGTCGCCATGTCCGCTTGATCCAAGAAAACCCATCGAGCCCAATCCAACACTGAACCACCATGGGCCACGCCTGATTCTCGCTTGGAGCGAGCAAAGCGCTGCAAAGCCTTCAGACAGAGATTGAACTCAAGGGCTATAAAGGCGTGAGAGTGGGGTCCTCGTCTAGCGAGGGCACGATGAGATCACACCTCTCATCCTCTCACCCTATCAACCTAAGCGACATGCTGACAGTGTAAGCGGCTTGGCTTGAAAGCAGCGGCGCTTTAAGACCGGAGCGCTACTGAACCTGCGGGGGATGGGTTATTTCATCAGGCTTTGAATGCAGACCCTGAGTGACTGGCTTGTCTTGGCTGCGCTTTAAATCGCGAGAAATGTAGAGTACCACCGCAATATTGAGCAAGGTCACCGCCACCTTGATGACGGTCACAGAACGGGTCAGTTCGTACAATTCGAGAGGCAAATAAAGGAGTCCCGAGACCACGGCCAACCACTTGGCCCAGGTGGTATCAAACCACAAGCCAATGGCCTCAATGACGCGAAGAGTGGCGTAGCACAGCACCAAACCGAGCATGGCGAGCAACTGATTGGAGTGCAAAGACTCCACTTTTTGAATGAGCATCACCGCAAAAGGCCGATGCAAATCCAAGTGCAGCGCTTGCTCCAACTCCAACACCAAGCCTTGAATATCGCGATGGAGCAGTGAAATCAATCCAAGACCGGCAAGAACAGCCAAAAAAGCCTTGAACACTTCAAATACAGCGATGACTTTTAAGTTTTTATTGGAATGCATGAGCGCTCAATAATTCTATTGACGGTTTGTTGGTGGTTGAAAACGGGTGGCTTCAAGACGACACGCCAGTGAGTTGAAGACTAGGAGGCGGACACTGCATTGTCGGTCAACTTCTCCTCCAACAGTGCAAGGCGAGTTCTAGCTTTGGGGAATTGCCAGGAAAAAGTCGAACCCTGACCCAGTGTACTTTCTATTTTAAGTTCTGCGCCGTGGCGTTGCACCACGTGTTTGACAATCGCCAAGCCCAAGCCCGTGCCACCGGTCTCTCTTGAGCGCGAGCGGTCGACTCGGTAAAAGCGCTCCGTCAAACGAGGCAAATGCTCTGGGGAAATTCCAGGACCCGAGTCATGAACAGCAAAAAACCAACTGCCGTCCGCACACATACGACTCTCCACCCTAACCTCCCCGCCAGTCGGTGTGTAGCGTATGGCATTGGAGATCAAGTTCGACATGGCACTTTGCAACTCTGCGCGTTCGCCTGAGACCTTGAAGTCTTGTGATTGAGGCTCTATCGAAAACAGCAGTCGGTGCTCAAGGCCCGAGTCGGATTTCAAAATTGCCATCAACCCACGGGCTTCGACCTCGCAGTTGTTGCACAAATTCTCCACACTGTGCCAATCGGTGTATGACGGCATGGGACTGCCCTCGAGTCGGGAGAGCGTGAGCAAATCTTGAACCAATATTTGCATGCGTGATGACTGCTGCTGCATAAATCCCAGATAGCGGGCTTGTTCCTCTGGCGTGAGAGGCAAATTTTGCATGGTCTCCACAAAACCGGCCAAGACGGTCAATGGGGTTCGAATTTCATGCGACACGTTGGCAACAAAATCGCTTCGCATCAACTCCGCTTTTTCAAAATCCGTCACATCTCGGGTCAACATGAGTTTGCGACCATCGCCGTAGTGAAAGAGCTGCAAGGAGATGCGTTTGGGAGCATTGATCTGACTCTTGAAGCCTTCAATGACGACTTCATGGTCATAACTCAAAGAGTTCATGTACGCCACATACTGAGGATCTCGCACCAAGTAGCCGATCAATTGATCGCGATCTTTTTCAATATCAATGCCCAAATGGGACATGGCAGTCTGATTGGCCCACTCAATGCGAGCCCGTGCATTGATCAAGATCACACCATTGGGAGAGACCTGAATGGCCTGTAGAAATTCATTCAACCGTTGCTCGCTGCCCAAAAGGGCTTGGTCGTGCGCTCGGGATAAGCGACTTACACGCTCAGCAATTTGACCCCACAGCCCCGAGTGTTGAGGAGGTGATTCTCCAGGGCGGTCCTTGATCCAGTGCAGCACCTCGTAGGCTCGGCTCAAGCTCCACAGGTACCACATCAAGGTGATGAACAAGACGCCTAAAAAAGCACCCGACCAGGGCTTATAGTCGTGCAGCAACGCCTCTCCAACGCAAGCGCCAAAGATGAGCAAGAACAAAAAGGAAAAGGTTCGCCAAAACATCAGGTCTTCAAACCCAACCACAGTTCTTCATGTGTGAAATCCCAATAGGAAAAAAGACGGCGAGGTACCTTGCACCATCCATTGCATGAGTGTATATGAACTCTCACCTGATCTGGCGTTGTGGCGCTCTGGGCAAAAAACGGCCAACTTGGGGTCATTCAGTGGTGGGCCATTGAATGTGGAATGTCACCCCTTAAAAGCTCGAGCATTCAAACTGGGCCGCTACCCCCGAGAGGAGCTTCGGGCGATCAAATGCCGTTACTGGCCAAACCCGTTGACTCACCCAAATCGACGGGCGGCACCATGGCTGCTTTATTCGACGAGGTGATGGTGACTTGAGACGTAAAGCGGTATCCAGCGCCTCTGACAGTTTCAACCATGACGCCCGCTTCACCCAGCGCCTCTCTCAAACGCTTGATGTGCACATCCACCGTGCGCTCTTCAATAAAGACATGGTCACCCCATACTTTGTCGAGCAACTGCGATCTCGTGTGCACACGCTCAGCATGACGCATGAGGTAGTTCAGGAGTTTGAACTCTGTGGGCCCCACCTTCAGTGCTTGACCTTGAAAGCTCACTCGGTAGGTTGCACCATCAAGGGTGACGTCACCCACGCTCACACTGTCGAGCGATTGCTCAGGCGCGCGGCGGCGAAGTACAGCGCGGATGCGAGCCATCAACTCTTGAGTGGAAAAGGGCTTGGTGATGTAGTCATCGGCACCCGCATCCAGACCTTGCACCTTGTCGCCCTCATCGCCTCGGGCTGTCAGCATCACAATCGGCACGGCCTTGACCCTGGGGTCACTTCTCCAACGCTTGGCCAAGGCAACACCGCTTTGACCGGGCAGCATCCAATCGAGCAAGATCACGTCAGGTAAAACAGAATCAATTTCGCGCTGTGCGGCTTCACCATCTTCAGCCCAAATGGGAGACAGTCCATTGTGGCGAAGGTTCACCGCAATGAGCTCAGCAATGGAAGGCTCATCTTCAACGATCAATACGCGAGGGGGGTGTCTCATAGATTAAGTTTTTTAGGGATGTCGTTGTGTTGTATTTACTTCAATGCGGATTCAATTTTATCAATGGAGGTGTGACGCACATCATCGCCTTTGACGATGTAGATGATGAATTCTGCGATATTTTTGGCGTGATCCCCGATACGCTCAATGGCTTTGGCAATGAAGAGCAAATCCAAACTGGCAGAAATGGTTCGCGCATCTTCCATCATGTAGGTGATCAAAATACGCAAGAAACCATCAAATTCCCGGTCAATCAAATCATCCTCTTTCATGATGTCCAAGGCGGTTTGGGTGTCAAGCCTGGCAAAAGCGTCCAGTGCTTTTCTCAGCAGACCGCTGGCCATCTCAGCGGCCACACGCAACTCAGATGCGGGCAGACTCCTTGAATTGCCTGTTTTGATGATGGACTTGACCATGCGGGCAATTTTTTCCGCCTCATCTCCCACACGCTCCAAATTGGCAGTGGTTTTGGAGATGGCCAGCAACAACCTCAAATCGACTGCGGTGGGCTGTCTTCTGCCAATAATAGAGGCGAGCTCTCGATCAATTTCAACCTCCAATGCGTTCACCTTGGACTCATTTTCAATGACTTCGTCGGCCACATCAGAATTGAATTGTGACAAAGCATAGACAGCCTGTCGAATTTGAGACTCCACCAAACCGCCCAACTCCATGACTCTGGAGGAGACCATATTGAGTTCGCTGTCAAACTGTGTGGAGAGATGTTTATCTGGCATGATTTTCCCAATACTTCAAAATAAGACGATTAACCGAAACGACCGGTGATGTAATCCTCAGTCTCTTTGCGCTGAGGCTTGAAAAACATTTGCTCGGTTTGGCCAAATTCCATCAAGTCACCCAAATACATATAAGCCGTGAAGTCAGAGCAACGCGCCGCTTGCTGCATGTTGTGCGTCACGATCACCACGGTGTAATCTTGCTTGAGTTCAATGATGAGTTCTTCCACCTTGGCCGTTGAGATAGGGTCGAGGGCCGAGCATGGCTCATCGAGCAAAAGCACCTCAGGCTTGATGGCAATACCGCGGGCTATGCACAACCTTTGCTGCTGGCCACCAGATAAACCAGAACCACTTTGCTGCAACTTGTCCTTGACTTCGTTCCAGAGCGCAGCTTTGTGAAGCGCCCATTCAACGCGTTCTTCCATCTCACTTTTGGAGAGCTTTTCAAAGAGTTTCACTCCAAAAGCGATATTATCAAAAATGGACATCGGGAAAGGCGTCGGTTTTTGAAACACCATACCCACCTTGGCACGAATGAGCGCCACATCCTGCTTGGAGGTCAGTAAGTTTTCGCCATCAAGGATAATTTCACCCTCAGCGCGTTGCTCAGGATAAAGCTCGAACATGCGATTGAAAGTTCTGAGCAAAGTAGATTTTCCACAACCAGATGGACCGATGAACGCGGTCACTTGGTTTTCAGGAATTTCCATATTGATGCTTTTCAAGGCATGGAATTTTCCATAATAAAAATTAAGATTTTTAACCGAAATCTTGGACTGATTTTGAGTAATGGGTTGCATTCTAATATCCTAAAATAAGGTTCAAGATTGAGGACGTGTGAGTAAGCGAGCCAGGATGTTGAGACCGAGCACAGCGATGGTGATCAAAAACACGCCAGCCCAGGCCAACTCTTGCCAATTTTGGTAAGGGCTCATGGCGAACTTAAAGATCGTGACCGGCAATGAGGCCATGGGGCCAGATAGGCTTGAGTTCCAAAATTGGTTGTTCAAAGCAGTGAATAGCAAGGGTGCAGTTTCACCTGAAATACGCGCCACGGCCAATAAGATACCCGTGACCACACCAGAGCTTGCCGCCTTCAAGGTGATGCCCACAATGACTTTCCACTTGGGCGTGCCCAAAGCGTAGGCTGCCTCTCTCAGCCCAGAGGGGACCAATAAAAGCATATTTTCTGTCGTTCTGATCACCACTGGAATCACGATCAGTGCCAAGGCCATCACACCAGCCCAACCAGAGAACGTTTTGGAAGTGGCAACGACCAAGTTGTAGACAAAGAGTCCAATGACAATAGAGGGCGCCGACAATAAGATCTCGTTGACGAAACGGGTCAAATTCGACAAATTTGACTTGGGGCTGTATTCGGCCAAGTAAATCCCAGCCAAAACGCCAATGGGTGTCCCAATCAGTGTGGCCAAGCCCACCATCAAGAAAGAGCCATACATGGCGTTGGCCAAGCCACCCGGATCATTGGGAGCAGGTGTCATCTCGGTAAATGTCGCGATGGTCAAGCCACCAATACCCAAGATGATGGTATCCCAAAGGATCCACACCAACCAGATCAAGCCAAAGACCATGGCGGCCATTGACAAGGCAATGGCCATTTGATTGACTCTTTGACGATGTTGGAACATTTGCTCTTTAGAGTCCATCATGATGCAGCTCCTTCACGCTGACGCATTTTGGCCAGTAGCAATTTGGACAAGGACAAGACAACAAAGGTGATGAAGAACAACACCAGTCCCAAATAAATAAGTGACGCTTTGTGCATCCCATCAGCCGCCTCTGCAAACTCATTGGCCAAGGCAGACGTGATGCTATTGGCAGGTTCAAAGAGACTTAAAGAGCTCAATTGGTTGGTGTTACCAATCACAAAGGTCACGGCCATGGTCTCACCCAAAGCACGACCCAGCCCCAACATGATGCCACCCACCACACCCGCTTTGGTGTAGGGCAACACCACTTGAGAAACAACTTCCCAGGTGGTGGATCCCAGACCATAGGCGGATTCTTTGAGCAAAGGGGGCGTGACTTCAAAAACATCTCGCATCACCGAAGCAATAAAAGGAATGATCATGATCGCCAAAATGATACCCGCCGATAAAATACCAATTCCCACCGGTGGCCCAGAGATGAACATCTTCAGCACGGGAACATTGCCAAATGCCTGCTGCATTGGCAACTGGACATAGGTTGACAAGATGGGACTAAAGACCAACAAGCCCCACATTCCATAAACAATCGAAGGAATGGCAGCCAATAACTCAATGGCCGTGCCCAAAGGACGCTTGAGCCACGAGGGAGACAATTCGGTCAAAAACAGAGCAATTCCAAAACTCACTGGAACTGCAATGATCAAAGCAATAAAAGAGGTGTAAATGGTCCCATAAATCATGACCAAGCCACCGAAATTATCTTGGGATGGGTCCCAAACAACACGACTTAAAAAAGTAAGTCCATATTTTTGGATGGCAGGCATAGCACCGTCCACCAAAGAGAGCAATATACCCGCCAACATGGCCAAGGTGAGGAGGACAGCTCCTAGTGACGCCCAGCCAAATAGTCGATCCAACAAACCATGGGCTTTCCGAGACGACGTTTGTAATGTAGTATTCATGGATAGGGTCAAAGCGGGAAGGTTGAAATAAGCTAAAAACTTCAACGCCGAATTCGTCGACGTTGAAGTTCGAGAGCAAAGAGTCTATTGATAATTAAATTTCAATCAATGAAATTAATAAGCAATGGCTTTCCCAGAAGCGTCTTTGATCACGCCCCATGATTTGCGAATGGTGTCTTTCACTGCAGCAGGCATGACCAAGTAGTCAATGGATTCTGCAGTTTTGTCGCCGTTTTTGAAGCTATAGTCAAAAAACTTCAAGACTTCAGAGCCAGACTCAGGCTTGTCTTGAACTTTTTGCATGAGAACAAAGGTAGCGCCAACGATGGGCCAAGATTCTTTGCCAGGTTGGTTGGTCAACAACTGATAAAAAGTTTTGTTCCAATCCGCATTGGCAGCCGCTGCTTTGAATGAGTTCTCGTCGGGCTCAACATAGGCGCCTGTGGAGTTGGCGACTTTGACATAATTCATTTTATTTTGCTTGACATAAGCGTACTCGGTATAACCAATCGAGTTGGGAATACGTGACACGAATGCAACCAAACCTTCGTTGCCCTTGCCACCCAAGCCCACAGGCCAAGCTGGAGAGGCATTGAAGCCCACTTTGGTTTTCCACTCAGCACTGACTTTGCTCAAATAATTGGTGAAAATGTAAGAAGTACCAGAAGAGTCGGCTCTGCGAACAGGAGCGATCAAGGCATCGGGTAAATTCAAACCTGGATTTAAAGCCTTGATGGCGGCGTCATCCCATTTTTGGATTTTGCCCAAATAAATGTCGGCCAACAATTCACCGGTAAGCTTAAGGCTACCAGTCGCAATACCAGGAATATTCACCACAGGAATCACACCACCAACAATTGCTGGGAACTGTGTCAAATTGGCTTGGGCCAATTCTTCGTCCGTCATTGGAATGTCGGAGGCACCAAAATCCACGGTTTTAGCTTTGATTTGGTTAATACCAGCGCCCGAACCAATAGAATTGTAGTTCACCTTGTTTTTGGTGGCATTGAAAAATTCTGCGGCCCATTTTTGAAAAATAGGATTGGCAAAAGAAGAACCTGCACCTGTCACATCGGTTGCACCGGCAGCCGATACACCCAACGCTGAGACGAGTGCAGCAATTAAAGAGAGACGTTTGATCATGAATTAAATCCCGAGGGTAGTTGAAGAAGCTGAGTTACTGTATTACCGATTTATGACAATCACATGACTAAAATCAGCTTGGTGGCATTTTTTTACCCGTAGAAAAGCGCGTTAACGTCATTTATTTGTCACAAAATAGTCATATGATAGACAAATAGTTTCTAGCCTACTCTTGGGTTTTTGGGTTTTTTTGAATACTTTATAATGCAAAATGGTTCAATTTTGGCAGCCGTTGATTTGGGCTCCAACAGTTATCGCCTAGAAATAGGACGACTCGATCACGGTCAAATTCACCGAACCGAGTACATCAAGGAAACGGTGAGACAAGGCAATGGCCTGGATGAAAACCGAAATCTGACGCAAGAAGCCATGCAGCGCGGCTGGGACTGCCTGGCCCGCTTTGCAGAGAGGATGGCTGGCCTCAAAAAAACCAATGTCAGGGCTGTCGCGACTCAGACCCTTAGAGAGGCCAGAAACCGCGACTTTTTCATTGAACATGCCCAGAAAATTTTGGGTTTCCCCATTGAGATCATCTCCGGACGTGAAGAAGCTCGACTCATCTATGTCGGCGTCTCCCATTACTTGCCGCAATCGAGCGAGCGTCGCTTGGTGATTGACATTGGCGGGCGCTCGACAGAAATCATTTTGGGTCAATACCTGGAGCCCAAAGTGATGGAGTCCTATCGCACGGGAAGCGTGGCGTGGAGTATGAAATACTTCAACAATGGTGAGTTCACTGCAGCCGCTTTTGACCGCGCAGAGATTGCCGCCAAAGCCGTACTCGATGAAGCATTGAGTCTTTACCCCAAAGGCGAATGGGATCAGGCCTATGGGTCATCAGGCACAGTGGGGGCAGTCGTCGATATTTTGGCTGCAAATGGCTGGCCCAATGACGAGATCACGCCTGAAGGCCTGCAATGGCTGCAAAAGACTTTGATTCGCTCTCAAAGCCCTGAACGTTTGAAGCTTGAAGGCCTCAAAGAAGACAGAAAAGCTGTGATTGGTGGTGGCATCGGCGTTTTGAAGGCGCTTTTTGACCTCTTGAAAATTGATAAGCTGCATTGTGCTCAAGGCGCACTTCGTCACGGGGTTTTGTTCGACTTGATAGAGCGTGATGATCTGACCCAAGACACCAGAGAACTCACCGTAAAACGACTCCAAAAAACGTTTGCTGTCGATTTGAATCAATCGGCGAGGGTGACCGATGTCTCTCAATTCCTCATGAGCCAGATCTCCACCCAGACACTGGACAAGGACCACTTGATCAAGCTCAAAAAGAAACTTCAATGGGCTGCTCAGTTGCATGAAATCGGTAGCGTCATATCCCACAGTGACTATCATAAGCATGGCGCGTATATTTTGGATCAAAGCGACGCACCAGGCTTTAGTGTGTCTGAACTGCATCGACTCAGCTTGTTGGTATTGGGCCACCGTGGGAAACTCAGGAAACTCGACGTTGACTTTGATGACCAAGATTTTTGTCATCAACTCATTTGTTTGAGGCTCGCTGTGATTTTGTGCCATGCCAGAAGAACACCGGAATTTGAAAAAATTCACCTCTTGATCGACCCAGACGATCAAAAGTGTTTTATCCTTGAAGTCTCAGCCAGTTGGAAAACCAGTTTCCCCCAGTCCGCTCACCTCTTGAATGAAGAGGTCCAAGCGTGGCTCAAAACCTCATGGCACTTAAAGCTTCAAGATCCGCTCCATTAAAGCTCTGACCCATCCCAATCCGACCAATAGGTCTCTCACCTATTTCGACGAGTAGAAGGATCCGGTCGAAGTTCATAAAAAAATCGATTTGTAGCGAAATTTCTAGTTCAATCAGTGTGTGTCAAAAGACACAAATGGACAAAAATTGGTTTTAATAACCGTATATATAGTTTATGATCAATGAACCTACGATGGGTTCTTTTCTCAAAGGAGAATATTGACATGAGCACAGCCAAGAAAATATCAGAAAAAAAAGTTTTGACAAAGGCCATTGCAAACACAGCAACTGAGTCCGTGGCCAACGCCAAAGCCGCTCATACGCCAGTTACAAAAAAATCTGCTCCAAGCAAACGCGCTCGATCAACGGCCAAAACCCCCGCTCACAAAAGCTCTCGAGTCGGTGTCGCCCAAAAAAGCAGTTCCGCAAAAGTGACTACAACCACCAATGCCAACACGCCCCACAAATCCACTTCGAGCGCGCAAGCCGGGAAAACTGCAAAATCAAAGCCACCGACCTCACCATCCAAGTCGGTCTTAAAAGCGAAAAAAGTCAATGATCAGGTGAAGTTGGCCTCAAAGCCAAAAAAGAATAAAGTCATTCGCGACAGCTTCACCATTCCAAAGGATGAATACCAAACCATCATCGACCTCAAAATGCGTTCTTCTAAATTGGGGCATGGGATGAAAAAAAGCGAGTTAATTCGCGCCGGCATCAAAGTTTTGAGCATGTTGTCGGACTCTGCTTTTACCCAAGCGATTGCACAAATCCCCATGATCAAAACGGGACGTCCAAAAACCAGTTGAATGCATGCGGGGCAAGCCCGGCCCCGCGATCTCAGATCGTTTCCGGCGGGACAACGCAATAAATCGAACTCACCCAAGTTTCTTCTTTCTTTTTGGTTTTGATCCACCAAATTGAACCTTTCTTGAACGAGCACTCAGCGCTATTGGTTTGCAAAAGTTGCGCTACGGTTTGACCTAAAAACGGTTGATGCGCCACCACCAAAACAGGATTTTTGGCAACAGGCCACTGAACCAACTCCAGTAAACCCTGCGCGTCTCCATTGGGTGATAGCTCTTCGCGGGTCTTGTATCGACGCCCAAGGGCCAAAACCGTTTGCTCACAACGCTTGGCAGGACTTGAGAAAATTCTGGTGCCTTGCGGCAGCATGCGATCGAGCCAACGTGCCATACGCTGAGCTTGTCGCTCACCTCGCACCGTCAAATGGCGTTGCATGTCGTCACCCCCCATCTCTAAATCGATGGCTTCGGCGTGTCTCCAAAGAATTAAATCCATTGCACAGTCCTAGTCAAAAATTGAGGTTAAAAACACAAAATCATTCAGGATTGAGTTGTTGAGTGAAGAGAAAGTTATTTTTTGGCACGGTATCGATTCATCAATGCTTCTTGGGCACTGTGGGTCTTGTGGTTGAGCTGTAGCCGATCCTTCACTTGGTGATAAATGCCTTTACCATCCAATTCCCAGGCATCTTGCGTGTCGCCCAAATATGCCAATAAACACTCATCAACGATGCGTTGTCGAAGGGTGGGGTCATTGACAGGCCAAGCAATCTCAATGCGCCTGAGCATATTGCGATTCATCCAGTCGGCACTTGAGAGATACAAGCTCTCAACCTCCCCTTGCGCAAAATAAAAGACCCGAGAATGCTCCAAGAAGCGACCAATGATCGAGCGCACACGAATATTCTCAGAGTGTCCTGACACTTGTGCTGGCAAAATACAAGCACCACGCACAATCACGTCAATTTTGGCACCCGCTCGACCCGCATGAACCAAAGCTTGGGCCAAACGCTCATCGGTCAATGAGTTCATTTTTAAAACAATTCTTGCGTGCTCACCTTTACGGGCAGACTCACCCACTTGCTCGATGGCGGAAACCAGATGATCATGCAGATAAAAAGGTGCCATCCAAAGATGATGAAGCTTTGGGAATGGACTTTGACTGGCAAGATGGACAAATACCTGTTCGATATCAGACGTCATTTTGACGTCTGCCGTTAAAAAGCTCAAGTCGGTGTACAAGCGCGCAGTCTTGGCGTTGTAATTCCCAGTCGAGAGGTGAGCATAACGAACTAATTTTGTGCCTTCTCGACGGGTAACCAGCAACATTTTGGCATGCGTTTTAAGGCCCACCACACCGTAAACCACTTGAGCGCCCACCGACTCCAATTGCTCAGCCCAATTGATATTGGCCTCTTCATCAAAACGTGCTTTGAGCTCGACCACCGCGGTCACCTCTTTGCCTCGTCGAACAGCCTCTCGCAACAGATCCATCAACTCAGAGTCTGCGCCGGTTCGGTATATCGTTTGCTTGATGGCCAAAACTTCTGGATCCGCAACAGCTTCACGCAAAAAAGTTAACACCCCAGCAAATGATTCAAAGGGTTGATGGATGAGAATTTCTCGGCGCTTGAGTTGATCAAAGAGCAACTCGTTGGTAGCCATCTCAGAGGGGTAACTTGCTTCATAAGGCTTGAAGAGCAAATTGGGTGCATCAACCAAATCAATGAGTTGGGTCAATCGAACCAAATTCACAGGACCGTGAACGCGGTACAAGGCAGCCTCAGGCAACTGAAACTGTTTCAGTAAAAAATGATACAACTCTGAGGAACAACCCGATGAAACCTCGAGACGCACAGCTTGCCCAAATTGACGGTGCTCCAATCCTTGTCGAAGAGCTGTTCGCAAGTTCTGCACATCCTCCTCGTCCACCATGAGCTCCGAGTCGCGGGTCACTCTAAACTGAGAGAACTGCCCGACATGACGACCAGGAAATAAATCACTCAAATGAGCTCGGATTACACTGCTGAGTGCCACAAACGAGGTTGACCGCCCTGCTACTTTGATGGGCAACTTGATAAAGCGCGGCAATACTCGTGGCACCTTGACGATGGCAATTTCATTCTCACGACCAAATGCGTCGTGTCCTGTCAACCTCACAATAAAATTGAGAGATTTATTGGCAACCAAGGGAAATGGATGAGCCGGATCCAAGCCCACAGGAACCAAGAGGGGTTTAACTTCTCGCTCAAAATACTGCTTAACCCACTTTTTTTGGGCGACATTTCTGTCAGCATGGGAGATGATACGGATTCCCGCATCATTGAAGGCCGGCATCAATGCATCATTGAACAAGGCATATTGCTCATGCACCAATTGATGTGCAGCTTGGGATAAGGTGGTGTAAGTGTGAGAGCTGTAAAAAGCCTTCACATCATGATGAGAAACAGCTCTGAGATGCAAAGCCATGCGAACTTCGAAAAATTCGTCTAAATTAGAAGAGACAATGCACAAGTAACGCAAACGCTCAAGCATGGGCACATCAGCGCGCTTGGCCCAATCCAACACCCTGTCATTGAAAGCCAAAATACTGGCGTCACGAGCTAAAAACATCATTAGACTTTGTATGGTTTGATTTTTGATGCGTCTGCGGTAAGTCAAAGAGCCACCAACAACGACATAAACCCCATTTTAATGACAAAGTTCGCACTTGAGTCCATCTTGCCAGAATATTGTCGGTGTGCACGCCACCCATCAGCTCAGACTCAAGTTTTACAGAACAATTGTTTCAAATCATCTTATTGAAGATTAATTTTCAATCAATTCCTGAGCGGGATCTTCCATGGTCAAGGGATCCCAAAAAATCAACTCCAAATGACCATCATTGTGCTCAACCATGGCCGAACAACTCTCAACCCAGTCTCCATCGTTGCAATACAACATACCATTGATTTCTCGAATTTGCGCACGGTGAATATGGCCACAAACCACGCCCTGAAGACCTCTTTTCTGGGCCTCGTTGGCCAAGGCATCTTCAAACGCTGTGGCGTGGTTGAGAGTTGACTTGACCTTGTGCTTTAGGTAAGCGGACAAAGACCAATAAGGCAGTCCAAAATGCGCACGAACTTTGGCCAGCAACCGATTCAATTGAATGGTAAATTCGTAAAGTGTTCCGCCCACCACCGCGAGCCATTTGGCATACTTCACCACAACATCAAAGTAATCCCCATGGGTCACCCATAAAACCCGACCATCGGCCAAGGTGTGGGTTGTTTCCGCCAGAATTGGAACATCACCAAACTGATGATTGACAAAATGCCTAGCAAACTCGTCATGATTGCCTGGAACGTAAGTGACTTTACAACCCTTTCTGGCCCGTCTGAGGAGCTTTTGAATGACATCGTTGTGGTCCTGGGGCCAATACCACTTCCGACGGAGTTGCCAACCGTCCACCACGTCGCCCACCAGGTATAAAAAATCGCTGCTGTTGTGCCTTAAAAAACTGAGCAAGACGTTGGCTTGACAACCCGGAGTGCCCAAATGAAGGTCGGAGATAAAGATGGTACGGTAATGCATCAATGTCCCAAGAAATGCTTTCTGTAGCGGTTGGGCAAATCGCAAATACGCATCAGCATGGGTAAATCTGCGGTGTTGAAGTCTGGATCCCAGGCTGGCGCACCCAGTACTTTGGCGCCCAATTTTAGATAGCCTCGAATCAAAGCCGGAGGCTCAATGTGTTGTTGAGTGGTAAATTGATCCACTGGCAAAGGCAACCAAGGTTTGACCTGAAGATCGAGAGGCGCCATTTGCGCTTCTTTAAGTTGAGAAAAAATACTGGCGGCGGCTTGGCCGCTGACCACTCCATTGTGCAACATCGGTATGCTCGCGCAACCAATCATGATGTCCAACTGATTTCTAACCATGAACTCAGCCAAGGCACCCCACAGTGACAAGATGACCGAACCTTGACGGTAGTTGGGATGCACACAAGACCTGCCGAGTTCCACCATTCGGTCTTCAATCCCTTGAAGATTTGACAAATCAAATTCGGTCTGGGTGTAGTTGCCACCCATGCGCTTGGCTTGAACAGGCGTTAATACCCGGTAGGTTCCCACCACTTCCAAGGTGTTTTGATCACGCACGATCAAATGCTCACAATAATCATCGAAGGAATCAATATCGTGTTCTTCAATCGGGGATTGGATTTTGGCGCCCATTTCACCTACAAAAATCGAATATCGCAATCGTTGCGCAGCACGTACCTCGTCAAGGTGGTGCGCCCAAGAGACGGATATTTGACCCCTTTGTGTTGGGGACGACAATTGAGATGCGGCTATCTCACTGGTTGATTGATGAAGTACACCTGATGACATAACGGCAGGTGACAAATCGTGTATCAGCCCAGGAAACTCTTTCATGTTGACTCCATTGATGTTCAATGAAAGAAGTTTCGTGATTTGTCATGACGCAATCGTGTCAATTTAATGAAGATTTATTGACAAACAAGAGTATCTGCCTCGAGGGATGAACCATCAACTAAATTAACTGAAGAATTAACTTAAACCTCACGAATCAACAACATCATCAGACTTTATAGAGATCAAAGCTTTCAAAGCCACGCACGCAATGAAGCACCCATGAAATTCACCCAGTTCGCTCAAATGATGCACATCAATGCAAGCCCTGTCATCAAATAGTCACATCAGCAGGATAGATTAGAAACTTAAATTATTCAGATTCGTTGAGTGTTTGTGCAACTGGTAACTCATCAGTTAAGCCAACGACTAGGACCAACGAGGCAATCTTCCCACAATGCTAGCTTTTCTCATACGGCTTTATTTCATTGTCGGATTTTTCATTGCATTTCCAGCATTGGCTCAAAGGGTGGGATCGGACATTGATGATCAACTTTTGAAATCCAGAGTGAATACCGAGGTTAATTCATCGGTTTCCAGCGCAATGGATAGCCTCATGAGTGAACAAACCTGGTCAGCAAAAGGTCAGGCGACCATCGTCAATCAATCCCATCGAGGATTTCGTGCCAAATACTCTGGTGACAATAGTCTGACCAATGACAAGTCAAGCAAGGAAACCTTTGACGCCACGTTGTATCTAGGGCTCAAGCTATCGCGAGGTTTAGAAGCCTACGTCAACCCAGAAATCGATCAAGGATTTGGTCTGAGCAACACATTAGGCGTTGCAGGTTATACAAGTGGTGAAGCTTATAAGGTGGGGCAACAAAATCCCTATTACCGATTGCCTCGGGCATTCCTGCGTCAAACCATTGACCTTGGCGGAGAGATTTTTCAATTGGATGAACAACCGAACCAATTGGAAAAAACCATCACGAGCAACAATTTAACCTTGACTTTGGGCAAGTTCTCGGTCGTTGATATATTTGATACCAATACCTACGCCCATGACCCCAGATCGGATTTTTTTAATTGGTCAATTCTGGATGCTGGCGCCTTTGACTATGCGGCCGATTCGTGGGGTTTCACACATGGCGCAGCACTCGAGTGGAACCAAGACTGGTGGGCTATAAGAGCAGGTTATTTTGCGCTATCGACACAACCCAACAAAGAGACCATTGATGCCTCATTCAAGCAAAATGAATGGGTGGCTGAGTTTGAAGAGCACCATCAAGTTGGAGTGCATCCTGGCAAATTGAAGCTTTTAACTTATATCAACCATGCAAATATGGGTTTGTACTCTGATGCATTGGCCATGAGCGCTTTAAGAGGTGGATCACCAGATACATCACTGGTGAGGAAAATGAATCAAAAATCCGGCTGGGCATTGAACATTGAGCAAGAACTCACGAGTTCAATGGGGTACTTTTTAAAGTACAGCAAGAGTGATGGGACCAAAGAGGCATTTGATTTTACTGAAATCAATCACTCTCTTGCCACAGGAATCCTTTTGAAAGGAAACCCCTGGAAGCGTCACAATGACAGCCTCGGCCTAGCTATTGTCAAGAACAACATCAGCCGCGATGGACAAGCTTATTTTGCTGCAGGTGGTATGGGTATTTTAATCGGCGACGGTGCCTTGAACTACGCAAGCGAGGAGATCATAGAGACTTTTTACAATGTGGTATTCAACCCCACATTCAACATGGCATTGAATTACCAAAACGTGAAAAATCCTGGCTATAACAAAGACCGTGGACCTGTGAACATTTTCGGAGTGCGTTTCCATGTCAATTTCTAAGACAAAGGAGAGCCTCAGCAAGACCTGCCATCTAGGAATCAGACTGGTTGCATTTGTTTGTGTTCTCGGATTGAACTCATTGAGTGTTCAAGCAAATTCTGATATTTTGGGCGCTGGCGCCACCTTTCCCCAACCCATCATCGATACATGGCTCAAAGCGTTTCAAAAACAGCAAATACTCACCGCAGAATATGAAGCGTTGGGGTCAGCGGAAGGAATTAGACGAATCACTTCTCGCTCTGTTGATTTTGGAGTGACAGACATAGCCCTCACGCAGTCGGAATTGGCACATGACGATTTATTTCAGTTTCCACTGGTGGCGAGCGGAATCGCTCCTGTCATTAACTTGCCAGGTGTGGATGTCCAAGCTTTGAAACTCTCTGGACCGTTGCTGGCTCGCATCATGATGGGTCACGTTATTGTTTGGGATGACCCAGAAATTAAAGCGCTGAACCCGAACTTGGAACTTCCTTCCATACCGATCTCGGTCATACACAGACAAGAAGGTTCTGGCACCACATTTACTTTCACACATTATTTATCCCAAATCAGCGCCGAATGGGATGCTCGGTTTGGAATTGGTTCTCAAGTGATGTGGCCCATCGGCCTATCAGTCAAAGGCAACCTCGGGATGGCCCAACAAGTCAAATTGTTGCCCGGATCGATTGGTTACATCGAATTCATGTACGCCAAGCAATACCAATTGGGGACACCCAGCTTAGGAAATAGCGAAGGGCAGTACTTGCAACCATCATTGCAATCGTTTACACAAGCTACAAACCAAGCTCGATGGACACGCCCTTCTTTTTATCAAAGTCTCACCAACATGCCTGGCGCTGGAAGTTGGCCAATTATGGGAGTTTCCTACGTACTTCTTCACAAACTACAAAATGATTCAAAAGATGCGGCAGAAACATTAAAACTGTTAAACTGGATTTACACCAACGGATCTGGACTTGCCAAGAGTCAGGACTACATTTTAATTGATGACATCACAGTTTTGACTCGCATTCGATCAGGTTGGGCCCAAATGCGTGACACCAAGGGTCAACTGATTCAGAAGCCTTGAGAGGACAAATGATGAAATCATTCCGTCGAATTTATCTAAATTTACCAATCATTGGGCTCTTGTTGACTTGTTCGTTGGCCTTTTCAAAAGGTGCTCCTATCACGCATCAAACCGCCAAAGATTTCAAGAATTTAATCATTCAAGGCGAACGGCCTGAAATTGTGGCCTGCATGGCTGCCACTTTAAATGAGTTCAAACGCAATAAAACACTTGAAGCTTTTCAATGGAATGACTCGACCTCAAAAACAGCATTGATGCATGAGAAAGAACTTGGCGGTCATTTGACCAGAGAAATCACCTTGCAAGCGCGTGCGGTTCAAAGTGGTAAATCATTTTTTGATGTCGTCTCGCCTTTGCAAATAGAGTGTAAGCAAATTGACGAAAGTTACCCCTCGGTCACAATCACCATCTTACCTTGATCGATCCTCTCGTTTTGGTTTCAGTGCATGGATAGCTAAGAGGATGGGTTCAATTTGAACTTGTACAGCATGACTCAATGCTGCAACCCCAATTTACATGTTGCCTCCAAACCCAAAATACACCCTTAGCGAATTAACGAGATTAAAAGCGTTGACTTTACTCAGGTGTAAAAAAAGCCAAGAATGTAATATTCTTGGCTTTTCAATTTAAATACACTCGCACTTAGAGTCTCAAAATTAACATTTTTAAATGCTCGCCGATACGCTCATTGCGATCACTCAAGTAATTAAAAGCAAACAGTCCAACCAACGCAATTGAAATCCCCAAGGCTGTCGCATACAGAGCCGTACCAATCCCTGCACTGACACCGGCAGGATCAGACATGCCAGACTTTGAGAGCGCCAAAAAGGTATCGACAATTCCAAATATCGTTCCCAGTAAACCCATCAAAGGTGCAGCAGTCACAATCGTATCCAAAATCCATAAACGCGCACTCAATTCATCTTTGGCATGAATAAATGCCGCGTCTGCACGGTCTTGCTGCACGGATGGCGCATAATTTTTATTTTTATCGTCTATGAGCTTTTGAACCATCTCAGACACCACATCAGAACCCAACAGTGTACTGATTGGGATCTGAGTGGAATCAAAGCTGGTCATGATGAGCTTTGCACGTCGCAAATTCATACCAGAAAAGATAATTCTCTCGATACTCACCACAATCGCGATGATGGCCGAAAAAATCATCAATCCAAAAGAAGCTTGGTGCAAAAATTCAGTCATGATTTACTTAAAATTCGGAACTAAAGGTCATACTGACGAAACGTGGAGCACTCACATAATATGTGGGTATACCACCGCCTGGAGCGCTGGTGTTGACCGTTGTGGTGATGCTGGAGCCACTACCTGAGTTAGCCAACAAATACTTCGCGTTGAAGATATTGGACATATTCAAGCGAACTGTAGGTTGCTTAAAGAATGTTCCAGAATCAAAGCGATAACCAGCATTGAAGTCAAACACGGTGAAAGCGTCCAAGTACTCATCATTGACGAGCGTGGTGTAACGCTTGCCCGTGTATTTACCGTTCAAAGCAGCCATGAATGGCCCACTGCTGTACTGCATGGATGCACCATACATCCACAATGGTGTATCAGGGAAAGCAGAACCAGCAGTCGGTAATGTTGTTGAGACTGATGCTTGGAAATTATTCAAGATCGTGCTTCTGGTGTATGTAGCCGATCCAAATACACTCCAGCCATTGACGGGCTTGCTGCCCAATTGCATCTCAAGACCTTTAACTCTGGAGTCACCCACGTTGTAGTCGGTGTAAGAGTTGGTGTCAGGGTTATAGCTTTGCGCAATTCGATTCTTAAACTCGACATCAAACAAAGCCACCGAACCTTTGACTGCGTCGGTATTGAAGCGCATACCAGCTTCATAGGACGTGGATGTCTCAGGCTGAACAGTTGGGGTGAGCAATTTGTAGCCCGTTAAAGCACCATTCACGAATGAGCCACCAGACACCAGACCCGACAACACAAAGTTGGCAGGGTCTTTTTGGTTTTGGGACATATTGCCATAGATTTGCAAGTCATCGTTGACTTTGTATTTGGCGCCCAAAGAAGCCAATGGTTTGCTGTAAGTGGTAGAGATGCCATAGTTTGCGCCCATACCGGAACCACTTGAAGCGTAGTTGGTGAAGTCACGCTTCAAAGAATTGAGGCGCACACCTGGAACAATGTCAAGTTTACCAATGGAGATGGTGTCAGTTACAAATGCTGAGTAGGCCGTATTTTGAGTCAAATAGTTACGACCTTGATACAAACTGCCATCATTGTATTTGATCAAATTGGTAGCCAACCAAATGTCGCCGATAGCACCGTTGTTATCAACAGTTGTCGCTGGTTGTGTTTGACGATGGTTGGCTTGCTCAATCCAAAGACCTGCCAAAATCTTTTGGTTCTCCAATGTGTAATTGGCTTTGAACGTGATGCCAGGACGCTTGGTTTCAGTGACGCTACCACGGTAGACGCCAACCGTATCGGTGAGCTTACCGTTGCGATTGATATCAGCAATGCCGCCGTGGATACCTGTGGTGCCTTCAGCCAAAGTGGTTTGTAAATTGCCACCAGTGCCATAACCATACCAATAATAGGGCTCAGCACTGAGGGTCAACTTGTCATCAATTCGAGTTTGCAAACGCGATGTGAATAGGTAGTTCACAAAGGGGTTCAAAGAATAACCGTAATACACATTGGTAGCCCTGACACCTGTCGCAGTTGCACTGCTGGTTCCAAAGTTAGCCGTCGTGTTCTCAGCTCCAGCGGCCAAATGTTGTGGAACATTACCAGAAAAATCCAGACTTGGATTTTGTGCAAATTCAGCCTTCGTGAGAGTTAAATAGTTGTTGTTGAGCTGATAGTTGTAGAGCAAATTGGTCGTGAGAGAGGTGTCGTCTGTGAGCTTCCACTCAAAACCCGTATCCACGTGAGACTTGTTACCCTGACCAAAACCTTTGAACTTATTCACCGTTGCGTTGGAGTATGAAACATAGGCCTTAAAGGGATGCTCTTTACCAATCACGCCTGTATCCAAGCGCAAGTATGTTCTTTTGAAGGACAAGTCACCCAAAGTCTCAGAAATTCTTCCGCCAAATTTATCTTTGGGTGAACAACTCACCATACCCACGTTGCCGCCGGATGCTCCTACGTGAGGAGACTCTGTGTCTACAGATCCTTGTGTGATCGAGATTTCACAAAGATTTTCTACGTCAGCGTACTCTTGGGGATAGATGGCAAAGTTACCTGAATCATTCACGGGTGCGCCATTGATGGTGTAACCCATCTCATCGCTATTAAAACCGCGAACACGCATATTGCCACCAAAAATACCCGTCGAATCGTAGCTGTAAGCATTAACGCCAGGCTCCAAGTTCAACAACTGGAATGGGTTAGCCGTTGGACGCTCTTTATCAATAGCAGTTTTGGTCACTGTGCTTTTATTTTTTACACCATCTTCATCAATCAACAGGCCATTGCCGACTTGATCACCTACACCAGAAATTTTCACGGTTCCAACATTCGTGGGCGCAGATTGTGCCCACGATTGAGAGATGCAACCCGCTCCAATGAGCGCCAAGCTCAATACAGAGAGTTGAAACACTTGATTCGATTTTTTCATAATAACTCCTGGTAATTTACAATCAAAATAAAATGGGAAAATACTAGCAATACGGTCATTGTTCGGTTAGGGTGTAATTCATATTCACTGAAAATTCGTGAGAATCCTCACCCATAAACGCCTCTTTGGGAAACGCTGGAAAGTTGGCAGTTTTGATGCTCTTGACGGCTTCTGAATCTAAAATATTGGAGTGAGAAGTGGTGAGCACACGCACTTCCAACAATTGTCCTGACCGAGTGATCAGCAAAGATAGCGTGACTGTGCCCTGGGGGCGAGATAGCCTGGCCTCTCTTGATGAAGGATATTTTTTGATCTTTTCCAGATAAGCTTTCAATTCACTGACATAGCTTGCATCAAGAGAGACTGTTTGCAGCTTGGGTGCAGGTGCAACGATGGGCGGGGCTTGCACAGGAATAGGTGTGGGTGAAGGAGCCTGAACAATGGGCTGCTGAATAGGAGGTTGGGCCTTGACTTCCTGAGTTTTGGGTGACTCTGGAATATCAACTGGACTAGGGGTCTTGGACGTGGATAATTTGAGCGGTTCTTGCTTAATGATGGGTTGGGGTTGAACCTTTTGAACAGGCTCCACTTTAGGAGGTGGTGGCACAGGCGTATCCAAGAAGGCCGCCATTTCATTGATATCGGGCGGCGGTGATGAAATCGGCGCAAAGTTGATGAGCAGGAGCACGAATGCGCATACCAGCATAGCGCCCGTGTAAGAAATGGGGTCCCGCTTTTCGTAAGTCCAGTTGACGACGGCGTTCATGACATCATTTCTTTTTAGAAGCAATGGTCATGGAGTCGATCCCATTGGATTTCAACAAGTCCATCACATCGACCAACTGTTGTAGCCTGGAATGCTCATCACCATTGATGATGATCACCAAATTCTTTTTCACATCCTCAGGATTCTCACCCGCTTGTGTTTTGAGTCTGATCAATTCAGGCTGCATGGCGCCTAAATTGGGATAGGTTTTACCGTCCAGTTGAAACTCGCCATCTTCGGCAATTCCTAAGATGACACGCTTGGGCGGATGGTCTTCGCGCGCTTGGGACGATTGCGGCAACCGCATTTTTAATCCCAGTGCTGGAATCACATTGATACTGATCAACACAAAAAACACAAGCAAAAACATCATCACATCAATCATGGGGATGATCTCGATGCGTGTGCGTTTGCGCGCTTGGGTTGGGAATCTTCGCATGCATAAAGTTTAGTAAAACCATATGACAAATTCAAGACACAATCGCATTTAAGGCGCACCAAATCTGTGCACAACCGGGGAATTGATCATCAAGACTAGGGGCTTATTTTTACAAGCGTTCCTCATGTTGCCTTGACAACGAACCTGCTGCTCAAGTCATGTTCACCGCTACCCAAACAAGTCCCTGAGCGTTGCAATGGTCATGATCGATTGGTGGTGCTTTGCGACAACAGGCAAGAAAGCTACAAAACCCGACTCGAATGTTTGAGTTCCTAATAGGATGAACCCAATGGTTGAGGGAGTCCATGATCACTTCAATCAACCGATCCGAGTCTTTCGCCCACGATCAACTGAAAATGGACGGTGATCCTTGATGAAACAACTGACAACTGTATTTCTCTTCAAAAAACGCTTGCGGTTGAGAGAATGAACGCCTTTTATTTTTTTAATTAGAATACAACTCACCATAGCCCTTACGGACAAGGTGTTTGTCACCATATAGGTGCATCAAATGCCGCCTTGAGAGCCGCCATCAAATGCTGAAAACAAACCAGGCCACCCCCGCCCAGTTTGATGAATTTGTACCGTAATCATCCATTGCGCATTAAAAATACCCCTTTGTCATCAAAGTTTCATCAAATCAGAGCACATTCATAACATAATTTCCCGCTGAGCCCATTGCTGAAGACTCACCGAATTGAAAGCCTAAGCTCAATACCAACCCCCTCTAAAAAAGGACAGAGATGAATCATTTTTTTGAAACCCTGAGAATTCAACGCTGGGATGATCACCGTTATTATCATCACAGCCGAATCAATCAGTCATTGCATTTCATCAGTGCTCTGTCTTTTTTGGTGGCCTATGTGTATCTCTTCATTGATCCCGTTATTTCTGGACTCATTGGTTGGCTGATCTCTATGGTGACTCGCCAAGCAGGTCATTTCTTCTTTGAACCCAAAGATTACGACGTTGTCAACCAAGCCACCAACGATCACAAAGAGTTCATCAAGGTAGGCTACAACATCAAGCGTAAAATCGTATTGATGTCTATTTGGGCTGCAGTTCCTTTGGCCATTTGGCTTGAGCCTTCTGTTTTCAGCTGGGCGATTCCTGAAGATGACCAAGACAGCTTTGTTCGCATGGTCGGCTTTTATTGGCTTGCCTTGGGCGTTGCTGGTCTCCTATTTAGAGTAGCGCAATTGATTATTCAAGACAATTTTGTGGTCGCGTTCTCTTGGGCATTTAAGATCATCACCGATCCATTCCATGACTTGGTACTCTATGCCAAATCACCTGTGTATTTGCTCAAGGGCCAGTTGATTGACCCCATGGAGCACATTCAGATCAACAGCGCGGACGCATCTCAAGGATGATGATAAGAGTGCTGATAGTTTGATGGGGAGCTGGATCATGATCGCCCCACACTCTCAGCCTAGCGTGATCAACATACAGCCTCAATTTTGATAGCGGTGAGTCCATCTGGACTCACCGCTTATTTTTTATCAACTGGCAAAATCAACTGGCAAATCGAGCTCTTAGCAACTCTTTGAGAATGCCTCGACGTATGCTCTTGTTGGTTTGGGCTTCGGGTTTCCAAAACCAACCATCCGCCATCATCTTTTGCCCAGCCAAGATCAAGCGACGGGACAATTCCTCAAACTCATGTTCACCATAGTTCAAGCTGAAGATCAATCTTCCAGAGCCTACCCAACTCAATGCAATGCCTTCGCGGCGCATATAGTACTGAAGCAACCAATTGAACCGCGTGGGCGAGTCATACAAAATGGTCCACACGGTCGACATGTTGGCAACTTGAATGGGCAAATTGTGGGCTTGAAGACTCGCGTTGAGCTGATTTGCACGGTCATCCCAGCATTGGTCCAATCGGGCATACAGCTCCAATACCTCAGGCGTGTCCAAGCGCTTCAAAAACACATTCATCGCCCCCATCACGTAGGGGTGCGCATTGAAAGTCCCCCTGGCAAAACAGATGTCTGCAGGTCGTTGGGGGTTAAAGCGTTTCATCAATTCAGCTTTGCCACAAATCACTCCAACGGGCAAGCCACCCCCCAGGGTTTTGCCATAGGTCACCATATCGGCTTGGATGCCAAAGTACTCCTGAGCACCACCTCTGGCCAGGCGAAAGCCCAAAAAAACCTCATCAAAAATCAGCACAATGCCTTTGTCGGTACAAACCTGACGCAAGGCTTGCAGCCACGCCGTGTAGGCAGCACGGTCGTAGTGGACATGGCGCGATCCGTCCACCAATGTGGAGTCTGTGGGTGCCGCTTGATTGGGATGGAGTGCTTGCAAGGGGTTGATGAGCACGCAGGCGATGTCGGTGCGATTTCTCAGCACTTTGAGGGTGGACTCGTGCATTTCTCTGAGCGTCAAGGTGTGCTTGGCTGGTGGCATCGGGTTGCCAGGTCCGGGCTGGACATCATCCCACCAACCGTGATACGCACCCGTGAAGCGAACAATTTTTTTGCGCGCCGTGTGGTATCTCGCCAGCCTCACCGCTTGCATCACAGCTTCAGTGCCCGACATGTGAAAAGACACTTCATCTTTGCCAGAGAGACGGCACAGTCGCTCAACGTTGTCCAAAACACAAGGGTGAAAGGAACCAAGGCTGGGACCCAAGTCGCTTGCAAGCTCACTGCCCTGGGCGATATTGGACTTGTAAAAATCCAATCCAAACAAATTCACACCATAAGAGCCTGTCACATCCATGAAGCGGTTGCCGTCCATGTCAGTGAGCCAAACCCCATCGCTGGATTGCCAAAAGGCACCCATTTGGATGTGTTTCAAAATCACCGACTTGAACTGAAAGGGAACACGGTAGTTGCTGGTGAACTGAAGATCCGAGATCATGGGTTTGGCTTTTTCAGTATGGGCCAAGGTGACGGGGCTTTGTCCCACCAGGTCAGATCCCAAGGCGCTCAAAGCTTGGCGACGGGTATCTTGAACCGTTTGGGGGGCAGCATCGCACCCAAACCATTGGGACTCATCGTAGGAATAAGAAGGGATTTGACTGGCAAAACGCTTGGACCATCGCACATGCCCTCCAAGGGATGGGTTTTTGGCAAACGACAATTCCAGCCTCTCCTTGGCCTTGAGCAAACCCCAAGTCACCACAGCCAGACCAATGACGGATTCACTCATCGTGAGTGGAAAATCTGGGATCATGTAGATTCCTTTTGTTGAAAAGTTCAGTTTTATTACGTTTGGATGAAGAAATGATGAAAAACGGCTCGATGGGTCTAAAAATATTCAATTCTGAAGATTTGAATTTTTTGCTGACCAACCGCATCCCTCGAATTGCACTCACCCACCTCATGGGACGCTTGAGTCAAATCAAAAGCCCTCTTTTTGCCCGCTTGGCCATTGGGGTCTGGAAACTCTTTACGGATTTGGAACTCGACGACACCCAAAACTCGGGCTTTGAGAGCGTTCATGCCTGTTTTATCCGCTCATTGAAACCAGGTAGCCGCCCCATCAACACGAGTGAGGAGGTGCTCACCAGCCCATGCGATGGCATCATTGGCGAATTTGGCAAGATTGTAGAAGGTCAACTCTTTCAAGCCAAGGGTTTCCCCTATACTTTAAGGGACTTACTGGGTGACGAGCACCTCAACCACCATTGGCAAAATGGCACTTATGTCACCATTCGGATCACGTCGGCCATGTACCACCGCTTTCATGCGCCCTATAAAGGTGAAGTTAAAAGGATGCGTTACTTCTCAGGCGACACCTGGAATGTCAACCCCATCGCTTTAAAACGGGTTGAAAAACTGTTTTGTAAAAACGAGCGTGCACTCTTGCAATTTGACATTGGCGAGGGTCGTCACACCTTGGCGCTCATCCCCGTGGCAGCCGTGCTGGTGGCCAGCATCAAGGTGCACGGCATTGAGCCCGTTTTGAGTCTGAACTACACAGGTCCTGTTGAAATGGACTGCCAACTCCATTTCGACAAGGGCCAAGAAATGGGCTGGTTCCAGCATGGCTCGACCATTCTGATGTTTGCGCCTCAAGGCTTTGAGATGCTCCCGACTTGGTCGGTGGGAGACCGAGTGCGCATGGGCCAAGGCCTGATGCGCTTGCCCTAGCCCTCTGGCCTCAAGCGACCCAGCGTTCATCCAGACCGATCAGGGTTAAAATTAGAACGCTTGGCGCTTTAACCCACGGGTGTGCTCTTGAGGTTGATGTCAAAGCCAGCACTGTCAACGAAATGACATCCATTTGTCATCATATCTTCACCCTTGGACTTCACAATTTCCTACAACGCTAGGTCGCTTTTGGTTTCGGCGTAACACCATCACAATCAGGGAGTCTTTCAATGCGCATCACCGTCATGGGAACAGGTTATGTCGGCTTGGTCACGGGCACGTGCTTGGCCGATTTGGGCAACGATGTCCACGGATTTGACATTGATGAGGCCAAAGTGGCTCGCATCATTGCAGGAGACATCCCCATCTATGAACCCGGCCTTGATGCACTGATTCTTAAAAACGTCGAGACAGGGCGCCTCACCTTCAGCGCCGATTTAAAGCGCAGCGTGGAGACGGCAGACATTATCTTCATCGCCGTTGGAACGCCCTCCAATGATGACGGCTCGGCCGATACTCGACAAGTCATTGCCGCAGCCAAGAGCATTGGTCAACTGATGAATGATTTCAAGGTGGTGGTCAACAAGTCGACTGTGCCCATTGGCATGGCCGACATTGTCAAGGCGACCATTGAGCACGAACTCGATCTTCGCTTTGGCAAGCAAGCGCACACACAACGACCTGCTTTTGCAGTGATCTCCAACCCCGAGTTCTTGAAAGAGGGCTCGGCTGTGGATGACTTCATGCGACCCGATCGCATTGTTTTGGGCATTGAAGACAATGAGTCGGGCACTCGCGCCAAAGAGATGATGCGTCAGCTCTACGCACCCTTCAATAGAAATCATGAAAGAACATTGGTGATGAACGTGCGCTCGGCCGAATTCACCAAATATGCTGCCAACGCGATGCTGGCGACTCGCATCTCTTTCATGAACGAAATGGCCAATTTGGCAGAGCGAGTCGGTGCAGACATCGATTCCGTGCGACAAGGCATCGGTTCAGACCCGCGCATTGGTTACAGCTTTTTATATGCAGGAACCGGCTATGGCGGATCGTGTTTCCCCAAAGACGTTCAAGCCCTGCAATACACGGCCAACTCCCATGGGCTTCCATTTCGGATTTTGTCGGCAGTGGAGTCAGTGAACCAACGTCAAAAACATGTCATTGCAGAAAAAATCACAGCCTACTTTGACAACAACTTGACAGGACTGACCTTTGCGGTTTGGGGACTGGCGTTCAAGCCCAACACCGACGACATGCGCGAAGCGCCCTCACGCGTCTTGATCAAAGAGCTGCTCAGCCGTGGAGCCAAGGTCGTGGCCCACGACCCCGTGGCCATGCAAGCAGCTGAGCATGCCTTCAAGGAGGACTTGGCCGAGCACCCCGAGTACCTGAGCCGTTTGAGCTTTTCCAGCCACGCGATGGACAACCTCAAAGGTGCAGACGCCTTGATAGTGCTCACCGAATGGAAAGAGTACAAGAGCCCCAACTTTGCCACCATCAAAGCCTCTTTGAAGAAAGCCATCATTTTTGATGGTCGCAATTTGTACGAGCCTCTTGCCATGGCGCAAGCGGGTTTTGTGTACGAGGGCATTGGACGCAGAAGCTCAGATGTGCTTTGGCCTAGTCCTAGCACCCCGGTCACGGCGAGCACCACACCGTAAGACCACCAAGGCCCTAGCGCCTGCGATTTTGCCCAGCGCCTTGACGAAAGCCTCGTCGATGACTTGGCTAAGTCTTAGGCAATGGGCGCAAAGCCCCGAGAAACTGTGCCGAAGCCGCTGCCCAACTGAAGGTCATGGCATGCGCCAAGACGCCTGGGCGTGGGATCTCCAAGGCCGCCAAGCAAGCCGCCTTCAAGTCACGATCGAGCACCCCAGACACCCCCTGCTTGACCACATCAATGGGCCCAGGCACCGGCAGCGCTGCCACGGGTGTGCCACAGGCCATGGCTTCGAGCATCACCAATCCAAAGGTATCGGTCACACTGGTAAAGACAAACACATCGGCCGCCCTGTAAAGGCTGGCGAGTTGCTGGGCATTTTGCATCCCAAACCATCGCACTTGAGGGTAAGCTTGTCGCAAACGTTCCCCCTCAGGACCGTCTCCGGCGACCCACTTTTCTCCGGGCAAATCGAGCTTTAAAAACTCATCGACTTGTTTTTCCACAGCCAAGCGACCCACATGCAAAAAGATCGGACCCTTGCCCCTGGCAAGGGTCTCGCCTTGTGGGCTAAAACGCGCAAAATCCACCCCTCGACTCCAAACTTGTGGAGAGCGAAACCCTCGAGCCAACAGATCGTTGACGATGGCTGGGGTGGGCGCCAAATTGGCCTGAGCCGCATTGTGAAATCGACGCAGCAGTGCATAACTCCAAGAGACGGGCAATTTGAAACGCAAGTTGACGTACTCTGGGAAACGGCTGTGATAGGACGTGGTGAAAGGCCATCCACGCTCCATGGCCACACCCCTTGCCGCCCAGCCCAAGGGGCCCTCGGTGGCAATGTGTAGGCAGTCTGGTGCGAATCGATCAATCAAGCGCTTGACCGCGGCTTTGCCCGCCCAAGCCAAGGTGATCTCTGGATAGGTTGGGCAGGGAAAGGACTTGAAGAGCTGGGGCGTGATGAGCTCCACCTCGTGGCCCAAAGCTCGCAACTCCTGGGTGGTCATGGTGAGCGTGCGAACCACCCCATTAACTTGGGGGTCCCAGGCGTCAGTGACGATGAGAATTTTCATGAGTTGTCCGTTTCAGCTTAATGGCTCAATGTTCAAAGGGGCAGGTGATGACACCGAGCAAGGAGACGTGGATTTCAATGTCCACAGCAATCAAAATTCTTCAACAGTCCATCTCACCAAGACTTTGATGACTGAGGGGATCCAAGAACCCAACAGCTTCAATTCTAAGAGACGACCGGGGTCAAGGCCTTGACGTGTTCGACCAGTTGATCCCAATACACAATCTCCAAGCGGCCGTCCATGTGTTCGACCAAGGCGGTGCGACTCTCCACCCAGTCACCATCGTTGCAGTAAAGGATGCCATCGATGTCTCTGATTTCAGCGTGATGGATGTGACCACACACCACACCTTGGTAGCCCCGACGCTTGGCCTCTTTGGCCACCGCCACCTCGAACTCATTGATGAAACCCACCGCTTGTTTGACCTTGTGTTTCAAAAAGGCAGACAGTGACCAGTACGGTAGACCCAATTTTGCTCGCAAAAGGTTGTAGTACCGGTTGAGCTTCAAGGTGAGTTCATACAAGTAGTCCCCCACATAGGCCAGCCACTTGGCGTATTTCACCACCGCATCAAAGAAGTCGCCATGGATGAGCCACAGCACTTTGCCGCTGGCCGTGGTGTGGGTGGTCTCTTTGAGCACCTCCACCCCGCCAAAATGATGCTGCACAAAATTGCGAGCAAACTCATCGTGGTTGCCGGGCACATACACCACATGACAGCCTTTTCTGGCCATGCGCAGCAGTTTTTGAATCACATCGTTGTGAGCTTGCGGCCAGTACCACTTGCGCCGCAATTGCCAACCATCGACGATGTCGCCAATCAAGTACATGTGCTCACAGTCGTTTTCACGCAGAAAGTCAAGCAGCGACTCAGCCTGACAGCCTTGGGTTCCTAGGTGAACGTCGGAGATGAAGATGGCGCGGTAATGCATCACGTTCTCAATGCGCGGTTAGAGTGGACCATCAAGTCTTGTGTGCGCATCATCAAAGCCCAGTGGATGGCACCGTGCTCGCGACTCCAACAAGGCTGCCCCATCACCTTGGCACCCCAGCGCAAATAGGTCCTGAGCGGCTCAGACAGCGTGACCTGCGCAGCTCGTTGACTTGCTGAGCCGCAGTGCTCAGTGAGCACCCCCTCGTTGGAGCTAGACGAATCCTCTTTGAGTGCATTCAACGGGTAACGGGCACGCAAATGGAATTCAAACGGGCTCAAATGCTCATCTCGAATGTGCTGCCAAACAGCGCGAGTGTCCACGCTAGAGGGTCGCTTCAAGGCCTGCCCTGCACCGGCGTGCAACTCGATGTCCTGCGCGACGAGCTCTTGGGACATGCAAACCACCATCAAGAGTTGATTGCTTTGGACAAAGCCCAAGATTTGGTCTTGCAACAAACGCAAGATTCGCCTTTGAACAGAAATTTTCAAGCGAGGATCAATGCAGACTCGACCCAATTCAAGAACTTTTGCGCGCCAAGCGCGAATCCGAGTCAAATCAAAATCATGCTCCAACTCAAGACCACCGACTCGCTTGGCTTGGGCTGGGGTCAATAAGCGACAAGCCGCCAAGATCTGCCCCGATAAACCATCCTTGACCATGATGTGTTCACAATACTCGTCAAAGATATCTTGCACCACGCCTTGGGGCTCAAACCCATCCATGGGGCTTGGCATCGACGAGAAGGACGCAGGGGTGGTGTCTCGGTGTTGGCGCAATTGGCCCAATTGGCCCAACTGGGCTCGATGTGCGAACGCGAAGAGGTGGCAGACTTGAGCGCGAAAAACTTGAATGTCGCGCAATTGCTCTTCTTGCCTGACCCAACACACAGACATTGGCGGCTGGGGCAAAGTGGCTTCAGAAATCATCGGCTGAGCAACGCTTTGTGCAGCAGAGCTGTTGCTAAAAATCGATTCGGTCTGGCTCTTGGGTGGGGTGGGCGAATGCAACGGGGAAAAGTGAGGATGGGGATCAAAACCGTGGGGGTCAGGGATGGGTAACATGCAGTGGATGATGGTGTATAAGCTTACAAAAATTATCTTGGCACAGTGTGAAAGTATGATGTCACAACTGTCTTTGAGCGCTTGATGCCCGCATAGGCTTTAGAGAGAAAACATCCCCCAGCGCATTGGCTCAGCACGAACAAAAACCGCTGGGTGGTCATCATGGGTTGGAGCGAATCCATTGAATGGGGTATTGCTGAGGCGCTGGTGTCCAAGTGGGGGGCTCCACCCCAACAACGGTGTAGCTGGGGCAGGCGTAACGCTCAATGTCGCGTGCGTCCAGTGGAAACGAGTTGCAATTGGAAAAACGCCGAAACGGCGAGTGATAGATACCGCATTGGAATTCCTCTTCGCTCGTTTGCTCCAGAAATACACATCGCTTGTCCAAGCAACAGTTCCCGCACTTGATGCACTCGCCCTCGATGGTGGGTGGGATCACCGCCTCAATGGAGACAACGTCGTTGAAATAATGTTCAATGGGGCCTTCACGCAAGGCTTGGATGTAGACCGTGAGCTTTTTAAGGGTTTGCCAATATTGCAAAACAAAGCGGGGTTTCAAAAATGCCAAGCTGATCAACAAGGGGAGAATGGGCATCAGAACGTAAAAAACGCCGATACTGAGTTTGGTGGCCAAATAAGCCAGTCTATTTTTGAAAATTTCCACACCTACATATCTATGATTTAGGCTGAACTTTATGCACATTTGGTGACAATTGTGTGAATATTCACACCAAATCGACACCCAATCTCAAGCCTACCCCTTCCAACGGACTTCAAGCCCCCCAAGCCATCAAGTCCTCATGGCTCAAGCCAGCGCTTGATCTCTCCAAGCACTTGAAGAGTTGGGCCTTCCAATTCAAGCAACTCAAGGGCGGCTTGACCAAGGTGTATTCCAAGTGGGGCTGCCCTCCTCTTTTGCGCTTGAAGTCACCCGCTCCGGAGCTGAAGTTGAGTAGCAACTTGTGCGCCAAGGTGTAGCGATAAATATCCACAAAGAGTGCGCGGTACAAACCCTTGCCTTCATCGTCGAGCGCGTATCCAAGAGCCGGCACGGTCAGTGTGCGGGCGACTTGGTACAACAGCGCAAAGGCCCGGATGTGCCCTTGGGGGCTCCTTAAGACCAAGCATTTCATTGAGCCCGTGTTGACCATGTCGGCAAAAAAATGCGGCGTGTATTGGGCATTGAAGGGGCCGTGCTTGAGGACATAAATCAGGTCATAAAGCGCTTTTATTTGCGCAGCCTCTTGGGGCGTGATCGCCGTGAGCACCTCACTTTGGAGTTCCAGTTGTTGTCTGCCCTTCATATCCCGCATCAATTGGGAGGATTTTTTGGGGGCTGCGTCACGCAAATCGAACTCATAAACCACTCTGGCTGGAAGCGCATAAAACCCCAAAGTTTTGAGCTGCTGGCGCAACTCGGTGTGGTGCTGAGCATGCACGTTTCTCACGAACACAAAACGCTTGGGCTGGTCTTGGACAACCCGCTCACAAAGAGCGGGGATGTGTTTTAACTCGGCGGGTGTCCACACATTGGTCGAGACCGGGTAGTTCGCCACCACACACTGGTGACTCAAACCGACCACATCGGCCAAGCGTCCCATCGCGCCCAGCGCCCAAGATACCCCTGGGCGGTGCTGCGTCTCTAAGGCCGCATAGTCAAACCAGCCGATCTTGGGAGAGGTGATAAAACATGGGGCCTTGGGGAGGGTTGGGTGCGAACACGTCACAGGCAGTGAGACCCCAAGTTCATGCCACGTCAAAGTCGCCCCCGCGTTTTGCATCCAGTCGCTCAAGAGCCAAGAGCGCATCGACGAGCTCTCGCGCTTTAGGCTTGCAAGCGATACAGATGAAACGCGCCGTAAACACCGGAGCGATCCAGGGGCCCCAAGGCGTCACTCACCTGATCGTCTCGTTTCCAGCGCTGCACCAACTCTGGCGTGAGATTGGCGTCCACTGGCGAGACTTCCCCTGCCGTTCTAAAGATGACTCGAGCACCCGGTTTGGCCGCTTTCGTGATGGCTTGCCAAAGCACGGTGACCTCGCTGGGTGACATCCAGTCTTGGGCGTCGAGCAAATTCACAATGTCCACCGATTCTGCGCCCAACTGGTTCAATTTATCGCGGATATTGTTGTGCTCGATGTCCAACTTGGTCATTGAGGCGCGCAAAGAAGGGTAGTTCTCCCGCTTCAAATAAGCGGGCAAAGGACCGCGTGCAGACTCATCGTATTTTCTGGCAAAAGCTTGCCAAGCAAAGTAATTATCCGCCACCGGCACCACGGTGGCCAAGTGGCGCGCGCGCTGCTTTAAGATCTCAGACATGTTTTGGGGAATGTTGTTACAAAGCACCGTGTGCTGACTCGGTGGAATACCGAGGTTATAAAGCGCATAGGGGCTGCTACAAATCTTGGCGACCAAGCGGTTGTCAAATATCTTGGCCACATGTTGATCAAACCACTGGGCTTGGTCTTCGACGGTTTTTTGCAGCAACAAGTCCGACAACTTCACCCGGTGGAGTTTGGCCCCCAAATGAATGACCCCAATGATTTGCCCCAACAGCCCAAACTTATAAAACCCCTTGGCAAACATTTGAATGCGCTTAAAGCCAAAGGTGGCATGCTCCCAGTAGGCACGACTGGTTTGATCGAGCTGTGTGCTGATGATGTTGTGATAAATCCGAACATTGCTGCTGGACTTGGCCACACCAAAAAACCGATAAAAGTCCTCGTGCGAATCAAGCGTCTTGATGGCAGCGCGCTTTAATTGAATGAGAGCAATGTGTGCATGGTTCAAGTCCACCACGGAGACCTTGGCAGGATGCTCCAACAGATAACTCAATGCGTTGCAACCCCCACTGGCAATGGTGAGCATGTGGTCGGTGCTTTTGATCTCGAGCGCTTGGATGTCGATTTGTGGGTCTTCCCATATTTGGGTATACACCAAACGGTCAAACCACATGGCAAACAGCTTGTCCTTCAAAGTGGTCTTGTCTTTGTGGCCAAAAACCGCATTGTTGACCAAGGACTTTGATTTTTTCAAACTCAACGGTGGATTTGAAAGCATGTTCATGGCCTGACACAGTCCTTTCGCAATGAATGCAAAAGTAAATTATCAGCACTTTATGTTTCAAAGCCATGAAGCTTGAGTGACGCTTTCATGACCCCCCGACTCAGCTCTCTAAAAGACCCATGCGTTCAATCACACCCCAACACATCACCACGGGTGGCCCATGAAATCAGGCCACCCAAAGGCTCAACGCTTGCGCGGTTTCTTGAGCCACCTGCAGCTCCGACGCCTCGACCATCACCCTCACCAAGGGCTCCGTGCCGCTTGGGCGTATGAGCACCCGGCCCTTGTTACCCAAGCGCTTGATGGCTTCTTGCTGGGCCTCTAGGAGCTGGGCGCTGGGCGTCCAGGGCACTGAGGCGGGCAACTTCACGTTCAAGAGCACCTGCGGGAAAAGATCAATGCCTTGGAGCAACTGCGATGGGGATTTTTCAGCGCGGATGCAGGACTCGAGCACTTGCAGCGCACTGATCATGCCGTCTCCCGTGGAGTGCTTGTCCAGCACCAACAAGTGACCCGAACCCTCGCCACCCAAAACCCAGCCTTTTTCATGCAAGGCTTCCAGCACATAGCGGTCGCCCACTTGGGTGCGAATAAACTCAAGCCCCAAGCCTTTGATGGCGTTTTCAATGGCCATATTGGTCATGAGAGTGCCAGCCACCCCGTGGAGTGTTTCCCCAGACGCCACACGTTGCGAGGCAATGAGGTAGAGCAGCTCATCGCCATCAAAGAGCCGCCCCGATGCATCCACCATTTGGAGGCGATCGGCGTCGCCATCGAGTGCAATACCAAAGTCGGCATGGTGCGCTCGCACCGCCTCAATCAGTGCTTCGGGGTGGGTCGCGCCCACGCCATCGTTGATATTGAGCCCATTGGGCGTGCAGCCCAAGGAAATCACTTGGGCGCCCAACTCATGGAACACATTGGGTGCAATTTGGTAGGCCGCGCCGTGGGCCGCGTCGACCACGATCTTGAGCCCCTTTAAGGTCAAGTCGCTGCCAAAATTGGACTTGCAAAACTCGATATAGCGCCCTTGGGCATCGTTCAATCGCCGCGTTTTACCCAGGGATGCAGAGTCCACCCATTGCGGGGCTTCGTTCAAGAGGCTCTCGACCTCGAGCTCCCACTCATCGCTCAACTTGTTGCCCTTACTGGAAAAGAACTTGATGCCGTTGTCGTCGAACTTGTTGTGACTCGCACTGATCACGACCCCCAGACTTGCTCGTTGCGCTCGCGTCAAATACGCCACACCTGGCGTGGGCAAGGGACCCAAGAGGAGCACATCCACACCGGCCGAGTTAAAGCCCGACTCGAGTGCAGACTCGAGCATGTAGCCCGAAATTCGGGTGTCTTTGCCGATGAGCACCGTGGGTCTGGCGTCGGTTTTTTTCAGCACCCGTCCCACACAATGCGCCAGCTTCAAGATGAAATCTGGGGTAATGGGCGACTGACCCACCCGCCCACGGATGCCATCGGTGCCAAAGTATTGGCGTTTATTGTTTGTATTCATGGCTTTGATTTTAGCCCTGCCCGAGTTGGGCTTTTTGCGTTGGGGCTCGCAAGCTCTGTGGACTGCCTCAGCGCGTGAGTCTTTGAGCCAACCACACGGCTTTGGCCGCCAGCGTTTCTTTCACATCGTGCACACGCAGCACCTGCGCGCCTTTGTCCATGGCAAGGACTGCCGCGGTCACACTCGCAATGAGCCGCTCACCCACGGCCAGTCCCGTGACAACGCCCAAGGAGGACTTTCTGGACCAACCCACCAACAACGGCAAGCCCCTCACATGCAATTGCCCTTGGTGAGCCAAGAGCTCAAAGTTTTGCTCAGGGGTTTTGCCAAACCCAATGCCTGGATCCAACATCAAGCGAGAAAGCCCGATGCCTTGCCCCAAACAGGCCTCAATGCGTTCGCCCAGGAAGGCCTGAACCTGCGGCACAACCAGGCCTTGCAGGGGGGTGACTTGCATGGTTTGGGGCTCGCCGTGCATGTGCATCAAACACACCCCACAGCGGTGCTCACCGAGCACAGCCAAAGCCCCCGCTTGTCGGGCAGCAAACACATCGTTGATGATGTCGACCCCCATTGCCAAGGCCCGCTTCATGATGCCGGGCTTGTAGGTATCGACGGAGATGGGCAGACCCCACCCCAGCACCTCGTGGAGGACGGGTTCGAGCCGGGACCACTCGGCTTGTTCAGCCAAAGCCTGGGCGCCTGGGCGGGTGGATTCAGCACCCAAATCCAAAATCTGGGCACCGCTTTTGAGTTGCGTTTGGGCAAGCTCAATGGCTGCGCGTGTCAAGGCGTGGCTGGACTCGCCGTGCAGGGGTGTCGAAAAAGAGTCTGGGGTGATGTTGACGATCCCCATCACCAAGGGGGTGGACAAGTCCAGCTCAAAACGGGTGGTTTGCCAGTACTGCGCCATGGCTCAAAGCCCCCCGCTGGAAGTCCCTGGCCACCGACTCACACTCCCCCAGGCCGCCCAAGTGTTGACTCGGGCAGCGCGGCTCAAGCGTCCAGACCCGAACGCGCCGCAGAAGGCGCTGTCACGACGGCCGGTGTGCCGCCGCTAGAGCCATCGCTTGAGGGTGGAATACGCGGTGTCCAGTCTTTGGGCGGCTGGGGCGTGCGTCCGGCCATGATGTCGTTGATCTGATCGCTGTCGATCGTCTCCCACTCCAAGAGCGCTTTGGCCATGGCGTGCATCTGATCGGCATGGTCCTCAATCAAGGTTCTCGCCATGTAGTATTGGGTGTCGATGATGCTTCTCACCTCGTCATCGACTTTTTGCATGGTCGACTCGGACATGTTGGTGGTTTTGGTCACCGAGCGGCCCAAAAACACCTCGCCCTCGTTTTCTGCATAAACCATGGGGCCCAGGGCCTGGGTCATGCCGTAGCGCATGACCATGTCACGGGCAATTTGAGTCGCACGCTCAAAGTCGTTGCTCGCCCCGGTGGTCATTTGGTTCATGAACACCTCTTCGGCAATGCGACCGCCAAAGAGCATGCTGATTTGATTGAGCATGTACTCGCGGTCGTAGCTGTAACGGTCCTTCTCGGGCAAACTCATCGTGACACCCAAAGCGCGTCCACGCGGAATGATGGTGACTTTGTGCACAGGATCACACTTGGGCAGGAGTTTACCAATCAAGGCGTGACCCGACTCGTGGTAGGCGGTGTTGCGACGCTCCTCCTCGGGCATGACCATGCTTTTGCGCTCGGGGCCCATCAAAATTTTGTCTTTGGCTTTCTCAAAGTCCACCATCTCGACCACGCGAGCATTTCTTCTAGCCGCCATCAAGGCCGCTTCATTGCACAAATTGGCCAAATCAGCACCACTCATGCCGGGTGTGCCACGGGCAATGACGCCCGCTGCCACGTCTTGGCCGATGGGCACTTTTCTCATGTGCACATTCAAAATTTGTTCTCTGCCACGGATATCGGGCAAGGTCACATAGACTTGGCGATCAAAACGGCCTGGGCGCAAGAGCGCCGCGTCCAAAATATCTGGCCGGTTGGTGGCCGCCACCACAATGACTCCCAAATTGGTCTCAAAGCCGTCCATCTCCACGAGCATTTGGTTCAAGGTCTGCTCGCGCTCATCGTTACCGCCACCGAGACCGGCGCCACGTTGGCGACCCACGGCATCAATCTCGTCAATGAAAATGATGCAAGGCGCATTCTTTTTGGCGTTTTCAAACATGTCGCGCACGCGAGCCGCGCCCACACCCACAAACATCTCCACAAAATCCGAGCCCGAGATGCTGAAAAAAGGCACCTTGGCTTCACCGGCAATGCCTTTGGCGAGCAAAGTTTTACCCGTTCCTGGCGGCCCCACGAGGAGTAAGCCGCGGGGAATTCGCCCACCGAGCTTTTGAAAGCGTTGCGGATCCTTGAGGAAATCCACCACTTCCTTCACCTCTTCCTTGGCCTCGTCGCAGCCTGCGACGTCGGCAAAGGTGACGGTGTTGTTGTTTTCATCGAGCATGCGCGCTTTGCTCTTGCCAAAACTGAAGGCGCCTCCCTTGCCCCCGCCTTGCATTTGACGCATGAAGTAGACCCACACCCCAATGAGGAGCAGCATGGGCCCCCAGCTGACCAAGAGGGTCATCAAGAGCGAGCCCTCTTCGCGAGGCTTGACATCAAATTTGACGCCATTGGCAATCAAGTCGCCCACCAAGCCACGATCGAGATAGGTTGCATTGGTGCGCACTTTTCGCTCATCGTAGGTGATGGCGACAATTTCTGTGCCCGACTGGCCTTCTTGAATGGTGGCGGTTTTGATGCGTTTGGCTCGGACTTCTTCCAAAAAGTCAGAGTAACCCATGTAGCTCGCGCTGCCGGTGGAGTTTTTGTCAAATTGCTTGAATACGGTGAAGAGCACCAAGGCAATAACGAGCCATACGGCCACTTTTGAGAACCATTGATTGTTCAATGCCAGCTCCAATCGATTAAGGGGACACAGTGATCACAACAGTGATATGAGAGCCATTTTATGCTTTTCAAGACGCGGAGGGTTATTTTCCCTCAAATGAGGCCAAAACGCGAAGAGGTATTGCCGTTTTGCCCCAACTTCAACCCATCAAGCCTCGTTTTGGGGGGATAAATCGTTGTTTTCAGTCGAATTCGAACCCACCACCTTGCTCTCTTTGAGGCCCAAACCGATCAAAAAGGTCTCGGAGGACTTGTCCCGGCTCGCTTTGGGCTTCAAGGGCTTGACCCGCACAAAATGGTCCTTAAAGAGCTTGACGAGTTGGCTGTAGCCGCTGCCGTGAAACACTTTGACCACCAAGGCACCTTCGGGCTTCATGTGCGTTTGGCTGAACTCCAAGGCGAGCTCAATCAAGTGGGCAATGCGAGCGGCATCGGCCGACTCAATGCCCGACAAATTGGGGGCCATGTCTGAGACCACCACATCGGCGAGCCGCCCCGACATCGCCACACTCAGGAGAGTGGCGACTGCAGGCTCGCGAAAGTCGCCCTGAATGAACTCCACACCTTCAATGGGCTCCATGGGCAAGATATCCAAGGCCAAGATCACGCCATTGAGCTCGCCCACGGCAGCGCCATCGGGCGAGAGTTTTCGTCTCACATACTGGCTCCATGCACCCGGGGCCGAGCCCAAATCCACCACCAAGTCGCCAGGCTTGATGAGTCGCAACTGCTCATCGATTTCTTTCAATTTGTAGGCCGCTCTGGCGCGATAGCCCTCTTTTTTGGCCAATTTGACGTAGGTGTCATTGGCATGGTCATTGAGCCAGGCTTTGTTGACTTTTTTACTTTTTGTCTTGATCTTCAATACATTCTTCCATGTTAAAGAGGGATAATACCCTTTATGCCTGCAGTTATCCTCTCCCCCACCGTTCGCAAAGAGCACCGCGCCCTTGCCCACCACCTCAACCCCGTTGTCATGATCGGCTCCGAGGGCCTGAGCGAGTCCGTCATCAAAGAAGTCGACCACGCCTTGAGCGCACACGGCTTGATCAAGGTGAGGGTTCATGGTGACGACCGCACGGCGCGAGAAGCCATGCTGCTGAGCTTGACCGATCAGCTGAACGCGGCGGCCATCCAACACATCGGCAAGCTTTTTGTGCTCTGGCGCGAAAAACCTGAAAAAAGCGCCGAACGCGAGATCGACCCCGAGCGCAAAGCCGCTCCTCGCGACTTCAAAGTCCTCAAATACTCCTCTCGCGGGGGTCAACGCCCTGAGGTGCGCACCCTCACGGTCCTTGGTAACCAGCGCTTGAGTGCAGGCGGCCAAGTCAAGCGCGCCAAACCCAAACAAAAGTCAGTGAAAAAATCTTCACAAAAATCCTGAGTGAGCCAGACCTCTAAGGAGGCGCTAGCTCCAAAAACGGCGCGACTTGAGTAAGAGCACACTCGCCAAGATCCACATCAAAGCATAGGTCAAAGTGCCCACACTGTGCCAAGTCGCGCGCTCGAGTCCGAGCGTGATGTGAGGGATCACCACCGTGAGCATCCCGAGCGCCAAAGCGGCGCTGCCACCCAGACCCCATAGGCTCAAGCGCCAGTGTCTTGAGATGACACTCTCGTGCGCCGACTCTAGTTCGCCGCCACCCGCACTTTCACGACTTGGCCCTGGTGAGCCCAAGGCCCAACCCCAGTCCCGCTCCTGGGGGCCATGAGGCGAGAGCGGATTGAGGACTCGCGCCAAGACCCACAGCAGCACAGGAGCGAGCAAGCTCACCCAACTCGCCCACTCAAACAAATGCCCAGCCACCAGACCGGCCAAGGCCTTGGGGCTCACCCAAACAAAGAGGAGAGGCACCACAACAAAGCCAATGGTGGTGAGACTGCCCCACCACAAAGCGCCAATAAAAAAACCCACAGAGCCAAGCATAGTAAGCCCTCCCCCCTTGTTGAGAGTCAACACGCGTCAACCCAGCCACCCCCAAGCGTGACTTTACCGATAAGACACGGACACAATTTCGTAGCGTTTTTCTCCACCCGGGGCTTGCACCACGGCCATGTCACCGTCTTCTTTGCCAATCAAGGCCCGCGCAATGGGTGAGCTCACGTTGATGAGTCCGAGCTTCAAGTCCGCCTCGTCTTCACCCACAATTTGATAGGTCACCTCCTCCGAGGTGCTCTGGTCTTGCAAGACCACCGTCGAGCCAAACACCACCTTGCCATCGGCATCCAGGGCACTGGGATCAATGACTTGAGACATGGACAGTTTGCTCTCGATTTCTTGAATTCGACCCTCAATAAAGCCTTGGCGATCTTTGGCCGCGTCGTACTCGGCGTTCTCGCTCAAGTCGCCTTGCGCTCGGGCCTCGGCAATGGCGTTGATGACCGAGGGTCTATCGACTGTTTTTAAGCGGTGCAACTCTTCTTTGAGCTTTTCGGCGCCTCGTTTGGTAATCGGTATCGTGGCCATGCTAAAAATCCTCGTTGTAAAACATCCCCGATCGGCTCAGGGAACCATCGGTCATCATAATGGACAAAGGCGAGTGCGCTGCCCAAGCGCGGGCTGGCCAACCCCAGACGCTGGGTGGGCGAGGCAGTGGCTTGGCGAGATGCATGCGACTGGGCACAGGGGTGTTCATGTCAAGCGTGCCCCATGGATCTCAAGCCTGGTGGTGGAGTTGCGCGTGCAGCTCTTGCAAGGAATAAACCTTCAAGTCGTCCATGTGGCGCATGCCTTGCACGGCGGCTTGCGCGCCGGCCATGGTGGTGAACGTGGTCACGCGAGCGAGCAAGGCGGAGGTGCGAATCTGGCGCGAATCGGCAATGGCGTTGCGCCTCTCCTCCACCGTGTTGATCACCAGCGCGACCTCTTGGTTTTTGATCATATCGACCACATGGGGGCGACCTTCGGTCACTTTGTTGACCACTTGGACCGCAATGCCAGCACTCGCAATGGCCGCGGCCGTGCCCTTGGTGGCCACCAGCTCAAAGCCGAGGGCGACCAACTCCTGGGCGATCGACACCGCGCGGGGTTTGTCACTGTTTTTGACCGTGAGAAACACCTTCTTCACCGCAGCCTTGGCACTGGGCAACTGGGTGCCAGCGGCAATTTGGCTCTTGACAAAGGCTTCACCAAAGGTGTGGCCCACCCCCATGACTTCGCCCGTGGATTTCATCTCTGGCCCCAAGATGGTGTCAACACCGGGGAACTTCACAAAGGGAAACACCGCCTCTTTGACGCTGAAGTAAGGTGGGGTCACTTCACTCACAATGCCCTGAGACGCCAGTGATTGGCCCACCATGCAGCGAGCCGCGACCTTGGCGAGTTGAATACCGGTGGCCTTGGAGACAAAGGGGACGGTTCTGGAGGCACGGGGGTTGACCTCCAGCACAAAAATCACATCCTGGCCGTCTTGGTGTTGGATGGCGAACTGCACATTCATGAGCCCCACCACCTGCAGGGCTTGGGCCATGGCGGCAGTTTGGCGCTTGATCTCTTGCACCGTCTGGGTTGACAAGGAATAGGGTGGCAAAGAGCAAGCCGAGTCGCCGCTGTGCACGCCGGCTTGCTCAATGTGCTCCATCACCCCACCAATGAAGGTGACCGAGCCGTCGCGCAAACAGTCGACATCACACTCGATGGCGTCGTTCAAGAAACGGTCGAGCAGCACAGGCGAGTCATGCGAGACTTTGACCGCTTCACGCATGTAGCGCTCCAAATCGCGCTCCTCGTGCACGATCTCCATGGCGCGACCACCGAGCACGTAGCTCGGGCGCACGACCAAGGGGTAGCCCAAATCGCGGGCCTTGGCCAAGGCCTCCTCCTCGGTTCGGGCGGTGGCGTTGGGGGGTTGTCTGAGTCCCAAGTCTTGGAGGACTTTTTGAAAGCGCTCACGGTCCTCGGCCGCATCGATCATGTCGGGGCTCGTGCCAATGATGGGCACGCCTGCGGCTTCAAGCCCCAAGGCCAACTTGAGCGGGGTTTGCCCACCATACTGCACAATCACCCCCAGGGGCTTTTCGCGGTCCACAATCTCCAGCACATCCTCCAGCGTCAAGGGCTCAAAGTACAAGCGGTCACTCGTGTCGTAATCGGTCGAGACGGTCTCGGGGTTGCAGTTGACCATGATGGTTTCATAGCCATCTTCCCTGAGTGCCATGGCCGCGTGCACGCAGCAGTAATCAAACTCAATGCCTTGGCCGATGCGGTTGGGCCCACCGCCCAAGACCATGATCTTTTTGGCGCTGCTCGGATTGGCCTCGCACTCTTGCTCATAGGTCGAGTAGAGGTAAGCGGTGTCGGTTTGAAACTCGGCTGCGCACGTGTCCACCCGTTTATAGACCGGTCGCACACCGTGAGTGTGCCGGTAGGCTCTCACGTCTTGCTCGCTCACTTTGAGCAACTTGGCCATGCGCCGATCGGAAAACCCTTTTTGTTTGAGTTGTCTGAGCTCAACGGGGGTGATGGCCTGGAGCTCAGTGTTCTCCAACTCGAGCTCAATTTTGACAATCTCTTCGATTTGATCCAAAAACCATGGATCGATGCGGGTGAGGGCATGGACTTCCTCAACACTCATGCCCAGCGCAAAGGCGTCTCCCACATACCAAATCCGCTCAGGCCCAGGGGCGCCGAGTTCGCGCTCGAGAACTTCTCGGTCTTGGGTCTTCTCGTTCATGCCGTCCACACCGACTTCGAGTCCGCGCAAGGCCTTTTGAAACGACTCTTGGAAGGTTCGTCCCATGGCCATCACCTCGCCCACCGATTTCATTTGGGTGGTGAGGCGTGAATCGGCCTGGGGGAATTTCTCAAATGCAAAGCGTGGAATCTTGGTCACCACGTAGTCAATACTGGGCTCAAAGGAGGCCGGCGTTTGGCCAGAGGTGATGTCGTTCTTGAGCTCATCCAAGGTGTAGCCCACGGCCAACTTGGCCGCCACTTTGGCAATCGGAAAGCCCGTCGCTTTGGAGGCCAAGGCCGAGGAGCGAGACACGCGAGGGTTCATCTCAATCACCACCATGCGTCCGTCCTTGGGGTTGATGGAGAACTGCACGTTCGAGCCGCCCGTGTCCACCCCAATTTCTCTGAGCACCGCCAGGGACGCGTTTCTCAAAATTTGGTACTCTTTGTCGGTGAGGGTCTGCGCTGGTGCAACCGTGATCGAGTCACCCGTGTGTACCCCCATGGGGTCCAAATTCTCAATCGAGCACACGATGATGCAGTTGTCGGCCTTGTCGCGCACGACCTCCATCTCGTACTCTTTCCACCCCAGCAGCGACTCTTCAATCAAGAGCTCGTGTGTTGGGGAAGCCTCCAAGCCGCGTTTGCAAATCGTCTCAAACTCTTCAGCGTTGTAGGCGATGCCCCCGCCGGTGCCCCCGAGCGTGAAACTGGGCCGTATGACGACTGGAAAACCCAGGCCCTTTTGCACGCCCCAGGCCTCCTCCAAACTGTGGGCAATGCCCGATTTGGCTGAACCCAGACCAATGCGGGTCATCGCGTCCTTGAATTTCAAGCGGTCTTCGGCCATGTCGATGGCCTCGGGGGTTGCGCCAATCAACTCCACCTTGAAGCGTTCGAGCACACCGTGGTGCCACAAATCGAGGGCGCAATTGAGAGCGGTCTGTCCACCCATGGTGGGAAGAATCGCATCCGGGCGCTCGCGCTCGATGATCTTCTCCACCGTCTGCCAAGTGATGGGCTCGATGTAGGTGACGTCGGCCGTGGCCGGGTCGGTCATGATGGTGGCAGGATTGGAGTTGATCAAAATCACCCGGTAGCCCTCTTCTCTGAGGGCCTTGCAAGCTTGCACGCCTGAGTAATCAAACTCACACGCTTGTCCGATGATGATGGGGCCAGCCCCGATGATCAAAATACTCTTGAGGTCTAGGCGCTTAGGCATGGGGGTGGGTCTCCATCAGGTGGATGAAGCGATCAAAAAGGTAGGCGATGTCTTGTGGCCCGGGCGAGGCCTCGGGGTGGCCTTGAAAGGAAAAGGCTGGGCAGTCGACTCTCTCGAGTCCTTGCAAGGAGCCATCGAACAAGGAGACGTGGGTGGTGCGCAAATGCGCGGGCAGACTCTGTGGGTTCACGGCAAAGCCATGGTTTTGAGAGGTGATGCACACGCGACCGCTATCAAGGTCCTTGACCGGATGGTTGGCGCCGTGGTGGCCAAACTTCATCTTGAACGTCTTGGCGCCACTGGCCAAGGCCATGATTTGGTGGCCCAAGCAAATGCCAAAGAGCGGCACTTTGCGCGCCATGAACTCGCGCGCTGCGTCAATGGCATAGTCACACGGCTCAGGGTCTCCAGGGCCGTTGGAGAGAAAAACGCCTTGGGGTGACATGGCCAACACCTCGGCCACTGGGGTTTTAGCGCTCACCACCGTGATCTTGGCGCCTCGTGAGTGGAGCATGCGCAAAATGTTGTGCTTGACCCCAAAATCATAGGCCACCACGTGTAAGGGTGGGCCCACGCGAGAGACGCCCTGCGCGTAACCCGAGCCCAAGGCCCATTCGCCCTCGCTCCAATCGTAGGGCTTGGCCGTGGTGACGGTTTGTGCCAAATCGAGTCCGGCCATGCTCGGCGCCGATTTGGCGAGTTCACACGCCGCTTGGACGTGGGCATCGGTGAGGGCCTCGCCGGGCTTGAGCGCAAGAATTGCGCCGTTTTGAGCGCCATGGGTGCGCAAGAGGCGAGTCAAGCGTCGGGTATCGAGCCCCATGATCCCAATCTTGCCTTGTGCCGCGAGATAGGACTGCAAAGTCTGGGTGCTTCTGAAGTTGCTGGGCGCGATCGGCAAGGCCTTGATGATGAGGCCCGCAGCCTGAATGGACGCGGACTCGACATCTTCGGGGTTGATGCCATAGTTGCCAATGTGGGGATAGGTGAAGGTGACGAGTTGCTGGGCATAGCTCGCATCGGTCAAAATTTCTTGGTAGCCGGTCATGGAGGTGTTAAAGACCACCTCCCCGACACTGGAGCCCGCAGCACCCACGGATTCCCCGAGAAAGACACTGGCGTCAGCAAGCGCCAAGACGGCGCGAGGATGTTTCCCCTGAAGAGACAAAAGCACTGGGTTCTCCGTAAAAGGTCGGTGGCGCCCCAGGGTGGCACAAAGCCCGTGTGTGTCAAAACAAGCGTGGCAAAGCGTTGTGCGGTCATGCGCCTATCGCGGCCTCGGTGTGCCTCAGGGGTTGAGGCGATTTGGGTCTTGGGGCAGGGCTTTTGCTGGGAACGCGCGAAGTCGAAATTGACTCTTAAAAGCCACCCATTATAGTCCACGACAACGTTGCGCCCTCAGGCGTCGAGCGCGCGCCGCATCAGGCGCTTGTTGGGTCTGCCAAACTGGCACTGGTGTACAAACAAATCGAAGCCGCCACCGCCACATTCAAGGACTCTTGTCCCGAGGGCTGCCAGATGCGCACGCTCATGAAGGCCTTGCTCTGCAGCGCCTGCGACAAGCCTTGTCCCTCGTGACCCATGGCCCAGGCACAGGGGTTGGGCAGCGCGCGCGATGCGGCCAAGACATGCAAAAACTCGCCTTGGTGTGAGCTCGTGGCCAACAGCGGGACCTCCAGGGCATCGAGCGCTGGGGGCTCCAAGCCCTCCATCAACGCGAGCCCAAAATGCGCCCCCATGCCCGAGCGCATCACCTTGGGAGACCACAGCGCCACGGTGCCTTTCATGGCCAAGACTTGGGTGCAACCAAAGGCGGCGGCACTTCTGAGCAAGGTGCCCACGTTGCCCGCGTCTTGCAATCGGTCAAGCACCAAGGTGTTGGCGCGGGGGTTGATGCTGGGATTGGAGGGCAGCGCACATTCAAAGCCAAAGCCAGCGCTTGACTCAAGCGCCGAGAGACTGGCAAACAAACTGGGCGTGAGCAGCACGACGCGCTCGCACAGGGGCTGCCAACGCGCACCCAAGCGCGCCCAAGCCTCGGGGGTGAAGACGCCCGTGTGGATGACAACGCCCGCACTTTGGGCGGCCTCGCACAAATGCTCCCCCTCAATCCAAAAACGCTGGGCCAAGCGGTAGGCTGAGCTCTCATGGGCCAAGCGCCGCCAAGCTTTGAGACTGGCGTTGTCTTTGGAGCTGATGAGCTCGGGCTCGCGTGGCTGAGGGTTCGGGTGCGGGTGTGTGGGGGGCGTATCCATCGAAGGGGGTTTCATGGCAAGGGGGAGACTTTGCGAGCGGGTTGCAAGGGGGCAAGACGGGGCTCAAGACTTGGATGAAGCCGATGGGCCTGCAGGCCTTGCGCCAGGTGCGGATTGGGGCCCAGCGCCAAGCGCTTGGCCACGGGCGCAAAGCTCAAGCGGTGCCAAGGCGTCACCCCCAGGCGCTCGAGAGCGTCTTGGTGCTCAGCGGTGCCATAGCCTTTGTGGGCTGCAAAGCCGTAGCCTGGGTACTCCTGGTCCAAGGCATCGCACCACGCATCGCGGTGGACTTTGGCCAAGATGGACGCGGCTTGGATGCTAGGCACGCGGGTGTCTCCCCCCACCAAGGCAAAGGCGCGTTGGCGCAAGGTGGGCAGGCGGTTACCGTCGACCAGCACTTGCAGCGGCTCAGGCTGCAAGCCGTCCACGGCGCGGCGCATGGCCAACAGGGTCGCTTGCAAGATATTGAGTCGGTCGATCTCCTCAACACTGGCTTGGCCGATGGCAAAGCACAAGGCCTTGGCGCGAATCTCCTCACTCAAGCGAGCCCTCACTTGGGGTTTGAGCTTTTTTGAGTCATTGAGCCCCCTCACCTCTTGGTGGGGGTCCAAGATCACGGCGGCGGCCACCACAGGACCCACCCAGGGGCCTCGACCCGCTTCATCGACACCGGCAGTGAGCACGAGGGTGGCGTCCCAGGTGATGAGGCCAGTGGGATGAAGGTGGGAGTGCTCCTCGGACTGAGCCTGAGAGCGCTTGAGGCGCTCTGCGCCGCTGGGTCTGTGGGACTTGGACTTGGACTTGGACTTGGGCATGGGCATGGGCCTAGTGTTCGCTCGGTGTGGGGGCCATGAGGCGACTCAAGACCTCCACACAAAGGGCCGGGGTGTCGCGTGTCAAGGCCAGGTGCAGCTCGTGCATGCGGGTGCGGTAGCGCTCAACACGCTCGCTGTCATCCAACCACGCCAAGGTCTCGAGGGCCAAGGCCTGGGGCTGAGCGCGCGACTGAAGCAACTCCGGCACCACAAAGTCTTGGCACAAGATGTTGGGCAATCCGACCCAGGGCTGGAGCTTTTGGCGCTTCATGATGAGCCAACTGAGCCCATTCATGTGGTAAGCGATCACCATGGGCCGCTTCAAGAGCGCAGCCTCCAAGGTGGCTGTGCCACTGGCAATCAAACTGACACTGCAAGCGGCCAAGGCCAAGTGGGACTGCCCAACCAGCACTTGGCAATCAGCAGCGAGCCCCAATTGAGCGACCATGGCTTGCAGTCTGGCTTGGTGCACAGGCAAGGTGGGCAAGACAAATTGAAGGTCAGGCTCGCGCTCGCGCATGATCACGGCCGCCCTTAAAAAGCGAAGCGCCAAATGATCGATCTCGCTCGTGCGCGAACCGGGCATCAAGGCCACCACCCGCTGAGTGGGGGTGAATCCAAGCGTTGCACGCGCCGCCAGGCCATCGACCTCCAGTGGGATGGTGGCGGCCAAGGGGTGGCCTACGTAGGTCGCAGGAATGCCGTGAGACTGCAGCAAAGCGGGCTCAAAAGGAAAGAGGCACAGCACATGGTCAACGCTTTGCGCCAAGACGGGTATGCGGTGTGCACGCCATGCCCACACCGAGGGGCAGACAAACTGCACGCTTGGGATACCCTGGCTGCGCAAGGTTTTGGCCAACGACAAGTTGAAGTCCGGCGCGTCCACACCGATGAAGAGCTGCGGGGGCTTTGCAAGACAGCGGCGAGCCAGCTCGCGCCGAATGCCCACAATGCGGCGGTAGTGGCGCAAGACTTCCACATAGCCCCTCACCGCCAACTCCTTGGCCGGCCACCAAGCGTCAAACCCCAAGGCCACCATGCGCTCGCCACCGATGCCATACAACTTGAGGCCCGGCCAGTGCGCTTGGAGCTGAGGGATGAGCAGGGCTGCGAGCAAGTCACCCGAGGCCTCCCCCACCACCATCGCCATGGTGGTGGGGGAGGTCTGGGTCTGGATGAACTCGGGCAATCCTGGCATGGCGGCGTCAGCGCACGATGCCGCGGTCTTTGGGCGTGTGCGACAAAAAGGTGAGCATGTCGCCCACATCCTGGGCGGCCTCGGGGTGATCGACACCCAATTGAGCAATGCGCTCCATGGCCGATTGCAAGGTGAGGTCGTCTCGGTACAAGGCCTTGTGCATGTCTTTGACGACCTTGATGCGCGCGGGTGAAAAACCCCGCCGCTTCAAGCCCTCAAAATTCATCGACCGCGCCTTGGCAGGCTGCCCTTGGCACATGACAAAGGGGGGGAGATCGGCAAAGAGGAGCGCATTCATGGACGTGAAACTGTGCGCACCAATGCGACAAAATTGGTGCACGACGGTGAACCCGCCCAAAATCACCCAGTCTTGCACTTCAACGTGACCGGCAAGCTGGGTGTTGTTGGCAAAAATGGTGTGACTGCCCACTTGGCAGTCGTGGGCCAAATGCACATAGGCCATGATCCAGTTGTCGTCACCGAGTCGCGTGACCCCCTTGTCAAGCGCAGTACCAATGTTGAAGGTGCAAAACTCACGGATGACATTGCGCTGACCAATCACGAGTTGAGTGGGCTCGCCAGCATATTTCTTGTCTTGCGGCACGGCGCCCAAGGAGTTGAACTGAAAGATCTGGTTGTCTTCACCGATGGTGGTGTGACCTTCGAGCACGCAATGTGCTGCAATGGAGGTGCCACGCGCAATGCGCACGTGCGGACCGATGGTGGTGTAGGGGCCCACCCGAACGCTGCTGTCCAACTCAGCCTTGGGGTCAACGAGGGCGCTTGGGTGAATGAGGGTCATGGGCTAGAACTCAAAAAGAAAGAAAGGTCAACGTCTGCAAATCAATTTCTAAAGATCAATGGCTTAGAGCCCATTGCGCGCTGCAGTCTAGCGCCCCCAAGGACCCCAGCCAGCGCTCCAGGCTTGGGGCCCACTCTCACGCGGGCTTGGTCGGCTCGATGGCTCTGGAGGTGCACATCAACTGCGCCTCGCACACCAAATCCGAGGCCACCCAGGCTTTGGCGTTGAATTTAAAAATACCGGCTCGCATGCGGTCGAGCTCCACATCCAGGATCAACTGATCCCCAGGCTCCACGGGTCGTTTAAAGCGCGCCCCATCAATGCCAGCGAAATAATAAACCGACTCCGAGTCGCTCGAGGTTTGAAGAATATCAAAACTCAGCAGCGCTGCCGCTTGCGCCAAGGCTTCCAAGATCAACACCCCAGGCATCACTGGACGGTGGGGGAAGTGACCGACAAAATAGGGCTCGTTGATGGAGACGTTTTTGAGCGCTTTGATGCGTTTACCGCTCTCGAGCTCGAGCACCCGATCGACCAGCAAAATCGGATATCGGTGGGGGAGTTGTTTGAGAATGTGGTGGATGTCCATGATCATGCTGGGGGTCCCTTGCGCAAAGCGTTCTCACGCTCGAGTGTCAAAATTCGTTGTCGCAGTCGGTGAAGCTGCTTTAAGGCGGCGGCATTTTTCTCCCACTGGGCGTTGTCATCGAGCGGGAAAAATCCACTGTAGTGCCCCGCCGCAGCAATGGAGCGCGTGACCACACTCGCTGCCGAGATGTGCACCGAGTCGGCCAAGCTCAAGTGACCCAAAATCACCGCCCCGCCGCCCACCGTGCAATGCCGCCCGATGGTGGCGCTCCCAGCCACACCCACACAGCCGGCCAAGGCAGAATGCGCACCGATGTGCACATTGTGACCGATTTGAATGAGGTTATCCAATTTCACACCGTCTTCAATGACCGTGTCGACCAAGGCACCGCGGTCGATGCACGTGTTGGCCCCGATCTCCACGCCGTCGCCAATGCGCACGGCAGCGAGTTGTTCGATTTTGATCCAATGCCCCTGGGAGTCTTGGGCAAACCCAAAACCGTCTGCGCCCACCACGACCCCAGCGTGCAAGATGCAGTCGCGCCCTATGACACAGCCTTCGCCCACGCTCACGTGGGATTTGAGCCAGGTGCCCTCACCGACCACGGCGCCACGCTCGATCACACACAGTGGCCCCACGCGTGCACTGGCCGCGACCTGAGCCTGGGGGTGCACGACGCTGCTGGGGTGAATCTGGGCCGGCTCGGGCGCACCACGCTCGCCGTCGGCGAGGCGGTCATGCTCGCGCGCTCTCTTGGCCCACCACTGTGACAATCGGGCATAGTACAAATAGGGCTGGGCGGTCACGATCAAGGCCTGCTCGGGGCGTGCCAAGGCAGCGGATTCGCCAGAGACGATGACAGCGCCGGCTTGGGTGGTTTGCAGCTCCTGGGCGTAGCGCGCATGGCTTAAAAAGCTGAGCGCCTCAGGTGTCGCCTGGGCCAGGGGCTTGATCGACGACAAGACCGTGTCTGGCGAGCCACGCAACTGCCCCCCCAGGGCTTGAATGATGTCAGCGAGCTTGGCCTGCACGTAGACCTTGGGCGATTATTTGCTGCTCGGACCGGGCCCTGGCCCTGGAGCTGGCGACAAACCCGAGCCGTTGGTGTTGCCAAACGCGGGGCTTGAGCCGCCCGCATTGGCGTTGATGGCCTTGATCACTTTGTCGGTGATGTCGTGCTTGGGGTTGATGTAGACAGCCTCTTGGAGCACGAGGTCGTATTTTTCACTCTCAGCGACTTGGCGCACCACGCGGTTGGCTTTTTCCAAGACTTGTTGGAATTCTTCGTTTTTGCGGGTGTTCAAATCTTCTTGAAATTCGCGGCGTTTTCTCTGGAAATCACGATCGAGCTCAATCACCGCTTTTTGCCGGCTCATGCGCTGGGACTCGGGCAGTGTGGGGCCGTCGCGGTCGAGTTTTTCCGAGGCACTCTTGAGACTGTTGCCCATGTCGACCAAATCGCGCTCACGCTTGGAGAACTCTTGTTCGAGCTTGGATTGGGCGGCCTTGGCGGTGTTGGCTTCGCGGAAAATTCGGTCGGTGTTGACGTAGCCCACTCGAAACTCTTGCGCGTGAGCGGCCCAAACGGCGCCCAGCATGATGAGGGAGAAAAAAATGTGACGCAAAATAGTGTTCATTAAAACGATGTCCCAATTTGGAATTGCAATTTCTGGATTCTATCTCCAGGAAGGATGTGTACGGGGTTGGCGATGGCAAATCGCAGTGGGCCCATGGGAGAGACCCAACTGATCCCCAGGCCGTAGGAGCTCCTCAAGCTTTGGAGCTTGATGGGTTCAAACTCACCAAAGACGTTACCGATGTCAAAGAAGCTGTACAAGCGCAGCGATTTGTCGTTCCCAGCTCCCGGGAAAGGGAGGTAAAACTCGGCGTTGCCCACAACTTTTTTAGCCCCCCCCACCACCAAGCCAGTGATGTCACGCGGCCCCAGTGAGCCCTGGTCAAAGCCTCGCACCGAGCCCAAGCCCCCCACGTAATAGTCTTTGAAGATGGGAAAGGGCTGGCCTTGGAGACCACGACCGGCTCCCACCTCGCCATTCAAAGCGATGCTGTACTGCTTGGACAAGGGGATGAAGTACTGGTACTGGGAGCCCGCGCGCACATAGCGAAGCGCGCCTTGGAAAGACACATCGGAATAGGCCCGCGCAAAGGTGCCTCGGGTGGGCGCCATCACGCTGTCTCTGGAGTCGCGAATCCAGCCCAAGTTCATCGGAAACGATGTCGTGGTGAAGCCAAAACGGTTGGCGTAATCCAAGTAAGAGGCCGGAATGCTGGTGCCAGGCACAATTTGCGTTTGCTCAGCCGTGATGCCCGCCACCACCCGGTCGAGCTCGGTCACTGGAACGCCAAAACGCATCCCCAGGCCTGAGGTGACCATGCGGTAATTCCCCGCCTCGTCGTTGTAGGGGCGCTGAGAGCGGTGAGAAAACTCAAACGTTCTGGAGATACCATCCTCGGTGAAATACGGATTGGTGGTGTTGATGGTGAAGACTTGGTTGTACTTGCTGGTGCTCACCTGGGTGCCCAAAAAGTTACCCGTACCAAAGATATTGTCTTGGGTGATGCCAAAGGTGACGAAGAGCTTTTCATAAGACGAAAAACCAGCCCCCAACTGCAAGGATCCTGTGGGCTTTTCCACCACGTTGACGAGCAAATCGACTTGGTCTTGCGAGCCGGGGACGTCTTGGGTCTCGATGTTCACCTCTTTGAAGTAGCCCAAGCGCTCGACGCGGTCGCGCGAGAGGCGAATGCGGTCGCCGTCGTACCAGGCCGACTCCATTTGTCTGAATTCGCGGCGAATGATCTCATCGCGCGTCCTGGTGTTGCCCGCCAAGTTGATGCGCCGCACGTAGGCACGTCGAGACGGATCGGCTTGGAGCACGAGTTTGACCTGGTTGGTGCTGCGGTCTATCTCGGTGCGAGGCTCCACGCGTGCGAATGCAAAACCAAAGTTGCCAAAGTAATCGGTGAACGCCTTGGTGGTGAGGCTCACGTCGTTGGCGTTGTAGGTCTGCCCGGCCTTGACGGTGATCAAGGCCTTGAACTCATCCTCACGCCCCAAATAGTAGCCCTCCAAAGAGATGTCAGACACGACAAAACGATCGCCCTCGGTGATGTTGACGGTGATCACAATGCTTTGACGGTCGGGTGAAATCGACACCTGGGTGGAGTCGATGCGAAACTCCAAAAATCCTCGCGAGAGGTAAAAAGACTTCAAAGTTTCCAAATCGGCGTTGAGCTTGGTGCGCGAATAGCGATCGGACTTGGTGTACCACGACAGCCAGTTACCGGTGTTCAAATCGAGCTGTTTTCTCAAATCCGATTCGCTGAAAAAATGGTTTCCTTGCAAGCGTATTTCTTTGATCTTGGCGACATCGCCCTCGATCACGCTGAAGGTGAGGTTCACGCGGTTTCTCTCAATGGGGGTGATGGTGCTGGTGATCTCCGCGCCGTAAAGACTCTTGTTGATGTACTGGCGCTTGATTTCTTGCTCGGCACGGTCGGCCAAGGCTTTATCAAAGGGGCGACCATCGGAGAGTCCAATTTCACGCAGGGCTTTTTTGAGGGTGTCTTTGTCAAACTCTTTGGTGCCCACGAATTCGACGCTGGAGATGATGGGCCGCTCCTCCACGATCACGAGCACCACCGCTTGCAGTGTTTGGATGCGCACGTCCTTAAAGAGTCCCAAGGAAAAAAGCGAACGAATGGCCGCTGTGCCTTTTTCATCCGAATACGTCTCGCCCACTTTGAAGGGCAAGGAGGCGAACACCGTGCCGGGCTCCACGCGCTGCAAGCCTTCCACGCGGATATCGGTCATCACAAATGGCTCAGTGGCGTGCACGCTCAAAGGCGTGAGCACCATGGCACCCAAGACCACGATCAGGGAAGCAAAAAAACGCGTAAAAAGTGAGGGCATGATCGGGCTAGGGGTTTGGGGTCGTTCAAATTGCTGATGAGGGTGTGCTGCTGCGAGTATAAATGACCAAGACGCCTCACAAACACCCAAGCGTGACTCAATTGCACACCGCCCAAGGTTTCAAGGGGCCACTTTTCACCCTATCCACCAGCGCACGATGTCGTTTCTCAAAGCCAAGAGCGTCAAAATCAACACCACCATCAGCCCCAAGCGTTGGATTTTGCCCCACAAAGCAGCGCCAATGACTCGACCCGTCAAGGCTTGCCAGGCATAGGCGAGCAAGTGGCCACCATCGAGCACCGGTATGGGGAGCAAATTAAAAATACCCAAATTGACGCTCACCAGACCCAAATACGCCAAATACGCCGACAGCCCCAAACCCGCAGACTGCCCAGCATACTTGGCCAAAGTCAATGGCCCGCCCAAATTGGACCAAGACTCAGAGGTGGCAAAGAGTTGACCCATGGCCTTCAAGGTTTGGCCCATCCAGTCAAGGCTCGTGTGCAGCGCACGAGTGAAGGCTCGCCACGGACCCGATTGAACCGTCACACGCTCCTCTTTGCCGCCTAAGTAAATGCCCACCCGAGCAGAAAAGACCCCAGCACGATCCTCGTGTGGGGTCGCGCGCAGCGTGAAGTTGAGGGTTTGCTCAAGCGACTCGGGCCGAATGCGAGAGCGGTGTTCACCGATCTCACCGATCTCACCGGGCTCAGAGCGCACGGCTGGTTCACCCCCACCCCCTTGAACACCCTCAGGCCCTGCCTCGCGAACGATCTGCCAAGCCATGTCTTGAGCCTGAGTGCCCTGCAAGCTTTGTGCAATTCGTCGCCTCAAGTCGGCCGCATCGCTCACGGCCACCCCGTCCACCGAGATCACCCGGTCTTGGGGCTTCAAGCCGGCGCGCTCTGCGGGGCTGGCGGCACTGACACTTTGAATCACCGCTGCGCGGTAAGGACCTTGAAAGCCCAGGGCTTCCAAGTTGTCGGGCACGTCCTCCAAAGACCAAGGCAGATCATGGCGTTGTTGGACCCCTGGGGCCTGTGCCTTTTGCGTCCACACCACGGCATCGAGGTGCTCGCGCCTGAGTGACTCGAGTTGCTCCTCAAAATCCTCCAAGCTCTCGACTTGGTGCGGCGCACGCCCTCCAATCCCCACCGAGAGCACACGCTCACCGGCCTCAAAGCCCAGTTTTTGAGCCACCGATGCGGGCACGGGACTGGCCAACACCGGCGCCATTTGCTCCACGCCCCAAAGATACATGACCCAAGTGAGCAGCACGCACAGCAGTAAATTGGCCAGGGGGCCTGCCAGCACGATCAAACTCCTCTTGAACAAGCTTTGCGACTCAAAAAGAGCCGCTCGGTCGTGATCACTCAAGGGCTCGGTGAGAGCGCGCTCTTGCACATGGGCCTCATCCCAAAACGACACATAGCCGCCCAGCGGGATCAAGCTCAACACAAATTCGCTGCGCTCCAGAGTGCCTTGGCGACGGCTGCTGCTGCCCCCAAGCGCTTGGTCAGCTTGAGCCTCACCTTCCCCGTCACGGTGACTGGCTGGCTCTCTTGAGGGGCCCAGCGCAAACGCTGGACCAAAGGGGCGGCGATAAAGCACGGGACCAAAGCCCAGCGAGAAGCGCAGCACACGCACACCACAAAGCACCGCCACTTTGTAGTGGCCGTACTCGTGCACAGCCACCAGCACAGCCAGCGCGGCTAAAAAAGCCCATAAACTTTGCATCAAAAGTTCCCTGCGTTAAACCCAACGGTGAGAAGGAGGACTCAAGACCTTGAGCCCCAGCGCGCGATGATTTGCTGGGCCACACGCCTGGCTTCGTGGTCAATGGCGATCAAATCGTCCAAGGTGTGGGCCACAGCTGGAGCGAAAGCACCCAAGGTCTCGGTGTTGAGGTGGTGAATTTGTAAAAACCCAATCTCCCCCGACAAGAACGCCCCCACACCCACCTCATTGGCCGCGTTGAGCACCGCGGTGCTCCCGCTCGGCGCTTGGAGCACGTGCCAAGCGAGCGCAAGACCCGGGTAGCGCCTGAGGTGGTCACGATCTTCAAAGGATTCAAAGCTCAAGGCCGAGAGGGTGGAGAAGTTGATCGCCTTGGCCCCCGAGGCGATGCGATCGGGCCAACTCAAGCCATAGGCAATGGGCACGCGCATGTCGGGTGTGCCCAATTGCGCCACGACCGAGGCGTCCACATACTCCACCATCGAGTGGATGACACTTTGGGGATGGATGACGACTTCGAGTTTCTCGGGGGGCAGGCCAAACAAATAATGCGCCTCGATCACCTCCAAAGCTTTGTTCATCATGGTGGCAGAGTCCACGGAAATTTTTCGCCCCATCACCCAAGTGGGGTGGGCACACGCCTCTTCAACAGTGACCGAGTGCAAGGTGTCAGGATCTCGCGTTCGAAAGGGGCCACCCGAGGCCGTCAAAATGATTTTTTGCACACGCGTGGACCACGTGCTCTGGTCCTCTGGCAAGGACTGGAACACGGCCGAGTGCTCACTGTCAATGGGCAAGAGCGAAGCTTTGCCTTCTTGCACCGCGTCCATGAAAACCCGCGCGCCCACCACCAAGGCTTCCTTGTTGGCCAACAAGAGGCGCTTGCCCGCTCGAGCCGCGGCCAGGCAAGAAGACAAACCGGCCGCCCCCACAATGGCAGCCATCACCACATCCACCGCGGAGTCGCTGGCCACTTGGTCCAAGGCCTGGGGGCCGCACAGCACCTCGGTGCGCAGACCCTGCTTGTTCAATGCCTGGGCCAAAGCCTGGGCCTTGGCGCTGTCCATCAAGACGGCATAGACGGGTTCAAAGGCCTGGCACTGCGCGAGCAACTTGTCCACATTGTCCTTGGCACTCAAGGCAAACACGGCAAAGCGCTCAGGGTGGCGAGACACCACATCCAAGGTGCTTTGACCAATGGAGCCGGTGCTACCCAAGATGGTGATGTTTTGTGTCATGGCTCAAGCTCAGGTGAAATTCGTGGCACCATTCTAGGGGGTCTTCACCCGTCTTAGCGCAAGTAAGCCATCATCGTGACGGCCAAGGGCAGTGTCGGCAGCAACGCGTCGACGCGGTCCAATACACCGCCGTGGCCTGGCAACAAATGGCTGCTGTCCTTCAAACCCGAACTGCGCTTGACCAAGGACTCGAACAAATCGCCCATCACACTCACCGCCACCAAGACCGTCAAACCAAGCCCTGTCGTCCATGCCCCATGGCGCCACAGCAAGGCAAAGAGGCTGTCTTCGCCCCTGTGCAGGATGGGCGCTGCTTGGAGCCATGCATAGGCCAACAAGCCCACCCCCACCACTCCGGAGGCCACCCCCTCCCAAGTCTTGCCCGGCGAGAGCTGGGGCGCGAGCTTGTGCCGACCCAAAGCCTTGCCGCCAAAATAAGCACAGACATCGGCCACCCAAACCACACACAAGATGGAGAGCAAAAAGGCACTCCCCACCTCTTGGGCCACGGCAATGGACCACCACGTCCCAAGCAGCACACACCACCCCGCCATGGCCTTGAACCACAGCGGCGCGCGCGCCCAACGCGCGAGCCCACCCATGAACAACAAGGAGAAAAAATAAATCCACAACAGCCCCAAAAGGACCGAGGCCCACGTGGGCAAGATTTCAAACCCATTGGCCACCCAAATGCAGCCGCCACCCAGGGCCGTGAGCGCTGCTAGGGCATAGCTCAAGACAGCGTTGGGCGCGGACTCACCCAGGGGCAGGGGTGGGTTGCCCGCTGAGAATGACTCTGGTGCTGGTGCTGGTGCTGGTGCTGGGTCTTGTGTCTGGGCTTGGGCTTGGATGGCACGTCCCCATTCCCAAGCGGCCAGGACCATCAACACCAAGGTGAGCATGAGCCAGGGCTCATGGCGCTCGATCAGCAAGGCGGGAATGAACAAGAGTAAGAGCACCACGGCGGTCAAGATGCGAGTCTTGAGCATCAGTTTTGTCCTCCATGAAGCGCATTCCAAGACAGCGGGCCATCCACCGCGTGTTGACCCAGCGCGAGCGAAGCCTCAGGCCGTGACAAGGCGTGCAAACGGCTTAAGCTCGGTGAGCTTGGCCGGCCGATGGGCCACCCATAATGCTTCAAGCGATCAGACCGCCAAGATCTCTTGCTCTTTGGCCGCCACCAGTTTGTCGACTTCGACAATGTATTTGTCGGTCATTTTTTGGATATCGGCTTCAGCGCGTTTTTGATCGTCTTCGCTGGCCAGTTTGTCTTTGACGAGTTTTTTGATGGACTCATTGGCATCTCGGCGCAAGTTTCTCACCGCCACTTTGGCACCCTCGCCATCGTTGCGCACGACCTTGGTCATCTCGCGGCGGCGCTCTTCGCTCATGGCGGGCATGGGCACGCGGATCAAGTCGCCCATGCTCGCTGGGTTGAGCCCCAAGTCGCTGTCGCGGATGGCTTTTTCAATTTTGGCGCCCATGCCCTTCTCCCAAGGCTGCACGCTGATGGTGCGCGCGTCGAGCAGCGACACATTGGCCACTTGGCCAATGGGGGTGGGGTTGCCGTAGTAGTCAACCATCACCGAGTCCAACAGCCCTGGATTGGCGCGACCGGTTCGGATTTTGCTCAGCGCCGAGCCCAGTGCCGACATGGATTGGGTCATTTTGGTTTCAGTTTGGGTTTTGATCTCAGCAATGGTGCTCATGATGAATCGGATCCTCTTGTGTCTTTGGGCAGCCCAGGCCTTGGACTGCGCTCATTTTTTTTGGGGGGGGTCAATGGCAAGGGGTGAACAAGTCGGCCTCACCGTCCATGCAAAGTCTCCACGACCCGGGCCAACCCACCAGAAGGCGCGAGTAGGCTTGAACCTTCAAGCATACACCAAGGTGCCCTCATCCTCACCCATCACGACTCTTTTAAGGGCCCCATTTTTGAAGATGGAGAACACTTTGACCGGCAGCTTTTGATCGCGGCACAGGGCAAAAGCGGTGGCATCCATGATGCCGAGGTTTTTTTGAATCGCCTCATCGAAACTGATTTTATGGTACAGCGTAGCGTGCGGGTCTTTTTTCGGGTCGGCCGAGTAAACGCCATCAACCTTGGTGGCCTTCAAGACCAATTCGGCACCGATCTCAGCGCCCCTCAAAGCAGCCGCGGTGTCGGTGGTGAAAAATGGGTTTCCCGTCCCAGCGGCAAAGACCACCACCTTGCCCTCTTCCAAGTACTGAAGGGCCTTGGGGCGCACATAAGGCTCCACGACTTGCTCAATACCAATGGCCGACATCACCCGAGCGGTGAGTCCGGCCTTGTTCATGGTGTCGGCCAAGGCCAAAGCGTTCATGACCGTGGCCAGCATCCCCATGTAGTCGGCCGTGGCGCGGTCCATGCCCACTGCGCCGCCGGCCACGCCGCGAAAAATATTGCCCCCACCGATCACCACAGCCACCTCCACGCCCAGGCGCGTGACCTCGGCGATTTCCTCCACGATGCGAACAATGGTGGCGCGGTTGATGCCAAAAGCATCGTCCCCCATCAAAGCTTCACCGGACAACTTGAGCAAAATACGTTGGTGGGCAGGCTTTGGCATGGACATGGGGGTGGTGCTCCTCTAGGGTTGATGGGATGAAAGTGTAGCGTGTCTGAGGCCCCCCATGCATTGGAGGGGGTCAGAGCCGCGCTTGGGGCCATAAAAAAGGGGACTCTCAGTCCCCTGTTGATGGTTGCCGTCTTTAATGAGCTTGTTTGGCCGCGGCGACTTGGGCGGCCACCTCGGCCGCAAAGTCATCGACCTTTTTCTCGATGCCCTCACCCACCACATACATGGTGAAGGATTTCACTTGAGTGTTGGCGGCCTTGAGCATTTGCTCGACCGTTTGTTTGTCGTTTTTGACAAAGGTCTGGTCAAACAAGGAGACTTCTTTCAAATACTTTTGCACCGCGCCGTCGATCATCTTTTGCACAATCTCGGCGGGCTTGCCGGACTCGGCGGCCTTGGCCGCAGCCACCGATTTCTCGCGCTCGATCAACTCTGCGGGCACCTCGGCCGAAGTCAATGCCACGGGCTTCATTGCGGCCACATGCATGGCCACGTCGCGCGCGGGCGCCTCTTGACCGCTGTACTCCACGAGCACACCGATGCGCGTGCCGTGCAAATAAGAGGTCACCTGATGGGCGCCAGAGATGATTTTGAAGCGGCGAAAACTCATGTTCTCACCGATCTTGCCAATGAGGCCTTTTCTGACGTCTTCCAAAGTCGGGCCAAAGCCGTCTTGTGAATAAGCCAGTGCCGATAAGGCTTCCAAGCTCTGGGGTTGGTGGTGGGCGAGCAACTCGGCCGCCCCCTTGGCCAAGGCCAAGAAGCTGTCATTTTTGGTCACAAAATCGGTCTCGCAGTTGACCTCGATCAAGGCGCCTGTTTGGCCATGCATATGGGCAAAAACCACGCCCTCGGCCGTGACTCGAGAAGCGGCTTTGCCGGCTTTGGAGCCGAGTTTGACGCGCAAGATTTCCTCGGCCTTGACCATATCGCCGTCGGACTCGGTCAGGGCTTTCTTGCACTCCATCATGGGGGCATCGGTTTTGGCTCTGAGTTCGGCCACCATGCTTGCTGTGATTGTTGCCATCTTGTCTGTACTCCAGTTTGTGGTTTGGATCTTATCGATCTAATTTTTCAGTTTGGTGAAGCCTCTTGCCCAAGGAGCCAGGTTCAGCTGCATTCGCTCGCTAAAAAGGGGCTACGCATAGCCCCTGGGGTATCTGACAGCGGGGCATCAAAGGCTCAAAGGCCTGGTGCAACCCGAGTGATCAGCGCCTGCGCCAGTGCCCAAGCCCTGGGGCGTTTTAGGCCGCTGGGGTCGCGGCATCGTGCTCGTCATGAGCATGCTCGTGGTCCTCGCGGGCCTCAGCGATGGCGGTGACGACGTCATTGACCGCATTGGCTCGGCCTTCAAGAATGGCGTCCGCAATGGCTCTGGCGTACAAGGTGACCGCTTTGGAGGAGTCGTCGTTGCCTGGAATCACAAAATCAATGCCTTCTGGAGAGTGGTTGGAGTCCACCACTCCAATCAAAGGAATACCGAGCTTTTTGGCTTCGGCCACAGCGATCTTGTGGTAGCCCACGTCAATGATGAAGATGGCGTCGGGCAAGGTGGCCATGTCTTGGATGCCGCCAATGTCTTTTTCCAATTTCTCGATTTCACGGGTGAAGGTCAATTGTTCTTTTTTGCTCATGGCGTCAAGTCCCGCTTCTTGCTGGACTTTCATCTCTTTGAGACGCTTGATGGAGGATTTGACAGTTTTGAAGTTGGTGAGCATGCCACCGAGCCAACGCTGCTCGACAAAAGGCACGCCCGCGCGGTGCGCCTCAGTGGCCACAATCTCGCGCGCTTGGCGCTTGGTGCCCACCATCAATATCGTGCCACGGTTGGCTGACAATTGACGTGCAAACTTCACAGCCTCTTCAAACATGGGCTGCGTTTTTTCCAAATTGATGATGTGAATTTTGTTGCGGTGACCAAAGATGAAGGGGGCCATCTTGGGATTCCAAAAGCGTGTTTGGTGTCCAAAGTGAACACCCGCTTCCAACATTTCGCGCATAGATACTGACATGGTGATTTCCTAAAAGGTTGGGACTAAAATCCATCTCGAAATCAAGGTCCTTGAAGAGTCGCCCCAAAATGGGGTAAGCTCTGAGACACCTTGACACCTTGGATGAGATGGTTTGAGATTAACCCAGGCGTGACTTTCGTCCCCGCCTGAGCCCATCAATTGTAGCACAATTCGTCCCTCAACACTCAAGTCCCACCCCCCACCGACCCCACGGCTTTGTCTCATTTCGCCCCCCTTCACTGCTCGCGAGCGGCCACTTTGATCCCCTTGATGCCCCACTTATTGCCAAAACCACTCCCTCATCGCGGCCAATGCCCTTGCAGCCTGGTGCGTCCTTCATGACGCACCAACACATTGCCGTCATTGGTGCAGGCGTCATTGGGGTCACGACGGCCTTTGAGCTCGCCTTGAGAGGCCACCATGTGACGGTGTTTGAGAAAAACCAAACCTGTGCCGAAGAGTCGAGTTTTGCCAACGCGGGGGTGATTTCCGCTGGCTACGTGACGCCCTGGGCCGAGCCGGGCATGCCTGGGCGACTGCTCAGAGATTGTTTTTCCAAAAACGCCAGTTTTTTGATGCATTTCCCCAACGCCGAAGAGCTCCAATGGATGGCTCAGAGCTGGAAGGCCTCCAAGCCCGACCCCTACTGGCTGCACCGCAGCGCCATGCAGCGATTGGCCTTGATGAGCCAAGCGCGCATGAAAGAGATCTCCAACTTGTTTCGCCTGGAGTACGAGCAAGTGCAAGGCTACAACTTGCTCTACCGCGACGCCAAAGCTTGGGAGCAAGCGCTCTTGGCCCTGCCCTACTTGAGCGCCCAAGCCATCCCCTACCAGTTGCTCACGCCGCAAGAGCTCCTGAACAAAGAGCCCGCACTGGAGAGCTCCACCACCTTGGCTGGCGCCATCCACTTGCCCCAAGATCAAGTCGCCAATTGCCGGCAATTCACCATGGCCATTCGAGATGAGGCGGAAAAGCTCGGCGTTGAGTTTCGCTTCAAGGCCGATGTGCAAGCCCTGGACCCGAACAACCCGCGTGAACTCGTGTGTGGCTCAGAGAAACTGCATTTCGATGCCACGGTGGTCTGTGCGGGCACCCTGAGCGAGACGGTTTTGAGAAATTTCAAGCTCAACACCGGCATCATGCCCGTTCATGGCTACTCTTTGACGGCCATGATCAAGGAGCCACTGGATGCGCCGCGCTGCGGCTTGATGGACGACAAGTACAAAGTGACCATCACGCGCCAAGGCAACCGTGTCAGAGTCGCGGGTGTCATGGAGCTTGGGGGAGCGACAAAAGAGCACAACCCCAAGGCCATCAAGACACTGTACAAAGTGCTTGAAGATTGGTTTCCCAAAGCGAGTGACTGGAGCCAACAAGTCCAGGTGTGGAAAGGCTCGCGCCCCATGCGGGCCAAAGGCACGCCTTTGATCTGCCCGACACCCGTGAGCGGCGTGTGGCTCAACGTCGGGCATGGTTCGAGCGGCTGGGCTCTGAGTTGCGCGAGCGCCCAACTGCTCGCCGCCATGATGGACCAAGAAGTCTCGCCAGCTCAATGGCCCGAGCTCATGCTGAGCTGATGGTTTAAAAGACCATCCTTTCCTCAAGCCCGCTCTAAACCACGCCAATGCTTGCGAGCTCTGGGGGGCTTAGCGTTTGCTTTTTTTACTTTTCTTTTTGGCCGCGGCTTTTTTAACGGCCCCTTTGAGCGAGTCCAAAGGAGAGCGAGCCAACTCAGTGCGCAAGCCCATGCCGGCTCCAGCCCCCGTGACCGAGCCTGAGGTGAGGCCGCGCGGGGTCTTTTGAGCACTGGCTTTGGCGCCTTTGCCAAATCGTGCGCCTTGCAGCGGTGCGCCACCCAAGGCCGGCAAGAGGGAAGGCTTGGCGCCATGGCTGGGCTTTGCCGAGGATGCGCCTGCCATTTTTTTACGCGCAGACTTGGAAGGAATGGGCTCTTTGGCAGAACGAGCTTTTTCAATATCGTCGCGCACGAGTCTGAAATCAATTTTTCGACCATCAAGATCAACGCGGCTCACCTGCACATGCACCCGTGTGCCAATGGCGTAGCGAATGCCCGTTCTCTCACCACGCAATTCTTGGCGCGCTTCGTCAAAGCGGAAATACTCACCGCCAAGCTCCGTGATGTGAACCATCCCTTCGACGTACAAATTGTCCAGGGTCACAAAAATCCCAAAACCCATGGCAGCGGTCACGACGCCGCTGTATTCCTCACCCAAGTGCTCACGCATGAATTTGCACTTGAGCCACGCTTCCACGTCTCTGGAAGCCTCATCGGCACGACGCTCATTGGCCGAGCAGTGCAGTCCAGCCGCTTGCCAAGCCAGTGTCTCGGGGCTTAAATTGTCTTGGGACTCAACGGGCTTTTTGGCCGTGTTCGCCGATTTGCTGGCCATGCGCCGAGCCAGCCTGGCGTGGGACTCACCGGGCGTGGGAAGGGCCGGCAACTGGTAGCGTTTTTTCTCCAAAATGGCCTTGATCACACGGTGCACCAAGAGGTCAGGGTAGCGCCGGATGGGGCTGGTGAAATGGGTATAGGCCTCAAATGCCAAGCCAAAATGCCCACTGTTGATGGGCGTGTAGATGGCTTGCTGCATGGAGCGCAGCAGCATGCTGTGAATTTGCTGCGCGTCGGGGCGTTCTTGGGTCGCCTTGGCGATGGCTTGGTACTCGCCTGGCTTGGGGTCTTCGCTGATGGTGAGGCCCACGCCCACGGCTTTCAAGTACGTCTTCAAGGTCTCGCGTTTTTCTGGCGTGGGCCCTTCATGAACACGGTACAGGCCTGGGTTTTTGGAGCCCAAGATGAAGTCTGCGCTACAGAAATTGGCGGCGAGCATGGCCTCTTCTATCAAGCGGTGGGCTTCATTTCGCACGCGGGGAATGATTTTCTCAATGCGCCCATTTTCATCACAAACGATTTGTGTCTCGGTGGTTTCAAAGTCCACCGCACCGCGCACTTGACGCGACTTCAAGAGGGCCAAATAGACGTCGTGCAAATTGATCAAATGCGGCACCACCTCGCCTTGGGCCAAGGCTTGCGGGCCTCTGGTGTTGCCCAAAATCGCAGCCACGGCGGTGTAGGTCATGCGCGCTTTGCTGTGCATGACTGCTGGATAGAACTGGTAGGCGTAGATCACACCCTCGGTGGTGATGAGCATGTCACACACCATGCACAAGCGGTCCAGATGTGGATTCAAAGAGCACAGCCCATTGGAGAGCTTTTCTGGCAGCATGGGAATCACACGGCGTGGAAAGTAAACGCTCGTGGCCCGGTCATAGGCATCAATATCAACGGCAGAGCCCGTTTGCACGTAGTGACTCACATCGGCAATGGCCACGAGCAAACGCCAGCCCTTTTTGCGCCCCACTTTGGCCGGCTCACAATAAACCGCATCATCGAAGTCTCGGGCGTCTTCGCCGTCGATGGTGACAAATCCCAGATCGGTCAAATCAATGCGGCCCAGGCTGTCTTGAGGCCGCACGTGGTCGGGGAGGGTTTTGACCAACTTCAAGCACTCAGCAGAGAACTCATGGGGGACACTGAATTTGCGCACCGCAATTTCAATCTCCATGCCCGGATCATCGACCTCACCCAAGACCTCTTTGATGCGGCCCACGGGTTGACCATAAAGACTGGGGGGCTCGGTGAGTTCCACCACCACCACTTGACCCACTTTGGCGGCCCCCGTGGCCCCTTTGGGGATGATGACATCGTGGCCATAGCGCTTGTCTTCCGGGGCCACGAGCCAAACACCGTTTTCTTGCAACAATCTCCCAATCAGGGGATAGAGGGGGCGCTCGATGATTTCGGTGACGCGTCCCTCGGGCCTGCCTTTGCCATCGGTGCGGATGATCTTGACCTTGACGCGGTCTTTGTGCAAAACGGCGCGCATCTCGTTTTGAGCGAGATAGATGTCTGGCGCTCCGCTGTCGCGCTGCACAAAGCCGTGCCCGTCGCGGTGTCCTAGGACTGAGCCTTCAAATTCTTCCTGAATGGAGGCGCTGGGTTGGGCAATTTTTTTGATGATCGGACCTACTGGCTATGGAGAGTAACGTCAAGCACGGATAGGCTTGTCTTTAAAACATTCTATGCTTTTTAAATGAAGGTTCAAACACCGCTTTGGAGAAGCTTTGATTTGTACACTGGCACCTCTCACGCGAGCAGAGGATTCTTTGGCCGGCGCACTGAGTGCACTCAGTGCAATGCTCTTTGCGCCATGCTCGGGCGCGAGCCTGGTGCGACACCACGATCACCAAAGTCTCCCACGCTAGGGGTGACCCCAGCAAAACGTCTTGATCAGCCGCGTCTTCGCGGGGCTCAAACTTCTCAGACATTCATCAATTTGCACCAACACTTGAACTGCAACAACACAAAGACCAACACATTCAAGGCCATCAAGGCTTCCATGATTTGAAATGCCCACCGAACATGGCGATCTTGAGACTGCATCCAGGTGTCAACCCTGGAACACCTGATCCTCCCGCGACAGCACCGCCAACAGCAGGTGTGGTTTGCGCCAAAAAACCCTGGGTCGAGTAGTTACCCGACATCACGGGTACACGATTGGTGGTGTACAAAGTGGTTGCTGTATCTTGCACAATGTCACCAAACGCATTCAAAGCAGCCAGGGAAAAATTGGTGTTTGAATAGGGACTTGTCGTATCTGGGACTCTGAACGTGAGCGTACCCGCCGCTGTCGATGTGGTGGTGCTGGGAGGAATAGCAGCCAGTGTTTTGGTCGCAGCCGTCTGGGACGAATTCAAGGCGCTATACACCAATCCCAAGTTGACACCCAATTGCGACTCTTTGGACAGGCTCACTTGAATCACTCTGACCTCAATGGCCACTTGCTTGCCAAATGAAGCGTTTTCTTGATTCACAATTTTCTCAACTCGGGCAACATTCTCTTTGTTGTCTGTCACAGTCACACTGCCCAAAGAGTCGTTCACACTGAGCTTGCCCAATGGGCTCAAGACCGTATTGAGCTCGGCCAACAATGCTTTCCAGGGTGAGATAATGCCCTGCAGTGAAATACTCGAACCGCTACTGAAATTTCCATTGCCTGTGACATTGATCACCCCTGTTGTTCCAGAACTCACCGACCCGCCTCTGTTCATGGAATCGGTCACTGAATAATCCCCAGTGGTGATATTGGAGACCACAAAGGTTTTGGTGACCAAACGGTAAATGTAGATTCCCCCTTCACGCCAATCCCAATTGACCCCGCCTTGAATACAAATGGTATTCAAGTAGTTGATCAAGCTGCCTGAATAGTCCAACGGAATGTTAATCAATCGATTGACGGATACAGCACTTGCGACAGCTTGACTCTGGACAGGCTCTAGTGAGACATATTGCGCTGCATTTTGAGAGGGAAGTTGAGTGGACAACTCCACATCAGGGTTCACGCGCACAGGCAGACCCGTCGCAATTTGGATGTTGCGTGCAGCCTGGGCAATCGTTCCAAAACTAGCCCCACGTGAGCGCAAGGTCAGATTCTGAAAAAATAATGGAGGCAACTTGGACGAATAGGGTAAATCAATCGGTGTATCACCGAGGAAATTGCCTTGAACGTGTTTCATAAAACCCTCTTGTTCAAGCTGAAACTTGGCTTGATGGAGTAAATCAACAGCGATATCTTTTTTTTCTTGCGTAATTTGATTGGCTTCTTGCGTGGTGACGGCACACCCCGAAATCAAAACCATGAAAACCAGACCATAGAACTTAGTTTTCACGTGTTGTCTCCCTCTCAGTCGCACGTTCACAAGGACTCGAAAGGGGCAAGACCCTCACCACCTTGTTGTTGTAAACACAGGTGTGCATGGGATAGTTGGTCTTGGCAATGTCATGCATGACGTTACCAACCGCAGCCAAATAGGTGCTATCGCTGTAGCTGGTTTGGATGGCTGGAAAATCTTTATCGACATCCCAAACCAATTGATAGCCGTTCTCGCTCGACCATCTTCTGATGGCCAGCGACAAGGATTCGTCTTCTAAACGTATTTCAAAGCGCTTTTTTTCTTGAATCGGTTCGATCTCTTTGACTGAGAGACTCTTGCTAGCTTGGTCACCATATGCGCTGGTTCTCGTCGACAGGTCGACTGGGTTGGCGCTGTTATGCCCCAATTCAATCAAGCCTTGATTGACACTTTTATCAGGAAGCTGAGCATTTTTCGCAACGATCAGTAATTTGTTATCGATGAGTTCCCAATTGAAACGATACTTCTTTGAAAAATCCGTGATCACGTTCAACACATACACATCGGAATAACTCCAACGCGTCACCGTGTTTGGATCCACATCCATGAACAACACCTTGATGTCATGCGGAATCAACTTCTTCACTGCATTGGCCAAAGTCATTTGTCCAGATCCCGTGAATTTATCGCCCAAAAATGCAGGCGAACCATAGGACATTTGATTGGACGCCTTGGCGACATCAATGCAAGTGGTCAATATCAACAATAGAACGAGGGATGACTTTTGATTTTTATTGAAGCGAAATGTGCGCTTTTGCATCCCTTAATCCCTTTAATATCAAATTCGCGGTGATTTAACTCAAGCTGATCGACTTCGATGGATGTGACCAAGCAACGCGAACTATTTTGACATTTAAGTAGTATATTTAATGCTTTAATTATCAATTAGTGGTACTTTTTACCGCTATTTACACCTGCTCATGCCATCAACAAAACCACCAATGCTTGAGGCATTCGAATGACACGATGACTGAGGGACATCGAGGGTGAGCTTGTTTTAAGCTCAACGGGTTGAGTCAATTGCTAATGAATACATTGAACCCACTGCTCAATGATAAAAGGCGAAATGAGATGACTGATGGACTTGAGTAAATCAAGCTCGCCAAGAGTCAATCATGCGCTTAGAGTTTGAAGAAGGCGACTTCAATCACCATGGGACGAACAGCACTGCCCTTGGCTCTTGGATCAACAAGCCCAGGTCAAGAATGCTCAATAATGGAATAGATTCAATAAATCTTGGCGATTGATGGGTTTGATCAAGATGTCATCAAAGCCAGAGGACAGTATTTCTTTGGTTTGTGCCTTCATGGCATGTGCCGTGTAAGCAAAAACTTTGATGCCGACCAATTCTTGATTCGCGCGTATCGTTTTGCAAATGTCAATACCACTGATTTTGGGTAAAGAAATATCGAGCAAAACATAATCGTATTTATTTTGAGTCAACATCGTCAAAGCCTGAGTTCCGTCAGAGCATTCACTCACCTGGTATCGCTCTTGACCCAATATCAAGCCTGGCAACATCCGGTTGGCCAAGTCATCATCCACCACCAATACACTTTTGATCATGATTTAGTCCACTTTTTGTAGAGGGATTGTGAAGTAAAAAGTACTGCCCACATGCTGCGCTGAGTTGAACTTGATTTCCCCCCCCATCAACGCAACCAATTTTTGTGTCAAAGCCAGTCCCATGCCAGAACCACCATGCACCCTAGTGATGAAATCTTCGTTTTGCCAAAACTTCTCAAACACGTGAGAGTGCATCTCCTCCGGAATCCCGTGGCCATTGTCTTTGATGGAGAAATAGATGGAATCGATATCCCTCAGATAGTGGATAGACAGAGTGATTTCCCCACCCTCCTTGCTGAATTTGATGGCATTGTCAAGCAAGTTATTCATAATCCGTCTCAAATTGAGCTCGTCGAGACAAACCAGTTCGGGGCAGTTTTCATCGTTTTCAAACTTCAAGAGCAAGTTTTTAGCATGGGTTCGACTGCGGTGAGTTTGGCAAACATCATCAATGACTTGAGTCAAATTGAAGACTTCATTTTGTAAAATCATTCGGCCTGATTCAACCAGGGTCAAATCAAGCAACATGTTGACCAATTTCAAAAGATGCCTGCTGCTCTCATTGATGATTTGAGCTGGAAACTGAATCATGGGCTCTTTGGAGGTGTAGTGGATGTACTCTGCATAACCAATGATTCCGTTCAAGGGCGTTCTCAGTTCATGGGAGATGGATGATAAAAAATCAGACTTGTGCTTATTGGCTTGCTTGACTTCATGATTACTTTTGATCAAATCCAAATTCAACAATGCCAGTCGATTCAAATACTCCACATTGGAAATTAAAAAACCACCTGTGATCAAGGTAATCAATACGGCGATGCTGTAAAAAATAACTTTGTGCCAGTTTGAATCAGCACGGAGAACATCGACTTGTTGCCCCACAATGGTCACCAATGGTTGGTTAGAGATACGCTCAAAGGCATAAACTCGATTGACCCCATCAAACAATTGATTGGAGGTGAAAGACCCCTCCATCTTGTCGTTGACGTCCATGGGTAAATTCACCACAACATTTTCTTTCATGTTGACGACTTGAGTTCCGATTTGGATCACCCTCGAAACACGGTCCAATCCCACGAGCGCCACCACGCCTTTTTCACCCAGATCAATGCTTTTATAAAAATCCGTCAAATAATTGGGATTGAAGGAGACCACTGTGACGCCAGCAAAACCACCTCTGGAATCTTCAATTCTTCGGGTGAGTTGAATTGACAACTTCTTGCTCACACGCCCTATCACGGGCTTACTGACAAAGACGCCATAGGGGTAATGCTCTTGGTGAATCTTAAAGTGCTCACGATCAGCCAAATTGACTTTGGGTGGATTGGGTAAGTTGGAGAACACATAATCACCCAATGGATCAATAATCCCGATCTGATTGATAAACCGAGTATCAATGACCCCATGGTCAAAGTAATTCTTGAGGGCCTTGTACTTCAAGTCACTGCCTTGCTCACGGTGGTAGTTGATGATCCTTAGCACTTGGTCGGAGGTGCTGATCGTTTGCTCGGTGTGGGCTTTGAAGCTTTTGGTGAGATTTTGGAGATTCAAGATCCCTTTTCTGAGCACCACTTGCTGGTCGGCATTCACCGCCACATAAGCGCCTCCCCATATGGCCATCAAAAGCAAAGCCGTGATGAAAAAGAGGACCCTCACTTTGGTCTGAGATACCAAATGGGTCAATTTAAAGGGAAAAGTTTTGATGCTTGGCTGTCCGCTGGCCAATTGCACAGTGATTTTCTCAAGCATAGCAAACTGATTTGGCAATTTGCATGCAGGCGATCCAACACAGTAAGTCGCAAGCAGTCATTTCAATTCGATGGATTGAATCAAAAATTATTTTTACACAGATCACTTTCTTTGCCACCTTATCGCTCCTTCGCTAAATTTGAAATGCGAACAAAGCAACTCGCTCTGCTTTGGTCAGCAAGGCACTGGGCTTCATGAGTTTGGTTGCAGATTTGTTGTTCAAATAGTGCTGCAAGTTGTCAGTCAGTATTTGATGATTTTGCTCGACGAGAGATATGGCGTTGTCTTTTACGCCTTGCTTGTCAACTTCTTGGTCTGCGATATCCACCAAATAGTAATGACTTCGAATGATGTAGTTCACTTGCTCGGCATAGTTGATAATTTTTCTGATCAATAAGTCAGTAGGAATTGCACATTTAGAGCGCATATCCTCACTCAGCGATACAAATTGAATCAATCCGTCGGCATGAAAATCTTTTAATTTATTGCGAATCGATTTTTCACTGATTCGATCGGTCTGATAGATGCTCTTTAAAGGCGTTGAGTCCGATAGGGGGTTGGTCTGATTACAGAAATAGCTCAATAAATTCAAGAAAATGAACCGCCCACTGGACGTATCCAACTCCGGCAAATTTTCTGTCTCCCAATTGTGTATGGCCAAGACAATTTGTAGCATTGTTCTAATATTTTGGAATTGTTCCACGACGATTCAAGTCTCTCTTTTTAGTTATCGCGACCACTCATAATCCTAATCAAATCAATCAGTCAAATCAATATGATTGTTTATTTTTCGATAAAGAATCACCATCAACTAATTCTAAAAATCATATGCTTTTAGCTTTGAACATGATCAATGCATGTTCTCATTCTGTCGCTTTTGACATAGCCTTTTCTAGAATTCATGTTGAGTAGCTTTAGCAAATTCCAACGAAGACGTCAATGAATTGCAACAACGCTCATTTCTCAGAAACATTGAATACAAATAATTTTTATAACGACTTTGGCTGGCTGTACTCGATCTGACTCGTCGTGAATTTTGAATGCGAGGTATGCGATTTGATGGGGTAGATAGAACAATTAGCGGTAAAAATTACCATTAATTAACGATTAAACAATATTACTGTTTCTCCAGAGCAACTATATTGGCGCTACTTCATAGTGCAATGATTAAAAGGCGTCCCCACATGGTTCAAACTCAAACCAACAGCAATTTCGAAGCGGCCAGCATCGTTGAAGTTGTTTGGCAGGAAGATTTCGGATTTTCATCACGTTTGAATGAAAATAAATACCAATCCTTTGTCCCCTTGACCTTGTCGATTGTCAAGCACGTGGACCAGCAACTCATGGGGTTTATTGAGTACTCGAGCTCCATTTATGGCCTGGTGATCAACCGCTACTATTGCGTGATTCACTTTAAAGAGTGTGATCAGGAATGGGGATTTGTGCCATCCCAGCTTAACGCTGATCAGAGTCCATCGTTCGAGCGGTTTTTAGCGCGCGTTCACACCTACCTCACACAAAAACTACAAGTAGATCTCTCTCTATGCAAAGAACATTTAGGAGAATTTGAGAAAAAAGAGATTATTTTTAAGTCTTTGCCCAGTCAGATTTCTTTAAATCTAGATCTGTAGCCGCTCGCGATTGAAATTATTCGCAAGGTTACCGATAGAGTGGACCGACTCCCTCTCAATTCGCATACTGCTTAAAGCGGCTGCGCAATCAAATCGTGCCCTTGAGTGTCCACCACCAAGGCTTGCACAAAACTGCCTACCTTCAAGCGTTGACTCAAGCGCTTGGGTGGCAGCAAATTCACCACACCATCAATCTCAGGTGCATCGGCGTAACATCGACCCACGGCACCCTTTTTACCACCCGCTGGTGCGTGGTCGATCAAGATTTGCATCGTTTGCCCAATGCGAGCGCGCAATTTTTGAATCGACACGTCCTCTTGAACTTTCATAAATCGGGCCTGTCGCTCTTCGCGAAGCTCCTGACTGAGCATGCCTGGAATTTCATTGGCCAAGGCGCCTTTGACAGGACTGTAGGCAAAGCATCCAGCTCGATCAATTTGAGCCTCTTGGACAAAATCCAGTAAATGCTGAAACTCTGACTCGGTCTCTCCCGGGAAACCGGCGATAAACGTGCTGCGGATCACCAATTGTGGGCACTCTCTTCGCCAGGCCTGTATCCGTTCCAAGTTTTTCTCGCCATTGGCTGGACGCTTCATGCGAGCCAAAACATCGGGATGACTGTGCTGAAAAGGCACATCCAAATATGGCAAAACCGCACCCGTGCTCATCAAGGGCATCAAATCGTCCACACTGGGGTAAGGATACACATAGTGCAAACGCACCCAAGCGCCATAGGTTGTTGCCAAGAGCGACAACTCTCGCACCAATTCCAAGGTTTTGGTTTTGATCGGACGGCCTTGCCAAAACCCTGTTTGATATTTCACATCCACACCGTAGGCAGAAGTGTCTTGACTGATCACCAACAATTCCTTCACGCCTTGCTCAAACAGCACCTGGGCTTCGCTCAAAACATCGCCGATGGGTCTTGAGACCAAGTCTCCCCGCATCGATGGGATGATGCAAAAAGTGCAACGGTGATTGCAACCCTCTGAGATTTTCAGGTAAGCATAATGCCTTGGCGTCAATTTGATGCCAGCTGGTGACACCGTTGCTGGCGTTAAATCTAAAAAAGGCTGTGAAACTTGTGGCAAATGCTCTTGGACTCGCGCCATCACTTCATCTGTGGCATGAGGCCCCGTGACCGCCAAAACTTTAGGATGGGTTTTGAGGACCAAGTTTTGTCCATCGTCATCCGATTTGGCTCCCAAACAACCCGTCACAATGACACGACCATTTTCTGTCAAAGCCTGAGAAATAGCATCCAGGCTCTCCTTGACCGCATCATCAATAAAGCCACAGGTATTGACAATCACCAAGTCAGCTCCCTCAAAGGTTTTGCTGGTCTCGTAACCTTGAGCGTTCAAACGGGTGAGAATTAATTCAGAGTCGGTTAAGGCTTTGGGGCAACCCAAGCTCACAAACCCTATTTTTTTGGGAAGTTGAAAAGTGGTCAATGCGTCATTCATACCCCTATTGTCGCTTCAAATCGCGGCAATTTAGCGCCATTTGGGCCTAGACACATCGAATTTCGTCTGTGTGTTGCCCAGCGCCCAGACCCAAGGTATTGAAAGATGAATTTAAACCTTTTTGCAAGATAGGCGCTCAACCCAAGAAACCCCAAAAATGAGCTCTCCATCCTGATTTGATTGGACAACTTGATTACAAGAAGAATGCCAAAATCACAGAGCCATCGACCGTATCAATGGGCGACTTCAATGGTCAGCCTGTTTGGGGGGGTGTTTCAGATTGAAGGACTCGACCATTTTCTCGGTTTGCTCCTGGAGTTTCGCCTGCATTTGTTCTTGCATTTTTTGAAAGATTTGAGTGGATTCGTCGGCGTAGCTGCCCATCATTCCTTGCAGCATGGGGGCTTGCATATTCATGACTTGAAGCCACAATTCAGGAGAAATGGACTTTGAGTTTTGTGTCATTTTTATTTGCAAATCAACAAAAGACTGAACATTTTGCTCCAGGTAACTGCCCATGAAGGTCTGCATCGCATGACCATAAAATCGGATCATATTCTCTAAAATCTTGGCACTGAACATGGGCGCTCCGGCCGTCTCTTCCTCCAAGATCACCTGCAACAAGACGGCACGTGTCAGATCGACTTGGGTTTTGGCGTCCACGACTGAAAAACCGACACCCTGCATTACCAAATCTTTCACCTCATTCAAGGTAATATAAGAAGAGGTGGAGGTGTCATACAAACGACGATTCGGGTATTTTTTGATCACTCGTTTGGCGTTTGCCTCGACATTGGATTTCTTATTCTTACCTGTCTTGAGCGGCGTTGGAGTGGCCTGTTCTGATTCAGAAAAATCTGACTTTTGCTCCTGAGCCTCGCTCAGCAGGGTGTCGTGACGATTTTTTGAATTCACAAAGTCTCCTTCATCTCGTTGAGCTCCAACATTTGTTTGCTTGCAGTTCGCATTTTGTGACTTGGATACTATGCGTCAAGCCTATGTTTACCCCTATGTCTGATGAAAGCACCACTTGATTGACTGCACCTTCAAACGCTTTAACAACAGGCATCAGCAGATCAAAATGTGGCCATCAAAGACCCGACTTTGGGTGACGTATTTCGTCATTACTTTGTGCTCAACCCCGGTATTCGGCGAGAAATAATCGCTTCTGATATCTGAATACAAAACCCATCAAATCATTATTTTAATACTTTAATACTATTTACGGATTTGAGCACCCTAGTATCAGCCCCAATCCAGTGCATTGCCCACCAGATTCAATCCCGATAGCGACCAAGAATTCAAATGAATAGCATCTTCATTCCAAACCAAGGTGAAAAAAATTTAAAGTCATCAGTGCGGATGGATTGGGTTTGCGACAACAAAGCCATATCTTTTCATCGTCGAGACAAATTACCAAGCTGGAAAAAAGATGGCATCAATTGCTGTGAGGATAGCCAATTAACTGGACACGTAACGTGTTATTTGGGGAAAAAATAATAGCGCGCAGTGAGATCATCGTGAAAAGCCGGACTTTGGGCTCCCGATGAGGCTATTCGCATATTTTCCCTCACGTTTTCAAAAATTTCAGTCAAGCTTAAACTGGGGTTGAGAATTTCCGTTTTAAAGAAATGGGTGAACAGTCCATTTTGAACGTCATCACCACCATCGCTTGCACTTTTGTCGTGAGACGCAGAATAAATGATGGCATGCCCAAAAGTGGGGGCATTTGATCTGTCCATTACTTTTTTTGACAAATCCTGCTTGGGTGGAAGGTTGAACTGTTCAAACCAATCGTCTAACACTTCCCAATTTTCTTGATTGGAAGTATTGGAATCGTCAATGTCGATTCTTTCTTGGTTTCGACATGCATCAATAATGATCACGGCCGACTTAGCGCCAGTTACCTTCAATTGGTCGATGAACTCAGCATACAAATTGATGGCGTCTTCGCGTCGGCATGCATCGATTGGAAACAAATGCGCTTCAGAATTGAATGAGGCCCCATGCCCAGCAAAGGTCAGAACAACATCATCGCCTTCCTCAATTGAGGCAAGAAATCGATGGAGATAACTTTTAGTCTGTAGTGAGTCTCGATCAAAGATACTGGTGACCTCATAGCCTAGGTGATTCATGACTGAGGCCATATCTTGTGCGTCTCTGGTCGCATTTTCTAGTGGATTTAAAAATTGATATTGATTCATGCCTATGCAAAGCGCCTTGCATTGAGTTCTTGGCAAAACCTTGTGAGACAAATGAGATAAACTTGAAGACGAATCAGACACATTAGCAAATCGACTTCTGAAGGCCTGTGGCGGAGATTCAGACTTCAAAGAACGTGAGGAACTCAAAACACTTGCATCTTTTGCACCCAATTGAGTAAGGGTCTTGTCTGTCTCGTCTTTAATTTGTTCGCGTATTTTTTGACGGATCTCATCTAGCCTTGATGCGCACATATGGACTTCCAAAGGGTAATTTATTCGCGAATGAAAGAGGACGGAACTTTAAGTTTTAATACAAATATTGATCCTATCACAAATCAAACAATCAAATTCAAGTTGACTTTTTTATCAAGAACAAGTCAATCAATGTCAGATCAAAAAATCAGATACATCAAAACCGATGGTATCAATAAATTATAATTATGAAAACTAACCAAAACCCATCCATTGGAATCCTATGAAAACGACCAAGTTCTTGCTTTCAATCGCCATCGTATTGATCTCGACAATTACCCTAGCGGATCAGGAGAAAAAAGAAACGCCTGAGACCGAAAAACCATTGCTCAAGTCTGAATCCAACACTCAAGAAGTCTCCCCCAAGATCGAAGGATCTAAACCACAAGAAAATACGGGTTCTGATCCAGTAGCGCTGGCAAAAGATATCAATGAAAAAGCAACAAAGTTTCTTTTGAATTTCTCGGGTATTGCCACCAACATCATTTCGGCCTACAAAGAAACTGATGATCGTACCCGGTTGCAAGACCAATACAAAAAGATTAAATCAATCACAGACCCCAATGATTTATCAGCCAATTTGAAAGTCTCCACCCCTCAACTTGTCGAAGAACTCAAAGAAATTACAAATTCACCTGAATTTTTAGAACAAAGTAAAAAGGTTTCAGCAGAAAACATAGCTCTCATCAAATCATCGATGTTCGGATTTATGATTTCTACACTACAACTCAAGAAACTATTAGACTCCGGTAAAGCATTAACTTCTTCAATAGCGCCGAACAATGTTGCTGATCCTGAAATCATGCGCGCCGCTCAAAACTTATCGCTTGCTACCAATGCAATGACCTCATTGATGACGGCCATGCCCAAGTTGATCAATTTGAAGGCGCAACAGTAAGCAATAGAAAGCTCATGCCCATATAAAAAGTATCAGAAAATACCAAAGGTATTCATATAAAAAATTTGAGCGGGATTTTTCTCAAACTGCAGTTGTAATCACGCTGGTGGAGGTGTCAGCCACAATCACAATTTGAGCCGTATTCGAGTCTTCAATTTCAAAAGTTGTGGTGACCGTTGAGCCAGGCGACACTTGATGGAGCGTTGGCGTAAAGACAAGGGCTTGAATGGCCGCGGTCACATCTGCGGGATTCCCAGTGTAAGTGTACACACCCGTTTGAGTGTCGTAACTCCCTACACCATTTACAGGACTCAACACGCCATTCGATGGTGCCGACGAAGTGATTTTGACAGTGTCCGTTGGATTAAAGTTAAGGTCAGAAATCACCACCGAAGAAAATGGATGAACCGTACCCGCATCGGTCACAGGTTGAGATGACATGGCGCCACTGATGGAGGACTGCACAGCAATCGCCATAGAGTTCACTGTGATGGTCGGACTCGTGATCGATGTATTGACAGAAGTTGTGTCTTGCAGAATGAATGTGCTGGTAACAATTGAACCAGGCGCCACCTGATGTGGCGTTGGAATAAAGATCAAAGCACTGATAGCTGCATTCACAGCAGCAGCGGTCCCGGAAACGGTATAAATACCCGAACTGCTGCTGTAAGTTGCGCCTCCACTTAAGTTGCTCAAAACACCATTGCTAGGATTAGACAAGGTGATGGTCACCGTCTCGGTTTGACCGACATTGGGGTCCACAATCACCACTTTGCTGAATGGCGCAAGCGTTGTTGAATCATTGACCAATTGCGAAACCTTGACCCCAGTGATGGTGGGATTGGACGCAACTGCGGTCGCAATAACGGTGGTGTTGGAGCTCTCTACCCTTGCATTGATGCTATCGGAGTCTACAATAGTGAAGGTGGTGGTAACAGTCGATATAGGTGCCACCTGGTGAGGCGTTGGTGTGAATAAAAGATCATGGATAGCTGAATTGACGGCTGTGGCAGACCCAGTGATGCTATAAACGCCGGTACTGGCGTCATAGCTGCCGCTACCAAAGCTACCAAGAACACCGTTCTCGGGATGATCCAAAGTGATCGTGACCGTTTCTGTTTGATCTGCGTTGAGATCGGCGATCATCACCGACGCAAACGGATGCAGCGTGGAGTTATCATTAACAGGCTGAGATGCCATAGTCCCTGTGATCGTTGGAACTGTCGCGATTGCTGTTACCGTAACGCTGGTCGTATTGTCGATGACCACAGCCTTAGCCGTATCCCTGTCTTGGATGGTAAACACGGTCGTCATCGTTTGACCAGGTGCCACCTGGTGCGCCGTCGGCGTAAAAACAAGACCCTGGATGGCTGTCGTCACGCTGGCTGCAGAGCCTGAAACCGTATACAAACCCAAAGCTTTGTCATAACTACCTCCCCCCAACTGACTCAAAATACCATTGAGGGGAGCCGACAAAGCGATCGTCACTGTCTCAGTTTGATTGATGTTGGGGTCACCAATCACCACGAACTCAAAGGGCTTAATCGTCTCGTCATCATTGAGCGGTTGAACTGAATCTGTATAGGATATTGTTGGCAATTGAGCAGTGGCAGTTGTGATAACACTGCTGGTATTGTTCACTGCAACAGCGCTTGCAGAATCCGTGTCTTGGATCATGAATGTTGTTGTAAAGGTCTCGCCCGGAGCAACCAAATGAGCTTTAGGCACAAATACCAGGCCTTTAATGACAGAGGTCACGACAGCGGCTGACCCAGTGATTGTAAAAACTCCCGATGTAGGCTCGTATATGCCGAGTGAACCCGTAGCCTTGCCATCGATACCCTTGAATTCAGGATCTGGGGGAACTTCATATCAATAGAATCAATGACTGGCAATAAAGATGGGGGGATTGCAGTCATTGCAATTTCCAAACTTCCAGCAGTCGACATCAGAAATGGTAATGATTTCCACCGATTTGAAGTACGTCTAATCAATTCCTTTCATAAAAGGAATCGTGCTCAATTCAAACTAAATTGGAAATTAATTGGTAGGCGATATTGGATTCGAACCAACGACCTCTTCCATGTCAAGGAAGCGCTCTAACCAACTGAGCTAATCGCCTAAATATCATGAACAAAAGTCATGAACAAAAGATGTATTTTCTTTTGTTGATGCTCATTATAGCTTGTGTTTACTCACTTGGACATGAATGAAACCTAAATTAGCCTCAATGCAACAGGAATTCATCAAGATTGAGTCGCCATGGAAGTGCTCTCGTAGAGGCCCTTCATCAACGGCGCCGAACAGCCCTCACACCCTTCACCTCTTTGACGATAGCCAGCACCTTCTCGACCTTGGAGGAGTCTTGAACCTCTACAGTAAAAGTCATCCAGGCCAGCCCCTTGATCGTCTGCGTTTGAACACCCACCACGTTCATGCGCTCTTTGGCAAAGACTTCAGAGATGTCTCGCAATAGGCCTTGCCTGTCATAGGCTTCCAGCGCCACATCCACTGGATAAAAAGCTTGGGTTTGCGCCTTACCCCATTGCACTTGAATCACGCGATCGGCATCTTTGACAAGCAATTGTTTGAAATTGGGACAGTTTTGGCGATGAATACTGACCCCTTTGCCACGCGTCACAAAACCTTGGATCGCATCCGGGGGAGCTGGCTTACAACAGCGGGCGAGTTGCGTGAGCAGCGAATCCATCCCGACCACCAGCAACGCGCCTTTACCCGTATGGTCCTCCGACTTGGAGCGTTTCTTGAGCTTCGCGATCTCATCGGGCACTGGGCTCAAGGCCACAGGACGGATGATTTGCTCGATGTTTTTGAGAGAAAACTCGTCCTTTCCTACCCCTTCAAACAATTGCTCTGAAGACTTGAAGCCGAGTTGAGTGGCCAAACTCTCCAAATTCATGGCGGTTTTGCCTTCACGCTGCAGCAGTTTTTCAACTGCATCGCGCCCTTTGTGGATGGTCTCTTGCATCAACTGGGCGTTGAACCATGCCCGTACCTTGGACTTGGCTCTGGGAGACGCCAAAAAACCCAGCTCAGGATTGAGCCAATCCCGAGAAGGACTGCCCTCTTTGACCGTGACCACTTCCACCGTTTGTCCATTTTTGAGCGGGGTATTGAGTGGGACCATCACCCCATCCAATCGCGCACCTCGGCAGCGGTGTCCTAAATTGGTGTGGATCGTGTACGCAAAATCCACCGCCGTTGAGCCTTGCGGGAGCTCAACAATCTCGGCCGCGGGAGACAGCACATAGATGCGGTCGTCAAGTTCGGCACCAACACTTTTGTCCTGCATCGCGCCATTGTTGTCGCTCGCCCCTGGGGGGTCAACCAGCTCACGCTCCCAAGCCAAGAGTTGTCTGAGCACCGCAATTTTGGCGTCATAAGACGATGAGGCATTCACCCCTTGGTAGCCCTTGACACCCGCCTCTTTGTAGGCCCAGTGCGCTGCCACACCAAACTCGGCATGCTCGTGCATGGCCTGGGTTCTGATCTGGATTTCAATGGGCCGTCGACTCGCATCAATCACCACCGTGTGCAACGACTGGTAGCCGTTTTGTTTGGGACGTGCGATGTAGTCGTCAAACTCCTGAGCAATGGGCTCAAAGTGCTGATTGATCCAATCAAGCGCCGCATAACAGTCCTCAACATTGGGCACCACGATTCTGAGCGCACGCACATCAAAAATGCGCTCAAAACCCAAGGATTTGCCCCTCATTTTTTTCACAATGCTGTAGATGTGTTTGGGCCTGCCCTGTACCTCGGCTTGGATGCCCAAGACTTTGAGTTCTTGCTGAATGCCTGCTTGAAGCCCGGAGATATACACCTCCCGCTCGACGCGTTTTTCATCCAGCCAAATGGCCACCTCTTTGTAGGTTTGAGGCTCCAAGAAGCGAAACGCCAAGTCCTCCAACTCCCACTTGATTTGCCAAATACCCAAGCGGTTGGCCAAAGGGGCAAAAACACTCAAAGTCTCCTGGGCTAAACTGGGCTCACACGTTTTGGTGGTGGCCGCGCAATAGCGCAGGGTTTGTAATCGCGAGGACAGCCTGAGCAAGATCACCCGCAAATCCTTGGAAAAAGCCATCAACATGCGCCGCACCGCCTCGTTTTGCTTGGGCAAGCCAATCGACTGCGCTGAGGATGCTGTGGTTGGGAGTGCATGGGCATGGCTGAGCAATGAAGCTTGCGCGCGCGAGTGTTTTTGCAGCTGCACGAGTTTGGTGGTCTCGATGGCCAACACGGCAAAGGGCTCGCCAAAGGCCTTGGTGATCACCTCCATCGGTTTATTCAAGTGCTCGCAGGCGTAGACCAAATAAGAGGCCGCTTGCAAAGACACGGCTCCACCCAACGAAGCCACCAGTTGTGCCACCGCATGAGCGTGATCCCAGGTGTTCTCGCCGCTCGAGAGCAGCTCACCCGAGATCAATGGTCGGGCGAAATCTTGGGCGCGCACGAGCACATCGATGTCACTCTCCAGGGAAGTGTCACCCATCATTGGCGTTGGCAGCGCAGAGGAATTTTCAGTTGTACTCATCACAGTGACAGTCTAGCGCACCTCAAGCTTCTAAAAACATGCCGCCTTGAGAAGGTTCAAATCATCCATAGTCTGCACCAAAAAGGTTCAAGTTCTCGCTACAAGGGGCGAGCAGCAGATTGAAGGATGGCCCCAGCCGGAAATTTTTCACTGGATCAAGTCCGAATCTTTTCCCCCAGCCTCAAAATTCACTTAAGATCAATTCCAGACCCATTTTTTGAACCCACATCTCAGGAGTCATTTGCATGAACACCAACTTAGCTGGACGAAACGCCTTGGTCACCGGATCCACCAGCGGCATTGGCCTCGGGCTGGCCGTCTCTTTGGCCAAACAAGGCGCCAACATCGTGCTCAATGGCTTTGGCGACCATTTGCCAGCGCAACACCAAATTGAGTCTCTCGGTGTCAAGGTGGCTTACCATGGGGCCGACATGACCCGGCCAGACGAGATCAAAGACATGGTCCATTTCTCGCAAAAAACCATGGGCAGCTTGGACATCTTGGTCAACAACGCTGGCATCCAGCACGTGGCCAACATTGAGGACTTTCCCGCCGACAAATGGGATGCCGTCATTGCCATCAACCTCTCGAGCTCTTACCACACCATTCACCACGCCATGCCCGCCATGAAGGCGGCCAATTGGGGGCGCATCATCAATATCGCCTCTGTGCATGGATTGGTGGGCTCTCCTCAAAAGGCAGCCTACGTGAGCGCCAAGCACGGCTTGGTGGGATTGACCAAGGTGGTGGCCTTGGAGACGGCTCAAACGGGAGTGACTTGCAACGCCATCTGCCCAGGCTGGGTCCTCACCCCCTTGGTGCAAGCGCAAGTGAACGCCAAGGCCAAGGAGTTGGGGATTGACATCGCCCAGGCCACCGAACTTCTTCTTGGCGAAAAAATGCCTTCCAAGCAGTTCACCACCCCTGCAGAATTGGGCGACTTGGCGGTGTTTTTGTGTTCAGACACAGGTCACAATATTCGCGGCGTGGCGTGGAATATGGACGGGGGTTGGGCCGCCCAGTAATGCTGAACGCTTGAGCGCGCTCCAAAACGCTCAAGCCTTAAGCTTTGTAGAGCAAGACCACGGCGCGGGCTTCCATGCTTTGCTGCAGGCCAACTGGGCCCATTTTTTCAGCGGTCTTGGCTTTGACGTTGACCTGGGTGAGGTCAAGCCCCAAACAAGTCGCGATGTTGTCGCGCATGCCCAAAATATGGGGCGCCAATTTGGGCGTTTGCGCATGGATGGTGCTGTCAATATTGATGATGACATAACCCTCGCGCTTTAACAACTCCCCCACGAGCTTCAAGAGCACTTGCGAATCCGCACCCAGATACGCCGCATCGGTGTCTGGGAAATGCTGCCCTATGTCCCCCAAGGCACTGCCGCCCAAGAGGGCATCGGTGATGGCGTGCAACAAGACATCCGCATCCGAGTGACCCATCAGACCCACCGGATGAGGAATGTGCACGCCCCCCAATATCAAGGCTCGCCCTGGAACCAAGGCATGGACGTCAAACCCCTCGCCCACTCTCATTTGCATGGCATTGAACATGATTGATCTCACTGAAACAATAAAAAACTAAACCTCACCCAAAACGCCCAGCAGTGCTTGGGCCAACACAAAATCCTCGGCATACGTGATCTTGATGTTGAGCGCACTGGCTTGAACCAATAAAGGCGACAAACCCATGGCCTCCAGTGCCGAGGCTTCATCGGTCACTTGGGGCTCCAAGTCGGCCTCTTGAGCCGCATCGGCGCGTAGCATCTCTTGTAAAGCTCGCTCAAGAGCCTGCCTCAAGGCCCCCAGCCGAAACATTTGCGGCGTCTGCGCCAACCATTTGTGCCGTCTGGGAACGGTTGCGACAATTCGCTCGTTGGGCACAGCTTGGGCGCTCAGCCCTGGATTGCAAGGCCGGGCCTGCTTGAGTGTGTCGCTCAATGGCCATGCCAAAATCCCACCCACCGCATCGTCGCCCACCTCCCGGATCAACTGCTCGACCCACCGGGCTTGGACCAAGCAACGAGCCGCGTCGTGCACCAGCACCCAATCGTGCTCCTGAGCACCCAGGCCCGCCAAAGACCTCACACCAGCCAGGACCGATTCCATGCGGGTGGCACCCCCTTGGGCAAGAACGCTAAAATGATCAAACCAACTGGCACAGTTGTAGGCCTGCATCAACTCTTGAGCCTTGCGGTCCTCGGGAGAGACCACCAGCACTGCGTTTTTGACAGAGGGCACCCGCGAGAGACTTTGTAGCGAGCGCACGACCAACGGCAAACCTTGGAGCATTTGGTACTGTTTGGCCACGTCGCCCCCGGCCCTCAGACCCGACCCCGCGCAAGGCATCACCAAAAAACACCGACTCTCATTGACCATAGCCAACCCCTTTTTGAACCTCATTCTAAAATCTCTTTTTTCAATACCTCAGCCAGGGGCCAACTCCAGCGCCTTTAAGAGGGTATTGAACGCGTCGATTTGAAAGTTTTCATGCATTTGCCCACCCTCCTCCCCGGTAAGCGCTTTGGTTTACCAAAGCCCACAGGCTCCTCGGATGCCTTGCTGATCGCGCACTTGGCCAACCGCGAAAAAAGCAAAGGCTTGCGCTTGGCCGTGGTCACCGAGCAAGCCCAAGATGCCCAGCGTCTGTTGGAAGAAATTCAGTTCTTTTCGCCGTCTTTGCATTGTGTTCTTTTCCCTGACTGGGAGACCCTGCCCTACGACTCATTTTCCCCTCACCAAGACCTCATCAGTGAGCGACTCGCCACGCTGTGGCAAATCTCCCAAGGCGAGGCAGACCTCATTGTCATGCCCGCCACCACGGCGCTCTACAGACTCGCGCCACCGTCCTTTCTCGCAGGATACACCTTTCACTTTCAGACCGGACAAAAACTCGATGAAGCCCAACTCAAACACCAATTGACCTTGGCCGGCTACGAGCATGTGAGCCAAGTGGTGAGCCCAGGGGAATACGCCGTTCGCGGAGGGTTGATCGACCTCTTTCCAATGGGCTCGGTCGTGCCCTACCGCGTCGATCTCTTTGACCAACAAATCGACTCCATCCGCACTTTTGACCCCGATAGCCAACGCAGTTTATACCCCGTGCCTGAGGTGCGACTCCTACCCGGTCGAGAGTTTCCCATGGATGAGGGCGCTCGAAGCAAGTTCAGGAGCCGCTGGCGTGAGCTCTTGGAGGGTGACCCCACGCGAAGCCGTTTGTACAAGGACATGGGGATGGGACTTGCGACCGCGGGTATTGAGTACTATTTGCCCCTCTTTTTTGAAGACACCTCGACGGTGTTTGATTACTTGGGCACCAACGCCGCCGTCGTGCTGCACGGTGAGATGGAGCGCGCTTTTGAGCATTTCTGGCACGACACGAACGAACGTTTCAAGCTGGCCTCGGGCGACCCCGACCGCCCGGTGTTGCCACCCCATGCCTTGTTTTTGAGTGCTGAGGAGTTTTACCTCCGGGCCAAGCCTTATGCCCAACTTGCCTTGAGACCCAGCGCTTTGCTAGGCACCCAAGAGACCCCAGACAATCCCCCCCCTAGCGAGATCGCCTGGAGCCAAGCGCTGCCAGACCTGCGGGTGCTGCGCGGTCAAGAAGATCCCTTGAGCCTTTTGAAGCGCCACGCCAAGCAGTCCCCCAACCGCTTGCTGCTCTTGGCCGAGAGCGAAGGGCGGCGCCAGAGCTTGCTCGATTTCTTGCATGCCAGCCATGTTGAGCCCACCCTCTTTGAGTCCTTGGAGGACTTCAACGCCAGCCCCTCTCGATTGGGATTGGCCACGGCCTCGCTTGCCAATGGCTTCACCTGGGGTGAGGCGGGCATTGACTTCATCACCGAGACCGAGCTCTTTTTAACCAGCAGTTTTTCCAGGCGTCGCAAAAAACAAGAACAAGTCAGTGATCTTGACGCGCTGATCAAAGACTTGTCCGAGTTGCAAGTGGGCGACCCCGTCGTGCACAATGCCCACGGCATTGGCCGCTACCAAGGCCTGGTGAATTTGGATTTGGGACTGGGCGTGAACGAGCAAGGCGAGCCCATCACGCAAGAGTTCTTGCACCTGGTCTATGCTGACCAAGCGGTGCTCTATGTGCCAGTGAGTCAACTCCATTTGGTCTCTCGCTACACCGGTGTGAGCGCCGATGAGGCGCCTTTGCACAAACTCGGCTCAGCCCAATGGGACAAGGCCAAACGCAAAGCGGCCGAACAAATCCGGGACTCGGCCGCCGAACTCTTGAACCTCTACGCTCGGCGTGCCGCTCGCGAGGGTTTTGCCTTTCGCTTCTCAGCCGACGACTACGAGACCTTTGCCAATGCCTTTGGCTTTGAAGAAACCGCCGATCAAAAGGCCGCCATCCATGCGGTGATCCAAGACATGATCAGCCCCAGACCCATGGACCGGCTCATCTGCGGCGATGTGGGATTTGGTAAAACGGAAGTGGCCATCCGCGCCTCGTTTGTGGCAGTGACGGGTGGCAAACAAGTGGCCATCTTGGCACCCACCACCCTCTTGGCCGAGCAGCACTACCAGACCTTGGTGGACCGTTTCTCCAAGTGGCCCGTCAAAATCGCAGAACTCTCACGCTTTCGAAGCACCAAGGAAGTCAACGCATCCATTGCCGGCTTGGCCGATGGCAGTGTGGATATCGTGGTGGGCACACACAAGCTCTTGAGTCCGAGTATTCAATTCAAACAACTCGGACTCTTGGTGATTGATGAGGAGCACCGCTTTGGCGTGCGTCACAAAGAGGCGATGAAGGCCATGCGCAGCGAAGTTGACGTGCTAACACTCACCGCGACCCCCATTCCCCGAACCCTCGGAATGGCGCTCGAGGGCCTGCGAGACCTGAGTGTGATTGCAACAGCGCCACAGCGTCGACTTGCCATCAAAACCTTTTTGCGCACCGAGGGCTCTGGTGTCATCCGTGAAGCGGTCCTGAGGGAGATCAAACGCGGTGGCCAGTGCTATTTCTTGCACAACGAGGTGAGCACCATCGAAAACCGCCGTGCTCAGTTGCAAGAACTCTTGCCCGAGGCCACCATCGAGGTGGCCCACGGGCAAATGCCTGAGCGTGAACTCGAGCGCGTGATGCGCGACTTTGTGGCACAACGCTTCAATGTGCTGCTGTGCTCGACCATCATCGAGACGGGCATTGATGTACCGAGCGCCAACACGATTTTGCTCTCCCGCGCGGATAAATTTGGCCTGGCTCAACTTCACCAATTGAGAGGCCGTGTGGGCAGAAGTCACCACCAAGCCTACGCCTACCTCTTGGTGCCCGATATTGAGGGACTCACCAAGCAAGCCGGTATGCGACTCGAGGCCATCCAACAAATGGAGGAGTTGGGCTCGGGCTTTTACTTGGCCATGCACGACTTGGAGATTCGGGGTTCGGGTGAAGTTTTAGGGGAAAACCAAAGTGGCAATATGCTCGAAATTGGCTTTCAGCTCTACAACGACATGCTCAGCGAGGCCGTGCGCGCGCTCAAAGCGGGCCACGAGCCCGATCTCTTGAGCCCCTTGCAAGTCACCACTGAAATCAATTTGCACTCCCCTGCCTTGCTGCCCAGCGACTACTGCGGCGATGTTCACTTGCGCTTGTCGTTTTACAAAAAACTCGCCACCGCCAAAAACGATGCCCAAATTGACGCATTGCAAGAGGAGATTGTGGACCGTTTCGGCAAGCCCCCCGAACAAGCACAGACCTTGATCGATGTGCACCGCTTGCGCATCCTCGCCAAGTCCTATGGCGTGGCCAAGGTCGACTCGGGTGCAGAAGTCACCCACATCACGTTCACACCACACGCGCCAGTGGAGCTGGCCAAAATCATTGAGTTGGTGCAGAAAAACAAATACATCAAACTCGCGGGCAACGACAAATTGCGCATTGAGCGCGAGTGTGAAAAGCCCAAACACCGCAGCCTCCTCGTGCGGGAGATTTTGCAAAAGCTCGGCCACCCGCTCACCCCCAAAGCCATGGCCTGACCCCGTCAAAAAGGCTCTCCTACGATGCACCACACGCAACCCCACCCCTTACCCCCAAGTCTGTCAGTGCGAGGCGTCGATTTGCCTTTGCAGTGGTCGAGCTTCAAAGTGATTGCCTTTGACATGGACTCCACCTTGATCAACATCGAGTGCATCGATGAGTTGGCCAAAGTCGCTGGCGTTGGGGATGAAGTCGTTCGCATCACCGAGGCCACCATGCGTGGCGAGATCAAAGACTTCAAAGAAAGTTTGCGCGCACGCGTGTCACTCTTGAAAGGCTTGGCGCTCGAGGAACTCGAGCGGGTTTACCATGACCGACTGCAACTCAACCCTGGGGTTGAGACTTGGGTGCGCGCCTGCCAAGACCATGGCCTTCAGACGGTGTTGGTGAGTGGGGGCTTTACCCACTTTGCCGATCGAGTTGGTGCGCGTTTACGCATCAACTTTTCACGCAGCAACGCCTTGGCAATCCAAGATGGTCGCTTGACGGGAGAGCTGCTTGACCAGGCCTGGGGAGACATTTGTGACGGCGAGGAAAAGAAAAAAATGCTCGAGCACACTTGCGCGCTTTTGGGCGTGTCCATGTCCCAGGCCATTGCTGTGGGCGACGGCGCCAACGATTTGCCCATGATGCGGGCATGTCAACACGCTGGCGGGCTCAGTGTCGCCTACCACGCCAAACCCGCTGTGAAGGAACAGGCCATGGTGAGTGTGGACAGGGGTGGTATGGACGAATTGCTTCACCTCTTTCATTGACACGTCACAAGTCGCGCTCAGTCAATTGCCCTGAGGACACCCGCCCTGAAGTCTCAAGGCTTGGGGTCCAAGTTGACCCGGCGCCCACGCTGGTGCCTTCGAACTTTATCGCAAGGCCTTGTAAATGGCCTGGGCCAAAACCTCTGAGATGCCCTCCACCCCCATGAGGTCTTGCACGGACGCTTGGGCGACGCCCTTCACGCCACCAAAGCGCTGGAGCAAGCGGGCGCGTTTTTTCGGACCCACACCGTCGATGTCTTCAATGCTCGACGCCCCCACTCGGGTGCGCGCGCGCTTGGCACGCATGCCGGTGATGGCAAAACGGTGGGCCTCATCGCGAATTTGAGCCACCAGCATGAGGGCAGCCGAATCGGCACCGAGATAGATTTTTTCACGCCCGTCGGCAAACACCAACTCCTCCAAGCCCACGCGGCGACCTTCGCCTTTTTCAACCCCCACCAAGCGGGTGAGGTCCAGCCCCAAGCTCTCAAACACCGCTTTGGCCACACCCACTTGCCCCTTGCCGCCATCAATGAGGACCAAGTCTGGCATCTTGGCCTCGCCCGAGTTCACGCCTTCGGCCACTTTGCTGTAGCGCCGGGTCAAAACTTGTCGCATCGCCGCGTAGTCGTCCCCGCCGGTGATGTCCTCGATGTTGTAGCGCCGGTACTCGGCGCCTTGCATTTTGTGGTGATGAAACACCACACAAGACGCCTGCGTGGCCTCACCCGAGGTGTGAGAGATATCAAAACACTCGATGCGAAAGCTCTCCAAGTCCTCGACCAAGACATCAAGGGCGTCGACCAAGGCGCGGGTTCGCGCTTTTTGCGAGCCCTCTTCGGCCAGGAGTCGGGCGAGTTGAATTTGCGCATTTTGTTGCGCCATCTCGAGCCACACCTTGCGCTGCTCGCGCGGCTGCCAGACACAGAGAATCTTTTGACCCGATTGCCGCCCCAGCAAATCAATCAACTCCTTTTGCACGGGGTGACTCGTCACCAAGGTACTGGGCACGGGCAAGTCCACATAATGTTGCGACAAAAAAGCTTCGAGAACCTCGAGCGCTTCGGCGTCTTCAACGTGCGCGGGGAAATAGGGCCGGTCTCCCAAATGTCGCCCACCGCGCACCATGGCCAAGTTCACACAGGCGCGCCCACCCTTGATTTCCACGGCCAAGATGTCCGCGTCTTGGTCGCCCACACTCTCCACCCCTTGCTGGTGCAGCACTTTGGACAAAGCACTGATTTGATTGCGTATCTCAGCGGCTTGCTCGAACTCGAGCACCTGGGCGTGCGAGTTCATGCGCGACTCCAGTTGCGCCATCACCTCTCGCGTCTCGCCTCGCATCAAGCGTTGGGCATGCTCCACATCGGCCATGTAGTCTTCGACGCGGATGGCCCCCACACAAGGGGCGGAGCAGCGCTTGATTTGATAAAGCAAACACGGCCTGGAGCGATGCGCAAACACACTGTCCTCGCAGGTGCGCAACTTGAAGACCTTTTGCATGAGCCAAATGGCCTCGCGCACCGCCCACACACTGGGATAAGGTCCAAAGTAGTCGTGCTGCTTGTCCACGGCTCCGCGGTAATACACCACGCGTGGGATGTCTTGGGGTCTGGGGTTGTTTTTGAGCACTGCGCTGGGCACCCCTCGTGAAGCGTTCACTTCGCCTGGCGTCACGACTTGGGGGCTCGCGGCTTCATCGCTCGGTGCCGTCTTCAAGGCTGCAGGCGTGTGCTGAGCGGTCAACTTCGCTCGAGTGATCTTTAAATAGGGATAGCTCTTGTCGTCTCTGAACAAGATGTTGTATTTGGGCTTCAAGCTCTTGATGAGGTTGTTTTCCAAGATCAAGGCTTCGGCCTCGGAGCGCACCACGGTGGTTTCCATGCGGTGAATTTTGCTCACCATGTGACCGATCCGGGTGCCACCATGGTCACGCTGGAAGTAACTGGTCACGCGTTTTTTAAGGCTATTGGCTTTGCCAACATAAAGAATTTGATCTTGCGCATCAAAGTAGCGGTACACACCAGGCAAGGTTGGCAAGGCGCTCACTTGCTCGAGCAAGCTGTCCGCAAAGCCGCGTTCTGGGCTGGCTGTCGGTTTTGGCTCGGAGCTCACTGGGGAGCTTTTTGTGGGACTTGAAGGCTCAACACTGCCCAAAGCGATCAAACCATCGGGGCTTGGGCTCTCCAAGGGCTTCTTCAAACGCGCTGCATCACGACCCAGCGGCTTGATGGGTGCCCGTGTCTTTGCTCGTGGTCGAGCGGCTTTGCTGGGGACGGGCGAGAGCGCTGAAGGCTCAGTGGCTTTATTGGATCCGTCTAGGGTTAAAGTGTCTGCGGTGCCAGTGGTGCCAGTGGTGCCAGTGGTGCCAGTGGGGTCTGTGAGCTTATGCATGGTCAAAAGGCTCAGACCGCGGTTTCGTTGAAATGGTTCTTCATGAGGCATGACTATAGCCTGAATCAAGCAAGAAGAGGTGCGCCTAAAATCCAATGATCCAGTCTTGAGCGAGCACACCGCCTTGCCTTTCAAAACCACCCCAAAAAAAGAGCTCAATCCCACCACCGAAGAACGCCGCCCCTCAGGTGTTTGGGTCTGGGACGTGTTTTGCCGCGTGATCGACAACCATGGCGACTTGGGGGTGTGCTGGCGCTTGTCGCAAGCCCTGGCGTCTCAGGGTCACACCGTGCGGCTCTTCGTGGACCACCCCGAGGATTTGAGCTGGATGGCCCCCCACTGGGCCAACCCCCACGGCCACGCACCCACTCTTCATGGCGTGAGCGTGTGGCCTTGGCCAAGCGTCGCCCAGGACCTCCGAGCCCTGCCTGATCAAGCGCAAGTGGTCATCGAAGCCTTTGGTTGCGACTTACCGCTTGTTTACTTGACCCAACTGGGCGAGCGGCTCCAACAAGAGCCCCATTCTTGCTGGGCTTGGATCAACGTGGACTACTTGAGCGCCGAGGCCTTTTACCAAGACATCCACCGCATGCCCTCCCCGCAACTCTTTGGGCCAGCGCTTGGGCTCACGAAGTGGTTTTACCAACCCGGCTTCACGCCCACCAGTGGGGGCTTGCTCAGAGCGCACCGGACAGCGGTTGCCCAGCCCGAGTGGACCCAAGCCAAGTACACCCCTCCTTCAAAGACAAAGCCTGATACAGAAACTTGGGTTTTGTTTTGTTACGAGCCGCCTGCACTCAAAGAGCTCTTGCTTCAATTGAGTCTTCGCCCCACACCCGTGCTGCTGCAAATTGCCCCGGGTCGCGCTGCGCGCCACACGCGTCATGTTCTCCAAGCGCTGGGGGTCACCACGCAGGCCCATGCCCAGGAGTCTTGTGCTTTGGGCAACTTGACACTCACATTTTTACCCTACCTCGATCAGGCGCAATTTGATCAACTGCTGGCCCTCAGTACCCTCAATTTTGTGCGTGGCGAGGACTCCTTGGTGCAAGCCATTTGGGCTCAGCACCCCTTCATCTGGCAAATCTACCCCCAAGACGATGGCGCGCATGGCCCCAAATTGGAGGCGTTTTTACAAACCCTCCAAGCCCCAGAAAGCTTGGCGCAGTTCATGCGGGTGTGGAATGGTTTATCGACAGCGGCATTGCCCGTGCTGAGCCCAGATCTGCTGCAAGAGTGGCGCGTTTGGAGCGAGACCTATGCCCAAAGAATGCGGGGTATTCCCGATTTGGCCCAAGAATTGGCGCTTTTCGCCCAACACATCATGGATGGCGCCCAAGAGACGCCTCAACACAAGCGTTCATGATAAAATTCAAGGCTTCACTTGAAGACTGGCTCTCAAGTTCGTCCAACCACTTCTTTGGTCATCAAAGCCTCACTTATTATGAAAATAGCTCAAGAAATTCGCGCTGGTAACGTCATCATGCACGGCAAAGACCCCATGGTCGTATTGAAATCTGAATATGCCCGTGGCGGCAGAAACGCAGCCACCGTGCGCATGAAACTCAAGAGCTTGCTCAACAACTTCGGCACCGAGGTGGTCTTCAAAGCCGATGACAAAATGGATCAGGTCATTTTGGACAAAAAAGACTGCACCTATTCTTATTTTGCCGACCCCATGTACGTGTGGATGGACCCCGAGTACAACCAGTACGAAGTCGAAGCCGAGAACATGGGTGACTCGCTCAACTACTTGGAAGACGGCATGACCGCTGAAGTGGTGTTTTATGACGGTAAAGCCATCTCTGTGGAATTGCCCACCTCTGTGGAGCGCGAAGTCACCTGGACCGAGCCCGCCGTTAAAGGCGACACCTCTGGCAAGGTCTTGAAACCCGCCAAGATTTCCACTGGCTATGAAATCCCCGTGCCGATCTTCGTGGCTCAAGGCGACCGCATCGAAATCGACACCCGCACCAACGAATACCGCCGCCGCGTTTGAACCTCCAGCCAGAGTTCAAGTGGCCGCGCTCGACAAGAGATCTGGCCAGGCGTGTTTTCTGGCGCCAACAGGCCCTTCAGTGCCTGCCCACTGATGCACTGCTGCGGCCCTTCTTTTAAGAAAAGCTTTTGCAATGAATGACAAAATTGGCCAACACAGCTTTGAGCTTCTCAAAGACTGGCAAGCTTTGGAAGACGCCAAGGTGCTGGAGAACTTGGCGCCTGAGGCCAACCGATTGGCCTTTGCCGACCCCGAATTCTTGACTCGGCGCGAGACGCGCGGCATTCGCATTCAGCTCGAGCTGCTCAAACCCGACCTCGATCAAAGCCAAATGGGCATCGAAAACACGGTGGTGATCTTTGGTTCGGCTCGGTTCACGAGTTTAGACCAAGCGCAGGACAACTTGAAGTCGGCCGAGATGGGCGGCGATGTCAACACGATTCGACGCGCCAAAGCGATCGTCAAAAACTCGATTTACTACGATCAAGCCCGCCAGCTCGGCCGTTTGATTTCCGAAGAAAGCAAAGCCTTGGCACCCAAGGACCGCTTGTATGTCTGCACCGGGGGTGGCCCAGGCATCATGGAAGCGGCCAACCGAGGCGCCCACGATGTGGGTGTGAAAAACGTCGGTCTTGGCATTGTGTTGCCCTTTGAACAACAAGCCAATCCTTATATCACGCAGAACTTGAGTTTTCGCTTTCACTACTTTGCGCTCAGAAAAATGCATTTCATGATGCGCGCCAAGGCCTTGGTGGCGTTTCCGGGTGGCTACGGCACCATGGATGAGCTGTTTGAAACCCTCACCTTGGTGCAGTGTAAAAAATCCAAGCCTGTGCCCATCATTTTGTTCGGCTCGAACTACTGGAAGCGGGTGTTTCACCCCGAGGTTTTACTCGAAGAAGGCGCCATTGGCGAGGATGACTTGAAGCTGTTTCACCACGTGGACTCGGTGCAAGAGGCGTGGCGAATCATCCAAGATTTTTATCCGCTCGCAGCCCCCAAGCCAGCCTAGAGCCCGTTGTCACGACGGCGCTCACGCACCAAAAAAGACCACTCACCCCAATGGTGGCACCGGCCAGACCAAACAGCATGGGCATGCAAACACTGGAAGCGTTCACCATCATCAAGCGCACACCCAGCGCCTCGCCTTGACGCTTGGGTGGCGTGATTTGGTGCATGGTGCTCATGAGCATGGGCTGCACACACCCCAAAAACACCCCCAAGGCCACCGAGCACACCCCCATGGCCCACGCCGAGGACACCAGGGGGTAGATCCCCATCACGACACCCGTCATGAGCATGGCCATGGTCATGATTTGCCACTCGGTGAGTTTTTGCGCGATGAGCGGTAGCACCGTTCGGATGAGGGCTGCAGCGATGGCAAACGCGCCCATGATGGTGCCAATGGCCGAGGCACTGATGCCTCTCTCATGCCCGAGCAAAGGCACGACAAAGGTGTGCACATCCCAAGACGAGGACATGAACCAGTTCACCCAGAGCAGCCGCCTGAGCATGGGGATCTTGAGCAAATCCCAAGCCCTTTGACCCTCAGGCACGGTCTCGGGCTCGATGGGCTCATGGCGCACTTGAGTGCGAATGCCAAGCCAGGCGAACAACGGGATCACGGTTAAAAAGACAAAGGCCGAGGTGAATCCCGAGTGGTCAATCAACAAGCCCACACTAAAGGGGCCAATGAAATTGGATATCGCCGGTCCAATGGAGAGCCAACTGAACGCGAGTTTGAGCTCATCGTGGTCCCGGGTCATGCGCCCGACGTGACGCTGCAGTGCAATGGTGGTGATCCCAGTGCACCCCCCGGTCAAGAGAGCGGCCAAGCACAGCACCGGATAGTTTGGAAAAAACACCGCCAAGCCAGCCCCCAAAGAGGCCATGGCGACACCGAACGCAATGAGGGGCTTCATGCCATGGCGGTCCGCAAAACGGCCTGCTGGCAAGGCCAAAAAAATCTGGGAGAGGGAGAAAAACGCCAGCATCACCCCCACTTGAGCCGCGCCGTATCCGAGCCTCAAGGCCAGCAAGGGGGCGGCCAGTCGCAACCCCGTCATGCAAGAGTGCAAACAAATCTGAGACGCAATCAAGCGCGCGAGTTGGCGCTTCATTCGTCCGCACCTGGAGCGTTGAGCTCATCCTGGGCGGCCACAGCGCTCAAATGGGGCAACAAACCCAAGGCTTCGCTCTCACTCACACTCTCCACATCTTTTAAAGCGCGTCGCATCTGCCTGCCACGGGTGTCGGCTTTGTCCAAGGTGTCGGCCGCTTTTTGCACCTGCTCTCTTACCTTGGCCACCCACTCGCCATAGCGCTCGAACTCGGTTTTGACCGCCCCCAAGACGCGCCAAACCTGGGAGGCCTGCTCCTCCAGCGCCAACGTGCGAAAGCCCATTTGAAGGCTGTTGAGCATGGCCAAAAGCGTGGTGGGCCCGGCCAAGGTCACGCGGTAATCGCGCTGCAAGCTGTCCATGAGGCCAGGACGCCTCAAGACTTCGGCATACAAGCCCTCCACGGGTAAGAAAAGAATGGCGAAATCGGTGGTCTGAGGTGGGCACAAATAGTTCTCGGCAATGCTCTTGGCTTCGGTCTTGATGCGGCTCTCCAAGGCCTTGGCCGCCGCCTCTGCCGCACTGGCGTCGGCTTGGTCTCGCGCATCAAGCAGCCGCTCATAATCGTCCCTTGGAAACTTCGCATCGATGGGCAACCACACGGTCTCGCCCTCGAGCCCACGGCCTGGAAACTTGATGGCAAAGTCCACCCGCTGGTTACTCCGGGGGCGAGTTTCCACTTGTTTACCGTATTGCTCGGGGGTCAAGACTTGCTCGAGCAAAGACTCCAACTGGGCCTCGCCAAAGATGCCTCTGGACTTGACGTTGGTGAGCACGCGCTGCAAGTCCCCCACCCCTTGCGCCAAGGTTTGCATGTGCCCCAGGCCCTGGTGGACTTGCTCGAGGCGCTCGGCGACTTGTTTAAAGCTCTCGCCCAAACGCTTCTCCAAGGTCGACTGCAGCTTTTCGTCCACGGTGTGGCGCATCTCATCGAGCTTTTGGGCATTGCTCGCCAAGAGTTGCTGCAGTTGAGCATCCAAGGTCTGGCGAACCTCAAAGAGGCGCTGCGAGTTGCTCTCGCTCAAGGCGTGCACTTGGGTGCTCAAGGAGTCACTCAAACCTTTTTGCAAGACCCCCATTTGCTCGGCTTGGCTGGTTTGGAACTGGCTCAAGCTTTGCTGCATTTCCATGCGCGACTCGCGCGACGAGTCAGAGACCTCGCGTCTCATATCGCGCTCAAACTTGTCGAGTTTTTCTTGCAGTTGCTTGAACTGCACCATGAGCTCGGTGTTCTCTGGCGCCCTTGGGCGGCGCAACATTGAAAATGCAAACACCATCAACACCACGATGACGACCAGGGCTAGGGAGCCGTCCATCACTCACCCACTCGCTTCAAGGCCGCCGCATTGAGCGGGGTTTTGGCTGAGCCCTTCAAAAAATAATCGATCAAATTGTCCGCCGCCAAGTTGGCCATGGCAAGCCGGGTCTTGAGGCTGGAGCTGGCCGTGTGCGGGGTCATCACCATGCGCTGCTGCGCCAAGAGTCTGGGGTTGACGCTGGGTTCGTTTTCAAAGACATCGAGTGCGGCACCGCCCAAATGGCCACGCTCCAAGGCATCGGCCAAGGCGTCTTCATCCACCAACCCACCGCGCGCGATGTTGATGAGGTGGCTGCCGGGCTTCATGCGAGCGATTTCTGCCTGCCCAATGGTGTGGTGCATCTCAGGACTGTAGGGCAGCACGAGCATCACATGGTCAGAGCGTTCAAGCAACTCATGGCGAGAAACAAAACTCGCCCCCAAGGCCCGCTCAGTCTCAGCGGGCAAAGGGCTTCGGTTGTTGTAGAGCACTTGCATATCAAAACCGTGATGCGCGCGCCGGGCCACGGCTTGGCCGATACGCCCCATGCCCAAAATGCCCAAGGTCGAGCCATGGACCTCGGCGCCGGCAAAAAAATCGTAGCGCCAAGCCCTCCACAGGCCTGCACGCAAATACTGCTCACTCTCGGTGATTCGGCGAGCACAAGCCATCAACAAGGCAAACCCCATGTCTGCCGTCGTTTGGGTGAGCACATCCGGCGTATTGGTGGCCAAGACCCCCAAGGCGGTGAGTTCAGCAAGATTGAAATTGTTGTAGCCCACCGCCATATTGGCCGCCACTTTGAGTCGGGTGTTGCCGGCAAGAACTTGGGCGTTGAGCGTATCGGCCATGGTGGTGAGCACCCCATCACAGTGGCGCAAACTCGCCGCCCAGGCCTGAGCCTCCCAGGGCTTACCCTCTTGGTTATCCACGACAGTGAAGTGCTGGCGCAGCCGCTCCAAGACCTCAGGGAAGATGGGACGGGCAACCGCAACGGTGATGGACATGGACACGAGACAACCTTGAAACAGTGATGGACCCAGCTAGCCAAACCGAGCCCTGGGGACAAGCAAAGCACGCGAGCGCGCTCTACGTTCGCGAGAGCACCCCAACAAACGCTGCACCAGCGATATAGGCCAGAAGTACACGAGCGCTGAAATGCAAGACATACCAGTTGAATTTTAAGCCCACTTGCCCCATCGCGACCAAACCGGCTGCCGAGCCCACAATCAAGAGCGACCCCCCCGTGCCCGCGCAGTAAGACAACAACACCCACAGCGAGTCGTCTTTGGGAAAGACCCTGGGGTCAAACATCTGCATGCCCGCGCTCACCAAGGGGATGTTGTCGACCACGGCGCTCAACAGCCCCAAGGCCCAGACGGTATTCCAAGGTCCGTGTAAAAGCTCTTGCAAGCGGTGCGCCCAGTCGCCCAAGAGGCCCGTCTGCCCGAGAGCCTCCATGCACATCAAAATGGCCCCAATGAAACACACCGAGGCGAGGTCGATTTGAGCGAGGTGTCGCAGCATCTGCCCCATTGCCGCTGTCCTTGGCAAGGGCTGCGCGAGGTGTAAGACGGGGGAGACGCCAACACACAAGAAGGCCAGCACCCCAAGCGCACAAACAGCAGGCGTCGCATCGCTCAGCCACGTGAGCCCTGGAATCGACACCATGGCCGCAAGACCTAGGCCAAAGACCCACAAACTCTGCGCACTCTCCACTGGGGAGGGGGTGAGCCCCTCGGGGCTTGCCGCTTTCAAGGCTTGCGCTTGACATGGAGCGCTCGATGGCGCCCACGTTGTGGGCAGACCCCACAGCAGCATCAGCAGCACGATGGCGCAATGCAGCACAGAGGGCCAAAACGCCTGAGTCAACAAAGCGTAGGCGCTCACCTTTTGTCCCAGCCACAGCATGGTGCTCGTGACGTCGCCCAGGGGTGACCACACGCCACCGGCGTTGGCCGCCACCACCACCATGCCTGCAAAACGCCAACGCATGTCACCCTCGGGCAAGCGGCCTTTGATCAAGGTGAGCATGAGCAAACAAGTCGTCATGTTGTCCAAGATGGCGCTCAGAAAAAAACTCAACACGCTCACCCCCAGCAAAAAAACGCGCGGATGAGGAGACCACAGCGCTTGCAGTACCCGAGAAAAACCACCCTCGTGGCTCATCCATTGCACCACCCCCATCACCGCCAGCAAAAACAGCAGCAGTCCGCCCACTCGCTCAGACGACTGGGCCAGTGTCGCGACAAAAAACTCACTCCAATGCCACTGGTGGGCGAGCACCAGCAGCATGGCGACGGCGCCCCAGCTTGCCAACCAGGCTCTCGAGATGGCCAAGAGGTCTTCCAACACCACCGCCACATAGGTCAGCACAAAAAGCGCGGCCAAGACCCAGCACGCGCTGAGCGTGAGAGCGTTCGCTGGCAAAGCGCCGAGACTTTGCCAGGCCCCTGAGGGGGTCTGCGGCAAGGTGTCCCAGGCGCCCACCAGTAAGAAGACCACCATCCCAGCGAAAAGCACTCGCAAGGAGGCTGTTGCTCGATGGATTGGGGCTTGATCGATGGATTCGCTCTTTGGGTCCTGAGTCCTCACGGGTCCCCAACTCACAGCGGCTGGATGTCAAAGACTTGGCGCAAATAGGCCAGGTATTTTTCATCGGTGCACATGTTCTTGGACGGGGTGTCGGAGAGCTTGGCCACGGGTTGGCCGTTGCACTCGACCATTTTGATCACGATTTGCAAGGGCTCGTAGCCCAGGTCATTGGTCAAATTGGTGCCAATGCCAAAAGCGAGTTGGCAGCGACCATTGAACTGCTGATAGAGCTCAATGGTTTTGGGAACGGTGAGTCCGTCGCTGAAAATCAAAATCTTGGTCTTGGGGTCCACGCGCATGGCCTTGTAGTGCGCGATCATGCGCTCGCCCCATGCAAACGGGTCGCCCGAGTCATGCCGCGCGCCATCAAAGAGCTTACAAAAATACAAATCAAAATCTCTCAAAAACGGCTCGATGCCGTACACGTCCGAGAGTGCGATGCCCAAGTCCCCGCGGTACTCGCGCGCCCAAGACTCAAAACCAAACACCTGCGAGTCGCGTAAACGTGGCCCCAAGGACTGGCAGGCTTGCAAATACTCATGGGCCATGGTGCCCAGTGGGGTGAGTCCGAGGGTCATGGCAAAGTAGACGTTGCTCGTGCCAGCGAGTTGACCCAGCGCACCCGTGCCGAGCTTGGCACTCAAGACCCGCAGCACCTCTTCTTGCCAGGGCTTGGAGAAACGCCTCCTTGTGCCGTAGTCGGCGATTTTGAGGTCACCCAAGTTGGCGTTTTGAAGTTGTTCGATCTTGACGTCCAAGCGGGCACGTCCTTGGAGGAAATCGGGCACCGGATAGAGATCTTTGAAGGCCACTTCGTTGACGATGGCCAGCACCGGGATTTCAAACAAAATGGTGTGTAACCATGGCCCCTTAATCACGATCTCCAAATCGCCCGATTCAGAGCAGTCCACATCAATGTACTTTTCATTGAGTTTAAAGAGGGCCAAAAAATCAATAAAGTCACTCTTCATGAAACGCAAGGTGGCGAGCCATTTGAGCTCTTTTTCGGTGAAGCTCAAAGCGCACAAGGACTTGATTTCTTGGCGAATGTCCGCGGCCAAATGACCGAGCTTGGCGCTTGCATTGCGGCACTTGAAGCGGTACTGCACTTGCGCGCCGGGGAACTGATGCAAGACCGCTTGCATCATCGTGAACTTGTACAAGTCAGTGTCCAATAGACTGGTGATGATCATGGTGGTGTTTAAAAAAATGTTCTCTAAGCTTGGGCTAGATGGAATTGGCCTGCTGGCCAGGCTTGCTCAACCACTGGGTAAAGTTGTTCACCGACTCTCGCGGTGTGACAAAGTCGTTGACGCTGGCTGCTGGGTCGGCATAGCCCAAGCACATGCCGCACATGAGCATCTCTTGGTCTTCATTGGCGCCGATGAGGGGCATCACCACGCTGGCAAAGGGCAGCCACGCGGCTTGTGGACAGGTGTCGAGCCCACGGGCTTTGGCTGCGAGCATGATGTTTTGCATGAACATCCCCAGGTCCAACATCGAGCCACGCTCGAGCGCGCGCGACAGGGTGAACATGAGTCCCACGGGGGCGCCAAAGAAAGAGAAATTGGCCTGGTGTTGTCGGTGCATTTTTTCTTTTTCTCCCCGCAAGATGCCCAGCTTGTCATACAAGCCCCATCCATTGTCGCGTCTTCGTTGCAAGTAGGGCTCAACCCAAACGCTGGGGTAATAGGGATAGGGGGCGCTCAATGGGATCGATGCACTGTGAGATGCGCTGCTAGACGGGCTACTGCTTGGGGCCTTGGGCTCGAGCGACTGATCATGGCAGCGGATGACGTCATGGCTGACTTGCCTGAGCGCCTCGCCCATCAACACATAGACCTTCCAGGGCTGAATGTTCGAGCCCGAAGGCGCACGGGCCGCAATTTGCAAGATGTCCGCCACCATGCCCTGGGAGACACTTTGCGGCAAGAAGGCACGCACGGAATGCCGAGCTGCAATCAGGTGATCAACATCATTCGACAGGGACTGCGCCGTGCCGTCTTGTGTGGGCTCCATGTGCACACTGTCGTCAGACATGGGGCTCGAATGCGATTGGCTCAAAAAAAACCTCCCCTCAAGAGTTCTCAGCAACACTGTTTGGCTTCGATACTTAGCAAGAATTCTTGGCAAGGCCGCCTTGCCACTGGGGTTCTCCCCTGAACGCCTCACCGTTCTAGACGATTATCACTCTAAAAGCAGCCAGCGCGGTGTCCCCTGAGTGGCCTCTAGAACTAGAGGGACAGGTTTTGCCAGCGCTGCCAGTAAGCCCAGGCATGCCCAAACGTCTGGAGTTGGAGCCCAACGGTGTGCTCGATGGTGGGTCCATACCCCCCCGCCATCACAAATGCCAATGGGGTTTGACGCGCATGGGCCCAAGCAAAGACCCGCGCATCGCGCTCGGACAAGCCCTGCTCACTCAAGGCCAGACGCCCCAGGCGATCGTCAACATGGGGGTCGGCACCGGCCAGGTAGAACAACAAATCAAAAGGCGCATGGCGCTCCAGCTGCCCCAGGGCGACGTCCAGCTCTGCCAAGTAGACTTCATCACTGCACGCATCGGGCAATTCGATATCGAGGTCACTGGTCTCTTTGCGAAAGGGAAAGTTTTTGGCGCCGTGCATGGAGAGCGTGAACACACTGGGATCGTCCTTGAAGATGGCTGCACTGCCATTGCCTTGGTGCACATCCAAGTCAATGATGGCGACTCGAAAACGCTTGGCCCCACGGCGTTGGGCCTCGACAGCCATCAAGCGTGCGGCCACGGCCACATCATTGAACACACAAAACCCCCCGCCGCGTTCACGCAAAGCGTGGTGGGTGCCGCCGGCCATGTTGCCACTCAGACCCTCCAGGCTGGCGCATCGCGCCGCCATGATGGTCGCGCCCACCGAACACAAGGCACGCTCGACCATGCCTGTCGACCAGGGAAAACCAATTTCACGTTGATGCGCAGCCCCCAAGTTGCCCCCCATGACCGCTTGGATGTAATCGGTGTCATGAACCAAGGCGAGTTCACCCAGCGTTGCCGGATGGGACTGCACTTGCTCAATTTGCGGCCAACGCTGCGCCAGGCTCGATTGCAACAACGCGTACTTCCCCATCGGGAAGCGGTGACCGGGGGGCAATGACTGCAAATGGCTCGCCGCATAAAAAACCTTCATCTGCGCTTCATCCCTGAGATCTCCAAGCGGAAAAAAATATCCTGAGCGGCTCTGAGGCCCTTCGAGCTTTTTTAGAGAAGCACCTCTAATCTGATGTCCGGGCAGGCCAAAACCCTTGTTTTACCCGGTCCAAGCCCTATACTTTGTTCATGTTGCAGTGCATCAAATATGTTTGAATCATTGCACAGTTCGAAACTTAATCATCTCACAGGAGTATCACGATGTTAACTGTTGATCAAATCACCTCTGCACACAAAAACAACCTCGACGTTTTCTTTGGCATGTCAGAAAAAGCCTTTGCTGGCGTCGAAAAATTGGTCGAACTCAATTTGGCTGCCGCCAAAAGCGCCATCAGCGAGAGCGTTCACCAAGCCCACACCCTGGTCTCCATCAAAGATCCCCAGGACCTCTCCACTTTGTCCACCACCATGGTGCAACCCATGGCAGAAAAAGCCGTCGCCTATGGCCGTCATGTGTACGAAATTGCTTCGAGCACCAGTGCTGACATTGGCAAGACCATCGAGGCCCAAGCGGCTGAAGCCCAACACGGCGTGATGAGCTTCATTGATGCGTCCACCAAAAATGCACCCAATGGCACTGAAGCCTTTGTGGCCATGTTCAAAAGCGCCATGACTGCGGGTCAAAACGCAGTGGAGACCATGCAAAAAGCGGTCAAACAAGTGAGCGAGACGGCTGAAGCCAATCTCCAAGCGGTTGCCGCCACCACCATGTCCAACGCACAAGTGGCCACCAAAGCCGCCAGCAAAAAACGCGCTTGATCGCACCCCAAGTCGTTTTGAGCTCTGAGGGGGTTTGCCCCTGAATTCTCTTCAATCCGGCTCAGGCCCATTTGCTCATGCAAATGGGCTTTTTTCATGGCGCCAACGCATCTTAAGGGGCGCTCTCGCAGCAGGCAGCGTTCAGCTTGATCGCCACTTCTGGGGCCGCAGTAGTCATCAGCGTGGTTCGAGTAGCGACTTCAATTGTGGCAGCATGGCCTTCATGGCCGCTCGACCTGCTTCAATGGAGCGTTTTCTCTCGTTGAAAGCGGCCGACCCCACCCCTGTGAGCTGGGGCTTGACCACCAAGTCGGCATCTTTGAGCTCAAAATCATTGATGCTTTTACTCATGATGCTGAAGGTTTGTAACAAAATTTGCAGCATACCGTCGGCCTTATTGCCCTCAGGGGGAGAGGAGATGTCCACCGCCAGCACCACATCGGCGCCCATTTGTCTGGCAAAGCGCACTGGAACGGGCGAGACCAGACCGCCATCCACATACTCGCGCTCACCAATCTTGACGGGCGGAAAGACAGCAGGCACGGAGCTGGATGCGCGCACCGCCGTGGCCACATCGCCACGTTGGAACAAAATGGCCAAGCCTGAATGCAAATCGGTGGCCACCACGCCCAAGGGAATTTTCATGTCCTCGATTTTTTTGATGCTGAGCTGCTGATCGATGTACTTGGTCAGGGCATCGCCTCGCATGACGCCACGCGAGACCAAAGGCACAGTCCAATCGGTGAGCATGGACTCGTCCATGACCTCGGAGATGCGCTGCAACTGTGCCGATGTCTTACCGCTGGCGTAAAAAGCCGCCACGACACTCCCGGCCGATGTGCCCACAATCAACTGTGGCTTGATACCGGCTTCTTCGAGCACTTCAATCACGCCGACATGGGCAAATCCTCGGGCGGCTCCACCCCCCAAGGCCAGCCCCAAGCGAATGGGCTTTTTCAAGACCGCTGGAGAGGTTTTGCTCGTTGAGAGCTCCGGGGTGGCAGCGGAACTGCCCACCCCAGCGCCATCGGGCGCGAGCGTGGCCACACGGGTATTGCGCGGGCCGACACCCAACTCCTCCTTGAGTGGCGATTGTGGCGTGGAGCACGCCACCAAGAGTAGGCTCACGAAGCCTAAAGTCAGGGGGCCAAGTGCCGTGCGCTTTGACGGCCAACAAGGGCTGAGCGCGCGACCCACGATTTCTGAAAGACGGACAGACACCAGCATGAAGACCATTCAAAAAAAGTGCTCTTATTGTGATCAAAAAAGGTCAAGAGAGCATCAACACAAAAGACAAGAGGTCTACTTGACCTTTTCACGTGCGCCCATTATCTCCGAGACGAGAAAAGCCTTATAAAAAAGGAAAACCCAAGGGCCTCACCAAAGCCACCCGTCTTTTCTCCTTCTTAACCCCTCCAGAAAAAGCTCGCCTGCATGCCCCCCAGTCAGGCACTTGCGCCGCGGGGTTGGTCAACGCTGCCAGGGGGCAAAAAACACAGTGCCGGCGAAGCACCTGGGCAAAGCGCCTAAAATCCCACCAAGTCTTCAAACGCCTTCATGTCCATCCCCCAAACCTTCATTGACGATCTCTTGAGCCGCGCAGACATCGTGGAGGTGATCTCACGCCATGTGCCCTTGAAAAAAGCGGGCGCCAACTATGTCGGTCTGTGCCCTTTTCACAATGAGAAATCACCTTCGTTTTCGGTGAGCCCTGTCAAACAGTTTTTCCACTGCTTTGGATGCGGCAAAAGTGGCAATGCACTGGGCTTTCTGATGGAGCACAGCGGCACGCATTTTGTCGATGCCGTTCAAGACTTGGCGCAAAGTTTCGGCATGGCCATGCCGATGACTCAATTTTCCCCACAAGAGCAAGAGCAAGCGGTGGCCAAGCGGCGCAAACAAAGCAGCTTGATTGACCTCTTGGAGTCAGCCGCTGGGGCCTACCGCCAACACCTCAAAGAATCCCCCAAGGCCATCGCCTATCTCAAACAACGCGGCCTCTCGGGCGAGATCGCCAAGGCCTATGGGCTGGGCTACGCCAAGGACGAATGGACACAACTCGCTCAGGTCTTTGACGACTACCAAGACCCCAGGCTCGTGGAATCGAGCCTGGTGATCGACCACCAAGAGGACCCGCAAAGTCAAAAGCGCTACGATCGTTTTCGCGATCGCATCATGTTTCCCATTCGCAACATCAAAGGCGAGTGCATCGGTTTTGGGGGGCGAGTGCTCGGTGCGGGGACCCCGAAGTACCTCAACTCATCGGAGACCCCAGTCTTTAGCAAGGGGCGCGAGCTCTATGGCCTCTTTGAGGCACGCCAAGCCATCAAGGAAGCGGCCTACGCCATCGTGACCGAAGGTTACATGGACGTGGTGGCCTTGGCGCAACTGGGATTTCCTCAAACCGTGGCCACCTTGGGAACGGCGTGCACGAGTGAGCACGTGCAAAAACTGTTTCGCCACACCGACACCATTGTCTTTAGCTTTGATGGGGATGGCGCCGGGCGGCGCGCGGCCAAGAAAGCCTTGGACGTGTCCTTGCCCTTTGCCAAGGACACGAGAAGCCTGAAGTTTTTATTTCTACCGCCCGAACACGACCCAGACAGTTTCGTGCGCGAGCAAGGCGTTGATGCGTTTTCTCGCATGATTGCCAGTGCCACACCACTGAGTCAATTCTTGGTGGAACAAGCCAGGCTTGGCTGTGAGCTCGCCAGCGCTGAGGGTCGCTCCTTGCTCGCTTCCCAGGCGTTTCCCCTGTGGAGCGCCTTGCCTGAGGGCGTGCTTAAAGCCCAAATTTTGAGTGATATTGCCGCCTTGGTCAATCTCGGCCCCCATGAATTGCGCACCTTGTGGGCTCAACAATCGATGCCCTCCAGCGGATACACGGGCTCCTCAGGACCCGGCTCTCAACATAGCGCTGGCGCCCAAGGTTTTGGCAACTACACCAATGCCAACGGGGTGTTTAAACGGGCATTCTCCAAAGGAGGTCAACGCAAAGGCTTCAAATCCGATGGCCCAGGTGTTGACCACAACACGGCGCCTCGGGGCTCGCTCAGGCACGCCCCCATGTCTCGGCAAGACCGGGCTGTGCAAATTTTGTTTCAATCCATGAGTGGCTGGGCCAGTTTAAGCGCCGAGGAGCAGCATCTCTTGTGCCACTTGCCCTCTCCTCACGGCGCAGCCTTCACTTGGTTAGACCAGCAACTCAATGAGCACGGCCTCATGAACTGGGCACAGTTGAGTGCACTGCCCATGCCCAACAGTTGGGGCAATTGGCTACTGGGCTTGATTCAAAACATCTCCAGTGATTTGGAAACGGAGCCCAGCGAGCTCATCAGCATTCTCTTGGAACTTGAAAAAGCTGACCTTTCAGCCCAATTGAATCAAATGGCACCGTTGGTGGGCAATGACCCTCAAATTTATCAACAATTCAAAAGCCTGAGCGCGCGTTTTGCTTTACTAAAATCCAAAGTTTCAGTATAATCCATTTTAGCAAGTGCGACAGCAGCACCTCCGGGCCGGCCAAATTTGACGCTCAACGCGCATGGATCGCCACTCACCGCAAGGACTGCACACCAAATGTTCGCCCAAACACCTTGCGTTTGCCAATTTCCCCCGTTCAATTCCCCTTAATTTCATGCGTGAATGCCGCCTCCAAGGCGGTGGTCACTGCTACTGCTGTCGAGGATTACATCATGCCGGATAAAAAATCAAGCGCCAAGGCTCTCATCAAACCCGCTTCCAAAGCGGCCAGCAAGACTGCCATCAAGCACGTGAAGTCAACCGCAGCCAAAGTGGTGTCCAAAACCGCAGTGAAACCGACCGCTAAACCGACCACCAAACCGACCACCAAACCGACCGCGAAGTCCCCTGTGAAATCATCCGCCAAAGCGCCAGCACCGATGAAATCGCCCGTGAAGGTCGCCGCCAAACCCATCCCATCGAAACCTTCGGCCTCCAAACCGCCCGCCTCCAAGCCCCTACAGAAAGCAACCGTGCCCGTCTCTAAATCCAATTCCGCCTCCAAAGCACCTGTTGCCGCCAAATCCCCCGCCAAGCCAATAGCGCCCACCAAAGCAGTCGTGAAAGCCTCGAGCGCCAAGACCTTGACGTCGAAAGCGCCTGCTCCCGCCAAATCTACCGCGGCGACCAAAGTGGCCGCTAAACCGCTGACCAAACCGCTATCCCCAGCCAAGGCGGCCCCACCCACTAAAAAGCCTGTGGCAGCGACCAAGAGCGCCGCCCCATCGCCCAAGCCCGCCGTCAAAGAAACCGCTAAACCAGCCACAAAACCAGCCATTAAACCTGCTGCTACAGCACCGCACAAATCGACCCTTGCGGCGAAAACGCCAAGCTCGACAGCAGCAGCCAAAGCTCCCGTCAAAACAGTGGCAAAAACAGCGGCCAAGACAACCCCTGCCAAGACGGGTAAGCCCCAGGACGCCAAGTCCAAGCTTCCCGCGGCCAAGGACGTGGTGATCGAGGAAGAAATCGACATCGAAGCCGAGTTTGCCGAAGAAGGCGGTGCAAGCACTGGGGCTGAAAAAGTCAAGCCCCTGCGCATGAAAATCAGCAAGGCCAAAGAACGCGCCTTGATGAAGGAGTTTGGCCTGGATGAGACCGTGCTGTCTGAGGAAGACATTGCCAAGCGTCGCCAGCGCTTGAAGACCTTGATCAAACTGGGCAAGACCCGTGGGTATTTGACCCATGGCGAGATCTCTGACCACTTGCCTGACAAACTCGTTGACGCCGAAACGCTGGAGGTGGTGATCACCATGCTCAACGACATGGCCATTGCTGTGTTTGAGCAAACGCCCGATGCCGAGACACTTTTGATCAACAACACCGGGGCGACCACCGCCACCGAGGAAGAAGCCGAAGAGGAGGCCGAGGCCGCCTTGTCGACCGTGGACTCCGAGTTTGGCCGCACCACCGATCCCGTTCGCATGTACATGCGCGAGATGGGTACGGTCGAGCTCTTGACTCGTGAAGGCGAGATCGAAATTGCCAAACGCATTGAAGGCGGCTTGATGGCCATGATGGAGGCCATCAGCGCCTCGCCTGCCACCATTGCAGAGATATTGCGCTTGGCCGACGAAATTCGTGAAGACAAAATTGTCATCTCAACCGTGGTGGATGGTTTCAGCAACACCGATGAGGCCGATGACTACGTTGCCGAAGAGGACTTTGATGAATTTGATGAAGCCGACGACGATGATGGCAAAGGCGGCTCTAAAGCGTTGACCAAAAAACTCGAAGAACTCAAACGCGAAGCCTTGCTGCGCTTTGATCGCATTGTCGGGTTATTTGAAAGCGTGCACAAAATCTACGACAAAGAAGGCTACGGCTCAGCGGCCTATCAGACTGCACAGCGCGCTTTGAGTGACGAGCTCATGACGATACGCTTCACGGCCAAAACCATTGAGAAGTTGTGCGACATGGTCCGTGCTCAAGTTGAGGATGTGCGCAAAAAAGAACGCCAACTTCGCCGCATCATTGTTGACAAATGCGGCATGCCGCAAGACACCTTTGTCAAAGACTTCCCACCCAATTTACTCAACTTGGACTGGGTGATCAAGCAATCGAGTGCCAATAAGAGCTGGTCCAACACCATGGCCAGAAACATCCCACCCATTCAAGAGCTGCAGCAAAATTTGATGGATCTTCAGTCCAAAGTGGTGGTACCGCTTGGCGAGCTCAAAGACATCAACAAACGCATGAACGAAGGTGAGGCTTCATCGCGCAATGCCAAAAAGGAAATGATCGAAGCCAATCTGCGCTTGGTCATCTCGATTGCCAAAAAATACACCAACCGCGGCTTGCAATTCCTCGATCTGATCCAAGAAGGCAATATCGGCCTCATGAAAGCCGTGGACAAGTTTGAATACCGTCGTGGCTACAAATTCTCCACCTATGCCACTTGGTGGATCCGCCAAGCCATCACGCGCTCCATTGCTGATCAAGCCAGGACCATCCGTATTCCTGTTCACATGATCGAGACGATCAATAAGATGAACCGTATTTCTCGCCAGCACTTGCAAGAGTTTGGTTTTGAGCCCGACGCCAGCGTACTGGCTGAGAAAATGGAAATTCCCGAAGACAAGATTCGCAAGATCATGAAAATCGCCAAGGAGCCCATCTCCATGGAAACACCCATCGGGGATGATGAGGACTCACACTTGGGGGACTTTATCGAAGACTCGGCCAACACCGCCCCGATCGAAGCGGCCATGCAAGCCGGCCTCAGAGATGTGGTCAAGGACATCTTGGACGGACTCACCCCACGCGAAGCAAAGGTGCTGCGCATGCGTTTTGGCATCGAGATGAGCACCGACCACACCTTGGAAGAGGTGGGCAAGCAGTTTGACGTGACGCGTGAGCGCATTCGTCAAATCGAGGCCAAAGCCTTGAGAAAACTCAAGCATCCCTCACGCAGCGATAAACTGCGCAGCTTCATCGACACGATCTAAATCGCCCAGTTGGGTGGGACTGATGACCCAAGCCTTGCTCTGAAGGCTAGTCATCTCCCAGCCCAATCGGGGCAGGCGCGTGATGGGTGATTTGGGTAAAAAGGTGCTTAAATTCTTCGGCCAAGGGGATCTGCGCCGAAACGGCTAGCGCACCAAAGTGAGTCAATGGATCGACATTTTTCAAAAACTCCTCATCCAAGCGCTTCCAGTCTTCCTCGCTCAGGTGTTGCGCGGCTTTGGGCAGTACTTGGATGTTCTCCACATGGATGTGCTCAAGATAGTAGTCGATGTAGGTCTCACATGCGCTGATGAAGGCCTCCTTGTGGTTCTCGCCCAAGATCTCCCACGCCAAGAGCAAATGCTGCAACTCTCGAACCCGTCGCTCACCCGTCTCGTGCTCAGCGTCCAAGCGATTGATCACGCCTTGGAGCTCAGGGCAGGCCATTAATATCGCCGGGAACAAATAGAGGGTTTCTTTGGGGTGATGGGACTTTTCAGGGTACTCGTCGATATAAAACAGCATGGAGCGCATCACTTCAAAAAAAGTCACGGGCTTGTCGCGCGGACCGCGCTTGATCATCATGCGAATGGACTGCAGCATGGCCGTCAAACTGGCGTGCTCTTGCTGAACGATTTGTAAGGTGGCGTGCATAGAACTCTCGCTGGTTAAGTCAATTGTGCTTTTGTCTCGAAATTGACGGTAGAGTGAGACTTTATTTTTCTATAGCCTGTGTTCAAAGCGTTTGATTTGCATCAAAGTCAAGATCATAAAACTTGAAACAATTGCACTCAACAACTTTCAATGGACACTCCGCCCCATGGATAACCCTGACCAATCCTTATTTGAATTTTTAGACAACACCCATATCGCCATTCACACACACTTAAAGACGCTCAAAGAATTGGTGCAACGCATCCATGAGGACCGCCTTCAAAGCAGCGACACAGTGGATCTGGGGCGTCTTTGCCATTTCTTTGACACCGTGGTGCGAGAACACCATCTGCAAGAAGAAACCCTGGTGTTTCCCTCACTCATTCACTCGGATGATTTGCGCACCGTGAGAGTTGCCAATCAACTCTTTCAAGACCACGGTTGGCTGGAAGAAAATTGGATTGAACTCGGCCCCATGCTGCGTGCCATAGAGAACGGACAATCCTGGCCCAACATCAGTGAATTGGTGCATGGGTTTGATATTTTTTTCTTGCTCAATATGGAACACATGGAGCTTGAGGAGACCGTGGCCTACCCCCAAGCCAAAGCCTCCCTTAAAAAATGGCGAAATGAAAAAAGCGGACGCGAATTACACCAACTCAATCAAACACAGCTCAAAGCGGCTCGCCTCATCAAGCCTCACCATCACACCCCCTCATGACACACGCAGAAGCCGCTCAACGCCGCACGAGCGCTTCTCTTAGAGAACACCGAGCTCTGTGCGAGCTGCCCGTTGGCTGTCGCCGAGAGCGTCACGCCTCTCACCTCCTCGCCTTGATCATCGCAACTGGAGCGCTCATGCTAATGGGCACGCCAAGCTTCACTTGGGGCCTGGGCAGCAACACGCCAGCAGCCATTCCCATGGCGCCCTCACGACAGGTGGCCCCACTGCAAACCAACGCAGTGCCCGACAAGATCGCCAAGACCAACGCCGTGAGCCAAGATCACGCTGATCCCATGTTGACATTGGGTCTGAACCATTTGCCCATGACCGAGATCATCAAGGCACAGGAGAAAGAAAATTTCTACGCCTGTCAAGGCGTGGTTGCCCATTGGTTTTTGGACATCTTGAGCCAAGAGATGAATTACTTTGCAGGCCTGTCCAAACTCGTGACTATTGACCCCTCCGTTTGCGTGATCAGCATCGAAAACGAGAAAAGCTTGACCCCTGGTCTGATGACGATTCGTCTGTACCAAACTTTTGATCAATTGAATAACTGCATCCAGCGCCACAAATGCAAAATTGAACACAACGTCACGCTGGTGATCAAGCGCAATGGGGTCTATCGATCTTATTTTTTAACAGATCTACAACACGAGCGCTACGTCGAGCACTGCGTGAGCGATCAAGGTCAATGGTTCAAGAACACCAACTGCTACCAAATTGATTGAATGCGCGCGTTGCGTGTATCTCTTTACCGTTGCCAACCCCAAAAGGACAGGATGGTGACTCGGGCCCCAAGTGTCGCCCTCTTGGGTTCATCGAACTCACTGCGAGACATGGATCCCTAAAAATGCATTCCTCAACTGCGCTGGGGTGATCCCCCAGCTGTACATGCTCGCTGCGATCTCACTGAATGAGGCACCGGTGGACTGTAAATTCAAAGCCGCAGACTCGACCTCTTGGGGCAAGTAATGAATGCCCGCACCCCAATACGCCGGCAGCAAAGCGATCATGGGGGTCTGGATTGAATGATACACAAGGCCACCATTGGCTTCGTAACGCGACTGAATCACAGCGACGGGCACACCCACTGCGTTGGCCAAGTCCGCGGGACTCACCCCATATTGATCCATGTTGGCGACCCACTGCTGATCACTCAGGCCCGGATTGGCCAATAGATAATTCAAAATGGCGGTTGACGAAAAATTGGCGGTGACATAACGTTTCACATAGTTCGTGGCAAGTGCAGTGAACTGCGTCTTGGACAAGGCACTCATCTGTAGAGCGGTCAATGCGCTGATTTGCTCTGGACCCAAGCCACTCAACTGAAGAGTCGTCAAGGCACTCAACTGTGAGGGAAGGATCGCTTGAAATACAAACGGGCTGATTTGCGACAGTTGTAAGGCATTCAAGGCTTGAAGTTGTGCCGTATTCATGGCGTTCAATTGCGCTGCGTTCAAGAGAGAAAAAACGCTGGCACTGAGATTTTGAACGGCAAGTGCGGACAAGTTGCTGATCCCATCAGGACTCAGACTCGCGACAGTTTGAGCCGCAACAGACCTCCATTGCGTCGCACTCAAGGCAGCCATTTGTGCACGACTCCATCCACTGATTTGCGCGGGTGAGAGTGTGCTCAACTGCAGACTTGTCAGTGACTGCAACTGTTTGACTGAAAACGCGGCCCACTGTAAGCTTGACAATCGCGCCAAGTCCGCTGCAGGAATAAAACCAATGGCAGTTAAAGACAAGGCCTGGAGTGTCGCGATGGGGAAAGCCGCCAGGGTACTGGGCTGGAAAAAGGCAAATTGAGCATCATTGAGATCGGCGATCTGAAATGGTCTCATGCTCGCCACTTGGTTGGGCGTTAAGGCAGCCACCTGAGCGTTGGTCAAGGCTTTGATTTGGGAGGTGTTCAGATTAACCACTTGCAGCGGTGTGAGGGCTGCGATCAAGAGCGGAGAAATAAGGGGGATCTGGGTGGGTGTGATTTGTGCAATTTGTTGAACACTGACCAAGGAGAATTGAACGCCCGACATGGTGAGCAAATCTGTGTTGCTAAGCGGCGGATCTTCTGGCGGTGGGGGTGCAGGGCTATCGTCACCGGGCAAGCCAACAATTTGGGTGCTGGACGCTTGGGTGGTGACACTGCCTTTGAAGACATTGCCAGGATGGGTCAAGGTGATGCTGCCCGCACCGGCATTGAGGTTGGCGTTACCCGTGACGCTCACTGCAGCGGTCTGGGTGATATTGCCCCCGCCGCTGTTGAGTGTGAGACCTCCCCCCACACTGGTCGCGCCCAGACTCAAAGCACCCACACTTTGGAGATTCAAGTCCGAGCTCGCACTCACGCTGCCCAAACTCAATGCCTGTGTGTTGCGAAGGCTCACACTCGAACCACTGAGGCTCACCTGGCCTTGAAACAAATTGCCAACATTGCTGACACTGATGCCTGCACCTTGGCCTGACAAGCTCGCACTCAGGGTCGCACTTGATGAGGCACTGAGCGTGGTCGCGCTCGCTTGTGCAATAGCGCCCGCGCTTGAGCTCACGCTCAATGTGCCGGTACTGCTCAAATTCCCCAAGGTGAGCACACCAGAGTTGCTGCTGAGCGTGGTGCTGCCACTCACCACAACACTGCCTGCCAAGCCTTGCGTGAAACTCGAATTCACCGTGAAGTTGCCGTTGACATTGAGTGTGCCACCCGACTGGCTCCAAGACGCCAAATTCACCCCACCAGACCCCACGTTCAAGGTGCCGGCAGTCATGGTCAGACTGCCCAGATTGCCCAAGCTGCTCAAATTGACTGCACCACTCTCAGCCGCACCCACCACGGTGGAGCCAAAGCTCACATTGGTATTGGCCGGTATCAACACATTGGAGACGTTGGACAAGTCAGGGACTGCGCCCGCGGCCCAATTGCTGGGATCAAACCAGTTGCCCGTTGCAGCGCCCACCCAGGAGACTGAATTGAGACGAGAAATTGTGATGGGGGCCATGGAAAAATTCGCGAGCGTGTAATTGGTGGCCAACCCGGTGCCATTGCCCAAGACCAAACCGCTTGAACTGCTCCAAGCGGTGGTCGCCCCCACATCTTTGCTGTTGGCAGTGGCAGTTCCGGCCGTGATGGACAACGTTTCTCCATTGACCCCCGCCACCGTCAGACTGCCCGCATTAAAGATGGCACTCCCATCGTAGGTTTTGCTGCCCCCCAGAGTCACTGGGGCTGCTGTCACGCTCATCGCAACGGCGCTGCCCAGCGCATTGAACGTATAGTTGGTGGAACTCAGACCCGAGTTGTAGGTCAAAGGATAAGCACCCACACTGGAGGCTGAACTCGGCATGTGATTGAACGTGGCGACGCCTGTGAGTCCAGTCAACCGAGTGTCTGAGGTGAGCAAGGTGCTGCCGCCAGCATTTGCAGCCGTATTGAAGCTGTAGGTGACTGCACTGGGTGTTGATCCATAAACATTCGTGAGACCGGTGGTGGGCACCACATAGAGCTGAGATTTTCCAACGCTCAAGCTGCCTGAGTCGAGCACCACTTTATAGAAATTGGTTTGTCCACTCACATTTCCGGCGATAGCGTACAGATACGACCCCACATTGCTGCCAGCGGCATAGGTCGTGCTGATTGCTCCCGGACTGAACGACACATTGCTGCTCGTATCCGGACCGATGAGGCCCAGCAAACTGTAACTCACACTGGGGAAATCAGCCCCATAGGTCACGCTCGAGACCGAGGGCTCGACCAACAACATCGTGGGGGCACTAGTTGACATCGGACCATTTGGACCCATGACCCAATGGTTGGTGAAATCAAACCCCGTCAAATTGGCTTGAACCCTGGCTTGGGCTGGGCTCAGCTGACTGCTTTGTGAAGCCGTCCCTGAACCCGAGACTCCCAGGGGGGTCGAAAAGGAAGTGCCGGCGTTGGTGGAAATGAGACCACTCGCATGGGAGTTGGAAACGCTACCGTTGCTGATGTCACCAATCAAGGAGCCTGCAAAGGCACTCGCTGGGGCCGTGACGCTGCCACTGGCATAGTCTGTGGTGAGGGTGCCATTGACGCTGTTCAAAATGTTTCGACCCACCAAGCCACCCGCCGCTGCGGTGGAGGCTGGCGAATAGTTTCCCACGCTCGTGAGGGTGACCAAGGCCGAGCTGTAAGAGTTGCTGATACTTGACGCGCTGCTGCCGACCAGGCCGCCGATCTGATAGGTCAACTTGCCACTGACTTGGCCACTCACGTCAGTATCGGAGATCGTGCTCGAGCCAACCGTCGTCCCCACGAGGCCACCGACACTGAATTTGGTCGAATCGTTCGTTGCACCATTGAACTGCACCGTTTCATTGGTCAATCCCAAATTGCGAATCAACCCGTTGCTGCCCAGCACCGAGATGAAACCCACATTTTCCAGAGCAGTGGGCGTCAAATTGGCCGCTGTCACGATCGATAAATTGGCAATGGTGTGACCCAACCCATCCAAGCGAATGGCAGCGGGTACGCTAAAAAACGCGCCTTGCGACGTGTGGGAGTACCCAATCGGGACAAACCCAGTGAGCCAGGTGTAGGGGCTTGCTGACCAAGTGCTGGTCGCGCTTGCATCGATGTTGCTGCCCAGTACAAAGTTCTTCTGAGTGGGACTGCTCACGGAGAATTGTCCACTCAAGCCCTGCAAAGTCATGACTGCCGGTGTGGTGGTGGCGTCCGAGCGGGCACCCAATGCATTGATCACCACCCAAGTGGTTCGAGTGGGGGAATTGAGGGTAAAGAAATTGGGGCCCGCATTGCCCAAGCTCACGGGTGCATTCACGTAATAGTTCGAGCTGCTGCCATAGCCCAATTGCAATTGAGCCACTTGAGTGGCATCGGCAATGGCGTTGCTCACCCAACTGTAGTTGGCTGCTATGGGCTGATTGATGAAGATGCTGGCCGCAGCCGATAAATTGAGCAAATGGCTGGTGTAGCTGATCGGATTGTCGATCGTGATATTGCCCGTGCCCGTGAAGGACGTGGCCGCCAGAGTCGGCGAGTTGCTCACCGTGACGTTTAAATTGCTCGGCGCCGTGACGGTGACGTTCCCAGCACTGAGCCAAGATTGCAAATCGAGGGCATTGATGTTGGATTTATTGGTCAAGCTCAGGGTACCAGCGTTGACCAAGGGGCTGTTGGCGGCCAGGGTTGCGCTGCCACTGAGTACCAAGGTGCCGGCAGTGATGGTGGTCGTGCCGGTATAGCTGTTGTTGGCGGTCATGAAGAGCGAGTTTCCCGGCATATTCATTCCAACATTGCCAGCACCCGTGATGATGCCAGACCACACGGAGGTGGCCCCTGCATTGATGTTCAAGCTCGAGCCCTTGGACAAGGTGACGGTGGAGCCTGTATTGATCACTTGCCCCGATGAGGTCAACGTCAACGCATTGCCCGAGTTGATCGAAAAGGGGCTGGCCACGGTGATGGTTCCCAAGGACGTGCCCGCTGTTTGATCATTGGTGGTGGTGATGGTGATGTTGTTTTGTGCAATCAAGTTTTGCAATGTATTCACATTGATGGTCGTGAAGTTGTCTCCACTCGTTGGGGTCAGGCTCGAGTTGATGTTGAGGCCAGCTGCGTCAGCATCGGTACTGATCGTGACATTGGCAGGATCGAGCAACCATGTGCCGGTGTTGCCATGTGGCGCCGAGGTGCTCACTTGTGCGCCATCGACCTGGAGTTGCGAGCCCGATGTCTCGACTTGTCCACCATGGCCCGCATTTTTTCCACCCTGGGCTTTGATGACCCCTTGCACCGACGTCAGACTGCCTGGGTTGTTCAGATCGCTTTTGAGCACCACGGTGCCGCCATCGCCGTCGACTGTGGCACTGGCGTCCACCTGAGCTTGGGGTTGCATCGTGACACGAGTGGCTGGACGCAAGTCGCTTGCGCCTTGCCAAGCACCACCCACCAAAATTTGCCCCCCACCCAAAGGGCCTGTGGCATTCATGACGCTGGTGCTTGCCAAGTTGATCTCATTGGCCTCTAAAACGATGCTTCCTCCTTTGGCCGTCATGCTGCTCGCTTCGAGCGTTCCGGCGTTGTTGATGACACCGCCTTGGAGTTGATTCAAGGCGTAGGCAGACAATAGGATTTGACCGCCAGGCGCCTTGACCGCCAGTTGATTGGAGATCAAACTCGCGATGGTGCTGGGTGTGGTGGTGATACCCGACAAACTGTTGCCACCCACCACGTTCAGGGTGATGGCGTCGCCAGACGCCATGGCAACGGTGCCCAAATTGGCAACCACCACTCCCGCATTTCTGACTTGTGGTGCAAGCAAGGCGATATAACTGCCCATGGCGGCGTTGAGACTGCCCTCGTTGATGATGGCCCCCTTTGCACCATTTCGAGTGAACGTCCAGCGCCCCAACATGAAGTCCTCATCCGACAGGCTTGAGGTGGTGACACTGAGGGCGCCCACATCCACACTGGCAGTAGGGGAGAAATAAAACCCACTGGGGTTGCTCAAAAATAGTTGGCCGTTGGACTTGATGTGCCCAAATATTTGACTCGGGTTGCTGTCCAAGATGCGATTCAAGAGACTTGAACTCGCCGAGGGTTGGATGAAATTGACTTGAGCGTTTTGTCCTACATTGAAGCTCTCCCAGTTGATCACCGCACTGGGTGTGGTTTGGAGCACAGTCATTTGGGGAGCGTTGCTTTGAAGAGTCTGCGACACATTGACGCTGCCTTGTGCCACTGCCGAGAGTTTGGGCAACTGCGCACTCAAAGGCGGGGCTGTCTGAGTTTGGGCAAGTGCGACCCCGCCCAGTAGCCCATTCAATGCCCCCAGCCCTGAGCTCAATAGTTGACGCCAGTGCAGCCGCGGCAAGACAGCGACTGTGCGCTCGTTGGAGGCAGCCATGGATGGCAAGCCTCGTCGCAGCCCTCTTAAAGTAGCCAGAAACATCGCTCGCATCTTGTGTCTCCCCATCTGAAAATGGCACCCTGTGCCGTTCAAAGAAGTTCACCCGCTTGTCTGCTCTCAAGAGGATGAGAAAAAGGCAATTCGTTATAATAACTATAATGAATTACTATTTTCGGTATTAATATAGCATAAAGTAGTATTTATTGGGAATTTTTGATGAATTGAGGCCCAAAGTACACGCGAAGTTGATTGCCATGGTGGCTCCAGAGCGCCAGGGGGCTTGAGCGCAGGACTGCAAAAAATCCAACTCGATTGTGTGAGATTTTTGATGCACATCAAAACGCCGAGCAGTTCGAGCACCTACCATTCAAGCATCCACTCCAACGAAGAGGTGACTTCATGTACAACAAAATATTGATCTGCAACGATGGCTCGAGCTTGTCCAAACGCGCGGTGGCACACGCCTTTGAACTGGCCAAATTGATGGATGCAGAGGTCCTCATCCTCAAAGTCATTCCACGGGTGATCGAATCGCATTTTGATGGTGCCATGGCTCTCAGAGCCACAGAGATCGCACGTATAGAGAAAAGTTGGGCCAAAGCAGCCCACGAGGTGGTGGATGCGGACCAAGTCAAGGCCCAGAAAATGGGACTCAAAGGCGACGCGATGGTGGCCAAGTCCGACATCATCTACAAGGCGATCATTGAGGTGGCCACCAAGAAAAAAGCCGACCTGATTGTGATGGCTTCACACGGTCGGCATGGTATCCAAAAGTTACTTTTGGGCAGCGAAACTCAAAACGTACTCACGCACTCGAAAATCCCCGTACTCGTGTTGCGTTGAGTTGATTTCGCCTCGGTTGGACGTCAAACAAACTCTTCGGTGTCGACCTCCATGGAGCTTTGCGCGTTGTAGCGATCGCCGCTGACCGTTTGATGATTGATCAAGGCTTCTAGTTTTTGCATGACCGCTTCGCTCAATCGCAAGGAAGACGCCGCCAAATTCTCCTCCAGGTGCAAAACGTTTTGCGTGCCTGGAATTGCCACCAAGCCGGGCTCCTTGGTCAACAGCCAAGCCAGCGCCAATTGCGCTGGGGTGCAGTGCTGCTCCAAAGCAATGGCTAAAAAGGGCACCAAGAGCTTTTGATTGGCTGCCAAATTCACCGCCTCAAAACGAGGCATGGCGCGCCGTATGTCCTTGGCCTCAAACGCCTCACTATGGAGATCGCTTGAACACAAAAATCCACGTGCAACCGGACTGAAGGCCACAAAAGTAGCCCCAATGTCGCGACACGTTTTGAGCACAGCAATCTCAGGGTTTCTTGTCCACAAAGAGTACTCGGTTTGAACGGCCGCAATGGGGTGCACCGCATGGGCGCGCAAAATGCTTGCAGCGGAGACCTCACTCAAACCAATCGTCCTCACTTTGCCCGCTTTAACCAAGTCGCTCAACGCCCCGACGCTTTCCTCAATGGGAATCTTTTTATCCCATCTGTGCAAGTAGTACAAATCAATGACCTCGGTTTGCAGCCGCCTCAACGAGTCCTCACAGTTGCGCCGAATCACCTCAGGCCTGCCGTCAATCACGCGCTTGACACCATCGGGGAACTCGACACCTGCCATACCGCCTTTGGAGCACAAAGTGATCTCCGAGCGATGGGACTTGAGCAAAGGCCCCAACAGCGTTTCGTTGGCGCCAAAACCGTAGAGGGCAGCCGTATCGAACAAATTCACCCCCAAATCCAAGGCACGGTAAACCACCTTGGTCGCTTGCTCTGGCGTTGGCGGTACGCCATAAGCGTGGCTCAAGTTCATACACCCCATGCCAATGGGGTTGACTTCGAAAGGTCCGATGGAGCGTTGGGTCATGGTGAGTGCCTCAAGTGAAACAAAGCCGAAAGGACAAGGACTTCAATGCCCCATTTGCACTTCACAGTCGTGCAAGACTTGGTAGCAGGCCAACACATTGGACACACTCGAGATGGGCTCGCGCCCTTCACGGATGGCTCCAAAGAACTCTCGGTCTTGAAGTTCAATACCGTTCAAGCTCACCGCCACTTTCGAGACATCGATTTGCTCCTCTTTGCCGTTGTACAAATCATCGTACTTGGCCAAATAGGTGCCCGTGTCCCCAATGTAACGAAACCAGGTACCCAAGGGGCCATCGTTGTTAAAAGACAAAGACAGTGTGCAAATGGCACCATTGGCTGCTTTGAGCTGAATGCTCATGTCCATGGCAATACCCAGGGCGGGGTGGATTGGGCCTTGTACAGCATGGGCTTTGACCACTGGGCTGCCACACTGATAAGCGAACAAATCAACCGTATGTGCCGCATGGTGCCACAGCAAGTGATCGGTCCAACTTCTGGGTTGGCCCAAGGCGTTCATGTTGGTGCGGCGAAAAAAGTAAGTTTGCACATCCATTTGTTGAATGTTGAACTCACCGGCCTTGATCTTTTGGTGAACCCACTGGTGAGAAGGGTTAAAGCGACGGGTGTGACCGGCCATGGCGACCAAACCGGTGGACTTTTGCAAGGCCACAATGGCTTGGGCGTCTTCGAGTTTGTCGGCCATGGGAATTTCAACCTGCACGTGCTTGCCCGCTCTCAAGCAAGCCATGGTTTGCTGAGCGTGCATTTGTGTGGGGGTGCACAAAATGACCGCATCCACTTCTGGGATGGCCAAACTGTCGGCCAAGTCAGTGCTCACGTGATCTATGCCATATTTGGCTGCGATTTCTTTGGTTTTACCCAACTCCCGTCCAACCAAAGAGATGACTTCGACGCCATCGATGTTTTTAATACCATCCAAGTGCTTGGAGCCAAAAGCGCCAGCACCCGCCAGCGCAACTTTAATTGTTTTCATGCGAGTTCCTGTCAATCTATAAAAAAGAAAAAATCAACCGTTTTTCAAAATCGCGTGGCCCACTGCCGTATTGGAAGCGGGGACGTGATAAAACCGATGCATGAGTTCGGCTTTCGCGCCGCCATTGACGTCGGCCATCGCACCACGCGCAATCAACCACATCACAAGCTCAATGCCCTCGCTGCCCGCATCGCGCACATAGTCAATGTGAGGAATGGCCGCCGCAGCCTCAGGATCCTTGATGAGCAAATCCATAAAGCGCGCATCAAACTCTTTGTTGATCAGCCCCGCGCGCGGTCCCTGCAATTGATGGCTCATGCCACCTGTGCCCCAGATCTGAACGTTCAAGGGTTGATCAAAACTCTCGATGGCTCGGCCAATTGCCTGACCCAACTGAAAACAGCGCTTGCCGCTGGGCACTGGGTATTGCACCACGTTCACCGCAAAGGGGATCACGGTGCAAGGCCAAGCTGTGGGTTGACCACACATCAAGGACAAGGGCACCGTCAAGCCATGGTCGACATCCATTTTGTTCACAATGGTCAAATCAAAATCTTGTTGAATCACCGAGTGAGCAATGTGACTGGCCAACTCCGGATGCCCAATCACTTTGGGCACTGGCCTGGGACCCCAACCCTCGTCGGCGGGTTGAAATTCAGCCGCACAGCCAATGGCAAAAGTGGGGATGATATCCAAGCTGAATGCGGTGGCGTGATCGTTGTAGACCAAGAAAACAACATCGGGCGTGTTGTCCTTCATCCACTGCTTGGAGTACTCGTAACCCTTGAAGAGGGGTTGCCAATACGGCTCTGCCGATTTGCCCAGGTCAAGGGCCGCACCAATGGCGGGGACATGGGAGGTGTAAACGCTCGCTGAGAGATGTGCCATTCAATGGGCTCCTTGGGGTGAATGTTGTCCCTGAGGCTGACGGTGGGCTTGCGCATCCCCATCTTCCCCAACGACTCGGTTGCCGACAACACTTCTGCCGCCTTTGATCATCATATCGCGATACTCTTCTTCGGTCATGCCTGTCATGCTGCCGGCCATTTGCTGAAAACTTTTGCCATCGGTGGCGCCAATTTTGGCCAAGAAATAGATGTTGCCACCCAAAGCAATACAGCGATTTAAATCACGATCAAGCACCGCTTGTTTTTGCTCTTCGCTCATGGCCCACTGGTCCAGGTAAGCACGTTCATTGGCCTTGAACACCTCGCGGTTTTGTGACTTCATGAGCGTCATGCAAAACTGGTTCAACCAATAACCCTTGCGAGACTGCTCGGCGTCAAAGATGGTGGTGCCCGGCACATCCAAATACGGTTTATCGAGTGCCATCTTATTTCTCCTCTGGCCAGTAAAGCCTGCGTGGGTTGGTGACCAACAATTTTTGCTGGAGCTCAGCTGTGGTGGCAATGTGGGGGATGAAATCCACCAGAAGTCCATCATCGGGCATGTGATCTTTCAAGTTGGGGTGCGGCCAGTCGGTACCCCAAATGACGCGGTCGCTGAAGTTGTCCACCAACTTCTTGGCAAACGGGATCACATCGTGGTAAGCGTGTCTTTGCCCATTCAACGCCGCTGGCCCAGTCACTGTCAAGCGCTCAGGGCAAGTGACCTTGCTCCAGACATTGGGGTGCTCACGCATGAATTTCATAAAGAGCTCAAACTCAGGACCATCGATGGGTTTGCTGACATCGGGGCGTCCCATGTGGTCCACCACCACGGTGGTGGGCAACTGGGTAAAGAAGTCCCACAACTCGGGCAAGTCCACTGCTTCAAAGTAAATCACCACGTGCCAACCCCAATGAGCGATTCGGGCGGCGATTTCCATCAACTCATCTTTGGGGGTGAAGTCCACCAAACGTTTGACAAAATTAAAGCGCACGCCACGCACACCTGCGTCATGCAAGGTCTGCAACTCTTGGTCGGTGACGCTGCGCTTGACTGTGGCGACTCCCCTCGCCTTGCCAGCCGAATGCGCCATGGCGTCGAGCAAAGCGCGGTTGTCCGCACCGTGACAGGTGGCTTGAACAATGATATTGCGATCAAAGCCCAAATGATCTCTGAGGGCAAAGAGCTGCGCCTTGCTCGCGTCGCAAGGCGTGTACTTCCTCTCGGGGGAATACGGGAAAATATCGCTGGGACCAAACACATGGCAATGCGCGTCCACTGCACCTGCAGGCAATTGAAATTCAGGCTTGCTCGGTCCTGTGTACCAATCAAGCCATCCCGGGGTTTTGATAAATTCAGTCATTGATTTGTCTTTTCATTGAGGTTAATCACACATTGACGTGGCACCCATCCATGAGGCTCGGGTCGAGCAGGATTTTCATCCGGCCACACCCTTGGAGCTCGGGATTTAGTCCACGTATTTCAATCCGGCCTTCTCCAGTGGCTCACGCATTTTGTACATATCGAGCCCCAAAACACCTGAAGCCAATTTGGCACGCTTTTCGCCTTCGTTGTCCTCTCTGGCCTGGGCGGCTTGGGCGGCTTGCTCGGCGTGGGCATAGGGCACCACCACCACACCGTCATCATCGGCCAAAATCACGTCACCCGGATTGACCTGGGCACCGGCACAGACCACGGGAAAGTTCACACTCCCAAGAGTAGCTTTGATGGTCCCCTTGGCGCTGATGCCGCGACTCCACACCGGAAAGCCCATGGCAGTGAGTTCGCTCACATCACGCACCCCAGAGTCAATGATCAGGCCTTTGGCGCCGCGAGCTTTGAAAGAGGTGGCCAAGAGGTCACCAAAAAAACCATCGCAATTGATGGCCGACAAAGCCACCACGACGATATCGCCAGGTTGAATTTGCTCAGCCACCACGTGCATCATCCAGTTGTCCCCAGGATGGGCCAAAACCGTCACGGCACTGCCGGCAATACGCGCTCCAGAATAAATCGGGCGAAGGTAATTTTGCATCAAGCCCACTCGACCCATGGCTTCGTGGACGGTGGCCACACCCATTTTCTCCAAGTGGGCGATGGTGGATGCTGGTGCGCGGGGAATGTTGCGTTTGACCATTCCCAGGTGATTCATACTCATCGTGTTGTCCTTATTTCGGTGGAAGTTGAGATCAAATTCAAAAGTCTTGCGAGTCTATAGTTTCAGTGACAAACACTCAAACGCCTCGAGCTTTGAGTGCGGTGTCCAAGCGGGGGAAGACGCGGCGAGCGTTGCCCTCAAAAACTTGGTAGCGATCGTCGTCACTCAAATGAGGCGCGGACAAAACGTAGCGCTTGGTGTCATCGAAATAATGACCGGTTTGCGGATCAATCCCACGCACAGCCCCGATCATCTCACTGGCAAACAAAATGTTTTTGACATCAATCACCTCGGTGAGCAAATTAATCCCTGGCTGGTGATAAACGCAGGTGTCGAAAAAGATATTGTTCATCAAGTGCTCGCTCAAGAGCGGCTTTTTGAGCTCCTGCGCCAAGCCCCGGAATCGACCCCAGTGGTACGGTACCGCGCCACCGCCGTGGGGAATCAAAAACCGCAGGGTGGGGAAATCTTTGAACAAATCTGAGGTCAAACACTGCATGAAGGCTGTGGTGTCGGCATTCAAATAGTGTGCGCCTGTGGTGTGAAAACACGCATTGCAACTGGTCGAGACGTGGATCATCGCGGGGATATCGAGCTCGACCATTTTTTCGTAAATGGGGTACCAGTGACGATCGCTCAAAGGCGGCGAGGTCCAGTGCCCCCCAGAGGGATCTGGATTCAAGTTGATCGCCACAAAACCGTACTCGTTCACACACTTGTCAATCTCGGCCAAACTGGTCTTGGGGTCCACGCCAGGTGACTGAGGCAGCATGGCCGCGCCCATGAAATTGTCTGGAAACAATTGAGAGACGCGAAAGCACAATTCGTTACAAATGGCCGCCCAAGTGGAGGAGACTTGAAAGTCGCCAATGTGATGGGCCATAAAGCTCGCACGGGGACTGAAAATCGTGAGGTCACTGCCGCGCTCACGCATCAACTTTAACTGGTTGTTTTCAATGCTTTCACGCAATTCGTCGTCGCTGATCTTGAGCTCAGAGACTTGAGGGGTGAGTTGTGGATCCTTGATACCCGCAATTTGACGGTTTCTCCAATCCTCAAGCGCCTTCGGGGCGGTGGTGTAGTGACCATGCACATCAATGATCAACGGATTTTGGTGACTCATGTGAAATATCCTTTAGCTGAGAAAAGTTTTTTGAGTGAAGGACCCAGGGTTGGGTCTCATCTCAGAGCTTGGGTCTGTCTCGACAAATGAGACACCCAAACTCCCAAAAATGGGTGGGCAGTGAAGAGCCTAAGATTTTAGATGCAATGACTTCCAAAAAGAATGCAATTTTATGTCATCCCTTACCGCCGTATAGTTCACTGCTTGGCAATCCCTGCTTTTTCAATCACGCGAGCCCAAGTTTTGATCTCCGAGAGATACCATTCTTGCGCTTGTGCTGGCGTGGACACTTTGGGATTGATGTTGAGCTCCAAGAGTTTTTTCTCGGTGGCTGGGTTTTGAAGCGCGAGATTGATTTCTTTGTTGAGGCGCTCGACCACCGCTTTGGGTGTTTTGGCCGGTGCAGCCAAGCCGTTCCAAGAAGCCGCCACCAAGGACTTGATGCCCAATTCCTTGGCGGTCGGTGTATCGGGCAGGCTCACTGAGCGCTGCTCACCGGTCAAGGCCAAGACTTTGAAATTTTTAGCTTTGATTTGGGGCAGTACCGGTCCCAAAATTTCAGTGGCCACGTCAATTTGCCCACCTTTGAGAGCCGTCATGACCGCGGGGGTGCCATTGAAGGGCACCACTTGGACATCGATGCCTGCGCTGGACTTGAACAACTCGGCGGCCAAATTTTGCGTGCTTCCGATGTTGATACTGCCCAAGTTGAGCGCACCCGGATGCGACTTGGCGTATTGGATCAAATCCGTGAGGGAGTTGAATTTCGAATCCGAATTCACCAAGATGGCAATGTCAAAAGTGGCCAACAGTCCCAAGTTGACGAAATCATTGACCGGATCAAAGGGCAAGGTGTGCATGAGAGACGCACTCACCGCAGTACCATTGGAGATCAAAAACAAAGTGTAGCCATCGGGCTCAGCCTTTGCAACCAAATCTGCAGCCACCACCCCTCCAGCGCCAGGTCGATTGTCGACCACCACCGATTGACCAAGCCCTTCTGATAATTTTTGCGCCACGATGCGCGCCGTGAGATCGGCCACGCCTCCCGCCCCAAAGGGCACCACAATGCGAATGGGTTTGACAGGGTATGTTTGAGCCTGCGATTGGACGCCAATCAAAGCCAAGACACTAAAGGCGCCAAAGACGCTGATGGCCTTCAAACGCGCCAACGACAAATACACCCAACGATTGATCAATTCCATTATCTGTCCAAGGTTAAAAAAACACGATGCCAGTTTGGTGATTGGGCTAGTGCTTGACACCCAACAAGTCCCCGAGTAAGTCGGGACGAGCCATCAAATTGGCGGCGGACTCTTGCAAGACCACTTGCCCGCGGTCCAGCACCAAAGCCTCATCCGAGATGGCCAAAATCATTTGCGGGTGCTGCTCCACGATGATCGCGGTCATTCCCTCTTCACGAGTGATGCGCCGAATCGCCGCCAAAATTTCTTGCACAATGATCGGCGCCAAGCCCTCCAAGGGCTCGTCAAGGAGCAACAAACGCGGATTGACCATCAAGGCCCGAGCCAGTGCCAGCATTTGTTGCTCGCCACCCGAGAGTTGATTGCCCAAATTGCCTTGGCGCTCGAGCAACCTGGGGAAAAATTCATACGCTCTGGCCGGACTCCAAGCGTGTGCAGACTCGACATGGCGGTACACAGCAGTTAAGTTCTCGTGCACCGTGAGGGACTTGAAAATATCACGCTCTTGCGGCACCCACCCAATTCCACCTCGACCAAGGGCATTGACCCGTTTAAATGAAGGCCACTGCTCAATCGAGTGCCCATCCAACTCAATGTGCCCAGCGTGAAGACGTGTGACCCCCATCAAGGTGTTGATGAGCGTGGTTTTACCCACCCCATTTCGCCCCAACAAAGCCAAGGTATGCCCTTCTTGGAGCACAAAGGACACATCGGACAAGATGACCGATTCAGCATAACCCGCCACCACTTGATTGACGCGCAAGATTTCAGTCATGGGACACCCCAGTGATGGACTCAGCGCCCAAATAGACCTCTTTGACGCGGGGGTCGTTGGCAATTTCTGCGTTGCTGCCCTCACACAGCAAGGCACCATTGACCAGCACGGTCATTCGATTGGCAAATCGAAAGACCAAATCCATGTCGTGCTCAATGAGCAAGATACAAACATCCGCAGGCAACTGGCCCAAGGTCGTCAAAATTTCCTCTCTCTCGCCAGCGGGCACGCCCGCCACGGGCTCATCGAGCAAGAGCACTTTGGGCTCACAAGCCAAGGCAATGGCGATCTCCAATAGACGCTGCTTGCCATAACTGAGCGTGCTCACCCGCTCCAAGCCCACATCGTTGAGGTGAAACTGCGCCAACAACTCATCCACACGCGACAAGACCACGGGGTTGCGTCCCAACGGATTCCACCACTGTGAACCCCAGCCCAAGTGCTGGGACACCACCCAGGCAAGGGTTGAGACGGGCGTCATGGAGCCAAAGAGTTGGTTGATTTGAAAGGTCCTCACCAAACCGAGTTTGACACGTTGGTTGGCGCTCATCGGGGTGATGTCTTGCCCCAGCAGCTCAATGCGCCCTGAGCTCAAAGGCAACACGCCGGTGAGTAAATTAATCAGCGTCGTCTTGCCCGCACCGTTGGGGCCAATCAAAGCATGCCGAGCACCACGGGGCAAGGCCAAGCTCACATTTTGAGTGGCCTTGATGCCGCCAAAATTTTTGCACAAATCACTGGCTTTGAGCACCACATCGTCGGCAAAGAGCTCAGAACTCAAGGGCGGCCTCCTGGCAACAATCGCCTCAAAGGGCTGAACAATTTCTCTCTGCCCACCATCACCAAGATGATGAGCAAAAATCCAATCCAAAACATCCAGTACTGCGGCGTGATGGAGGAGAGCTCTTGTTGGATCAATTTGAAGACAAGCGCCCCCACCACTCCACCATAAAGCCATCCCACACCACCAATGACCAGCATCAACAGCACATCGGCTGAACGCTCAAACGAAAACACATCCAAGGATGCAAAACCAGTGGTTTGTGCAAGCAGTCCACCAGCAAGAGCCGCTACAGCAGCGGACAAACTGTAGATCACCATCAAACGCCTGGCCACCGGCAGGCCCACCGACTCAGCGCGCAAGCGGTTGTCGCGAATGGCTGTGAGACCCACACCAAACGGGGAATACACCACGCGACGCAAGAACACCAACACCAGCACCAAGGTGGTCACGGAGTAGACACTGGCCACTTGTCCAATCAAGTCAAACTCAAATTGGCCAAGCACCGGAGCCATTAAAACGCCTTGCAAGCCATCGGCTCCGCCAGTGAGCCCACTGAGCCGATTGGCCAACTCATAACCAATCAAGGACACCCCTAAAGTGACCATGATTCGGGTCAAGTCCGTGCCGCGCAAAACGGTCAGACTCAATATCAGCCCCAAGAGCGCGCCACTCGATGAGGCAAACAACAAACCCAGGATTGGATCGGGCATCCACAATTTGGCAAACAAGCCCGCGCTGTAGCATCCCCAACCAAAAAACGCAGCATGACCCAAGGACACAATGCCACTGTAGCCCAAGATCAAATCCAAGGAGACCGCAAAAAGTGCGGTGATGGCGATTTCGTTGAGCAGCATGGCGTGCGACACAAACACCCAGGGGCTTGCCAAGATCAGCACCAAGCCCATCCACTCCCAGGTCTTGACCTGAGCGCGTCTTTTTAAATTTAAAAAACTGCTCGATGAACTGCCTTGGGTGCTCATCATTTGGACCCCCTGACAAACAGGCCCTGCGGTCGCCAGAGCAATATCAAAATCATCAACACGTAAACCACAAAGCCACCCAACTGCGGAATGTAGTATTTACCAAAGACATCGGCCACACCCAGGAACACTGCAGCGCACAGCGGTCCTGTGATGGAGGAGGTGCCCCCAACGGCGACCACAATCAAGAAATAGATCATGTACTTCAATGGAAAGAGGGGCTCAATTGACAAGATTTCAGCCCCCAAAGCACCACCCAAGCCCGCCAAACCCGAGCCCACGGCAAAGGTGATCAAGAACACCCGATTGACCGGAATGCCCAAGCCGGAAGCGACCACAGGGTTGTCCACCGACGCACGAAGCTGTGAGCCAAACCGTGTTTGGGACAAAATGAGTTGCAGCACCAGGGTCAACAATGCGCACACTGCCACGATGAAAACACGGTAATGTCCAACCCCCAGCACCCAAGGTGCCTCACCCCACTCCTCGCGGCCTCGCAGCCACAGCGGCAAGTCCATGTTTTGCTGGGACGAACCCATGAAAAAATCCATCGCCGCCACCGACATGAAAGCCAATCCGATGGAAAACAGCACCTGATCCAAGTGCGTTTTTTTGTACATTCGGCGGTAAAGGGTGACTTCCAATAAAGCCCCCACAGCCGCGGTCAGCACAAACACCAGCGGCAAACACAACAAAAACGGCAGTTGCCATTGTTTTGTCAACATCACCATGGCGTAGCCTCCAATCATGGCAAAGGTGCCATGGGCGAGGTTGATGAAGTTCATGAGGCCCAAGGTGATGGACAACCCCACCGCCAAAACAAAGAGCAGCATGCCGTAAGCCACGCCATCAAATAAGAGCGTCAGCATGGCAAATTGAACTCACTGGAGTTGGGATAGAGAAACATCATGGTTTTGCCCTATTTTAGACGCCTGCGCGGCCAAACCAGCGCTTGAAGCCTCGAGCAGGGGTTTTAACATAAATTTTTCACACTCCACACCCATTTCTGACTCAATCGGCGAGAATGATGGTTTAACATTCGCGCACTATTAACTGTGGAGACACCATGTCATTGCCTTTAGATAAAATTTTGCCCGCCCGTTTTGATCATGTGGGCAGTTTCTTGCGGCCAGAGTACTTGCTCACTGCTCGTGCGCAAAAAGCCAAAGGTGAGATCAATGCACAACAATTGCGTGAAGTCGAAGACCGCGCGATCAAAGAAATCATCACTTTCCAAGAGGATGTGGGCCTCAAAAGCATCACCGATGGAGAGTTTCGAAGAACTTACTTTCACATCGACTTTTTGGAGCAACTCGGTGGTGTTAAAACCGACATCCCCGTGACCATCAAAAAACCCGATGGCAGCGAAGAGTTGGCCCCCCCAGTGATCAAAGTCATTGACAAGGTGGTTCACTCCAAAAATATCCAGCTCGCGGACTTCGAATTTCTCAAAAACCATGTGAGTGCCGGCCACACCCCCAAGGTCACCATTCCCTCACCCACCATGCTGCACTTCAGGGGCGGGCGCGCGGGCATCAGCCGAGAAGCCTACCCCGAACTTGATCCCCAGTTTTATGACGATGTGGCCAAGGCCTATGGCGACGAATTGAGGTCTTTGGCCGCTGCGGGTTGTACCTATGTCCAAATGGATGACACCAATTTAGCCTATTTGTGCGATGACAAAATGCGTCAAGCCGCCTTGCAACGCGGGGATGATCCTGACGAATTGCCCCATCGCTATGCCGCCTTTGTCAATAAAGTGGTTGCCCAAAAACCCGAGGGCATGACCTTGGCCATGCATTTGTGCCGTGGCAACTTTAAGAGCACGCACGCCGCCTCGGGCAACTATGAGCCCGTGGCCCAAGCCCTCTTGTCCGAGATGAACTTGGATGCTTACTTCCTCGAGTATGACGATGATCGCAGTGGCGACTTCAAGCCCTTGCGCTATTTGCCCAAAGGCAAAATCGTGGTGTTGGGCCTGATCACCACCAAGTTTGACGCCATGGAGACCAAGGACGATATCAAGCGTCGTATTGACCAAGCCGCTCAGTACGCACCCATTGAGCAACTGGCTTTGTCACCCCAATGCGGTTTTTCAAGCACCGTGCACGGCAACAACATCGCCGTTCAAGCCCAGCGCAATAAACTCAGACTGGTGATTGAGACAGCCCAAGAAGTTTGGGGTTCCTGAGCACTTCAAGCGCCCTCCCCTGCGTTAGGGTGCAGCACCCAGGTCCACCGCGGGCCTGGGTGGTGATGAAGTCCGCACATTCCTGTTTGGCCTCTCTCAGCGTGCCTTCTCCACTGCAATCGTGGAGTAGGCCATGGCCCTTTAAAGCCGCCAGTCCCTGGGTGCTCAAGCGCTCTTGTCACCTCACCTCTAGCAAAGAGCGGGGGCGGGACTCCTACTCCCTCGGCCCATTCCAAGGTCTTGAGCAGCAACCAAGAACTCAGCACCACCAGACTTCCAATGAGTCCTGATCCGCCCTGCCTCAAAGCCAAGGTTTTACTCGCCATCGATTAAAAAAAGATCAAAAACAGCCAGTTTCGGGCTTGAAATCCTCACAAAAGGCCCCATTTGTTGTTGAAATTCGGTTTTTTTTATTCGCATCTCCAACTTCCATCATGTCTGACCCCTCACAACCCTTTGATCCTGCCGCCCACTCGGCGCCCCCCACTGAGCCGTCGTCACAACACGCCCATGAAGCTCAGCACCATGAGGGTGCCGCCGACGCCTCGCATGAGGATCCTTTGGTCAAAGCCTTGAACGACGTGGCCTTGCTCACGGCCAAAGTGAGCGAACTGCAAGACCAATATTTACGGGGACAAGCGGAAGTGCTCAACGCCAGACGCCGAGCCGATGAAGAGGTGAGCAAAGCCCGCAAATTTGCTCTGGAGTCGTTTTCCGAGAGTTTATTGCCCGTGATCGACAGCCTAGAAGCTGGCTTGGCAATCAAAGAGGCCACGCCCGAGCAAATCAAAGAGGGTGCTGAAGCCACCTTGCGGCAGCTCAAGAGCGCCTTGGAGCGAAACAAAGTACTCGCCATTGACCCTGCTGCCGGTACGAAATTTGATCCACATCAGCACCAAGCCATCAGTGTCGTGAGCGCTGAGCAAGCCCCCAATACGGTGGTGAGTGTTTTGCAAAAGGGCTACTCCATTGCTGAGCGAATCCTGCGACCAGCCTTGGTCACGGTCACCGCTGCTTCTTGAGTGCTACCAAGAGAAACTTTCATTTTCCCGGGGCGGTCTTGTTTTTGTAAAACTCGTCCCAATATCCAATTCAACTGTTTTTAATTAAAGCGTGGGCTTTTAAACCCATGATCAACGGAGCATCAAAATGGGCAAAATCATCGGCATTGACTTGGGAACCACCAACTCTTGTGTGGCCATCATGGAGGGTAACACCACCCGTGTCATCGAAAACTCTGAGGGCGCAAGAACCACCCCTTCCATCATTGCTTACCAAGAAGATGGAGAGGTTTTGGTGGGTGCTTCGGCCAAGCGCCAAGCGGTGACCAATCCGAGAAATACCTTGTACGCCGTCAAGAGGCTCATTGGGCGTAAATTTGAAGAAAAAGAAGTCCAAAAAGACATCGACTTGATGCCCTACACCATTGCCAAAGCGGACAATGGGGACGCTTGGGTGGAAGTTCGTGGCAAAAAACTCGCCCCCCCTCAGGTGAGCGCCGAAGTTCTTCGCAAAATGAAGAAAACCGCGGAAGATTATCTTGGCGAAGCCGTCACCGAGGCGGTGATCACAGTTCCTGCTTACTTCAATGACGCACAACGACAAGCCACCAAGGATGCAGGGCGTATTGCGGGCCTTGAGGTCAAGCGCATCATCAATGAGCCCACCGCTGCTGCCTTGGCGTTTGGCTTGGATAAAACCGAAAAAGGCGACCGCAAAATTGCCGTCTATGACTTGGGCGGCGGCACCTTTGACGTCTCCATCATTGAAATCGCCGACGTCGACGGTGAAAAACAGTTCGAAGTGCTCTCCACCAATGGCGACACGTTCTTGGGTGGAGAGGACTTTGACCAACGCATCATCGACTTCATCATCTCCGAATTCAAGCGCGAGCAAGGCGTTGATTTGGGCAAAGATGTGTTGGCCTTGCAGCGCCTGAAAGAAGCCGCAGAGAAAGCCAAAATTGAGTTGTCTTCCTCCACAGGAACGGACATCAATTTGCCTTACATCACGGCCGATGCCTCTGGCCCCAAGCACTTGAGCATCAAGCTCAACCGTGCCAAATTGGAATCCTTGGTCGATGAGTTGATTGAGCGCACCATTGCGCCTTGCCGCATGGCCATCAAGGATGCGGGCGTGAGTGTGGATCAAATTGACGACGTCATTTTGGTGGGCGGTATGACCCGCATGCCCAAGGTGCAAGACAAAGTCAAAGAATTCTTTGGCAAAGAGCCCAGAAAAGACGTGAACCCCGATGAAGCCGTGGCGGTGGGTGCGGCCATTCAAGGGCAGGTGCTTTCTGGCGACCGCACTGACGTGCTCTTGTTGGACGTCACGCCCTTGTCGTTGGGCCTTGAAACCCAGGGCGGTGTGATGACCAAAATGATCACGAAAAACACGACCATTCCGACCAAATTCGCGCAAACCTTCTCCACGGCCGAAGACAACCAGCCAGCGGTCACCATCAAAGTCTTCCAAGGCGAGCGAGAGTTGGCATCGGGCAACAAAATGCTGGGCGAATTCAATTTAGAGGGCATCCCCCCATCAAGCCGTGGCACACCTCAAATCGAGGTCTCCTTTGACATTGACGCCAACGGTATTTTGCACGTCGGCGCCAAGGATAAGGGCACGGGCAAAGAAAACAAAATCACCATCAAAGCCAACTCAGGTTTGTCTGAGCAAGAAATTCAAAAGATGGTCAAAGACGCCGAGCTCAATGCAGGCGAGGACAAGAAGAAACTGGAAATTGTTCAGGCCAAAAATCAAGGCGACGCGGCATTGCACTCCGTGCAAAAGAGCTTGACTGAGCATGGAGACAAGCTTGACGCTGGCGAGAAAGAAGCCATCCAAACCGCTTGCAAAGCGTTGGAAGAAGCCCTCAAAACAGAAGACAAAGATGACATCACGGCCAAAACCGAGAGCTTGATGACGGTGAGTCAAAAGCTGGGGGAAAAGGCCTACGCCGATATGCAAGCCCAAACCGCAGCCGCCCAAGCCGCTGGCGCACCCCACGAAGGTGGCCCCCAAGGTGCAGGCGGGGCCAGTGCTGCCAAGGACGACAACGTGGTTGACGCCGAAGTCAAGGAAGTTAAAAAAGGCTAATCCCTTTCAGCATCATCGACAAACACGCCGCGCCCTGGCCTCACTGTGAGGTGGGCGCGGCTTTGTTGTTCAACAAGGACGCATGGATATCATGGCAAAACGCGATTTTTACGAAGTTCTGGGCCTGTCCAAAACGGCCAGTGACGAAGAGATCAAAAAAGCTTATCGCAAAATGGCGATGAAGTACCACCCTGACCGCAACCAAGGTGAAGCGGCCAAGGAAGCTGAGGTGAAGTTCAAAGAGATCAAGGAAGCCTACGAGATGCTTTCTGACGCCGAAAAACGCAGTGCTTATGACCAATTTGGTCACGCTGGCGTGGACCCCAACATGCGCGGCGGCGCGGGTGGCCCTGGTTTCGGTGGCTTTGGCGACTCGTTTGGCGATATTTTTGGCGATATCTTTGGTCAGGCCAGGCGTCAACAAGGCGGTCGCCAAGTTTACCGTGGCAACGACTTGAATTACGCCATGGAGATCACACTCGAAGAAGCGGCCAAAGGCAAGGAGACCCAGATCCAGGTGCCCAGTTGGGATTCTTGCGAGGTCTGCCAAGGCTCGGGAGCCAAGCCTGGCACGTCGGCCAAAAATTGCGGCACATGCGGAGGCTCAGGTGCTGTGCAAATGCGCCAAGGTTTTTTCAGTGTGCAGCAAACTTGCCCTCACTGCCGAGGTGCGGGCAAGGTCATCTCCGACCCCTGCAGCCCCTGTCGTGGGCAAGGCAAGATTCAATCGCAAAAGACACTCGAGATCAAAATTCCATCTGGCATCGACTCGGGCATGCGCATCAGGAGCACGGGCAACGGCGAGCCAGGTGCCAATGGCGGACCAGCGGGTGACTTGTACATTGAGATTCGAATCCACAAGCACGACATCTTCGAGCGCGACGGGGACGACTTGCATTGCGCCGTGCCCATCGGATTTACCATTGCGGCTTTGGGCGGAGAGATTCAAGTCCCCACCCTTCAAGGGGAAGCGGCCATTGACATTCCGGAAGGCACACAAACGGGAAAGCAATTTCGATTGCGGGGCAAGGGCATCAAAGGCATTCGATCGAGTTTCAATGGCGACTTGTATTGCCACATCACGGTAGAGACGCCCGTTAAACTCACCGAGCACCAACGCAAGCTGCTCAAAGAGCTCGATGAATCGCTTCGCAAGGGTGGCGTCAAGCACTCCCCCAATGAAGGGGGTTGGGCAGAAAAGCTGAAGGCTTTCTTTAACTGACCACTTTTCTCAAGCTTATACTCGACCAAGCCAGACAAGCCGCACCCTGATGGAGCTGGCTTGTTTGTTTTCAAGACCACCCACCCACCCACCCAACAGCCCGCCATGAAACTCAAACAACTGTTATTGTGCTGCACCTTGCTCAGCTGGGTCTGCTTGAACGCGTGTGCACAAAACAGTGCCTGGCCCAACAAAGTCATCAAAATCGTGGTGCCCTTTGTGCCAGGTTCTTTCACCGACACCGCCGCCAGGGTACTGAGCGTGGAGTTGGGCAAACAACTCGGACAAACTGTGATCGTTGACAACAAAGGTGGGGCGGGCAGCACCTTGGGTACCGACCAAGTGGCCAAGGCAGCCCCTGATGGATACACGTTTTTGCTGACCGACAATTCTTTTGCCGTGTCTGCCGCTCTCTATGAAAAACTTCCCTACAACCCCATCAAAGATTTGGCACCAGTCACCATCGTGGCCGAGTCTCCAGCGGTGCTGGTGGCCAGACCGGGCTTGACACTCAAGAGCCTCAAAGACATCGTGCAGTTTGGTCAAAAAAATCAAAATGGCCTCACCTTCGGCTCGGGTGGCATCGGATCGTCGGCCCATTTGGCGATGGAAGCGTTCCTCACTCAAAACAGTGTCCAACTCAACCACATTCCTTTTAAAGGCATTGCTGGAGCCATCACCGATGTGGCGGCCGATCGGGTGGATTTGGCCATTGGCTCTGTGGGATCCGCGCAAGCTTATATCAAGGAAGGTCGACTCCAAGGTGTTGCCGTGAGTGGTGCACAACGCCACCCACTCTTGCCTCAAGTACCCACCTTTGCAGAGTCTGGTTTTGCCAATTACAAAATGATGTATTGGTTTGGCTTGATGACGCCCAATGGGGTGCCCAAGGAGATCATTGATCGCATGCAAAAAGAAGTCGTCCATGCCTTGACCCAAGCCAAGGTCCAAGAAATTTTTGCTGCAGCGGGTGTGAAGCCCGCCTCCAACACCCCTCTAGAGTTCACCAATCTGGTTCGCGATGAATCGGCCCTGTGGGCAGAGGTGATCAAAAAAGCGGGCCTCAAATCCTTGGCTGCTCAATGAGCAAGATGCTCGAGAGGCCATCGTCTTCAATGCATGGCCTGATCAAGCGCGCGCAGGCTGGGCGCTTTGAGAACGAGAAATGACTCGCACGGCTCATCAATTTATTTCCATCCCATGACTTTTGATCTCTCTGAACAACCCCTGTTCACTTCTCCCGCCTTGGCCTGTGACTCGCACTTTCACGTCTTTGGGGCCGCCGAGCAATACCCCTATGGCACGGATTTGAGATACGCACCGCCCCTGGCACCTTTGCAAGAGTATTTGAAGTTGGCACAACACTTGGGGCTCACACGCTTCGTGTTTGTGCAGCCCAGCGCCTACGCGCGGGACAACCAATGCATGCTCGACGCCATGCAGGTGGTCGGTGTTGAGCGCTGCCGAGGTGTGGTGGACTTGGATGATGACGTCACCTTGGAGCACATGCAGCGCTTGCATGCTTTGGGTGTGAGAGGCATCCGAATCAATGTGAGTCCAGTGCACCCCTATGAGGCTGGTTTGGCCCAAAAAATGACGCCGCGCATCGAAACCTTGGCCAACAAATGCAGCACCTTGGGCTGGCACCTTGATTTCTTGTTGCCGGGGTGGTTGACGACAGAGCTCTTGGGGGTCATGAAGCGTTTGACCATCCCTTTTTCCATGGCTCACATGGGGATGAATTTGGCCAAAGACGGTGTCGAAGCACCAGGATTTAAAGCCTTATTGAAACTCGTGAGCGAGGGACAACGCTTGGCCTATGTGAAATTCACCGGTATTTACCGCATGTCCAAGCTCGAGCACTACACCGACGCCGACCCCATGGCCCGGGCCTTGATCAAAGAAGCGGGAGACCGCCTCATTTGGGGCAGCGACTACCCGCATTTGTCGTTTGGAGAGCACAGCTCCATTGCACTCTTTAATCTGCTGGAGCGTTGGTGCGATAACGATCATGAAAAGAAACTGATCTTGAGTGACAACCCGGCCAGGCTTTTTGGGTTTTAAACCCCCAAGGGCGCTCGCGACGCCTTTGCCGCCTTGCTGCATTGGGGCGTCATCACAGACGCTCAAAGGGTGCTCACACGCCAAGATTTAGGCCATTGACCTGCTTGGCTTTTTCGGTCGCGGCACTCAAGAGGAATGCCAAATCGGTGCCAGTAGAGACATAACGTGCACCCATTTGGACAAATTGCTCGACCAAGTCTGGCCTGGAAGACAGTCCGCCCACACCGCAAAATTTACCGTGCTTTTGACACACCGCGATCGTGTGTGCATAGGCGTCTTTGAGCTTGACGTGATCATACTGACCTGCCACGCCCATGTCAGCGAGCAAGTCGTTGGAGCCAATCATGACCATATCGACACCGGGAGTCGACATGATGTCGTCGGCATGGTCCAAAGCGGCTTGGTTTTCAAATTGAACCACCACCATGGTGTTGGCATTCAACACGGGATAGGCCTTGTCCGGCGGAAATGAACGGTATTGCAAATGCGGCATCACGCCGGCCGAAGAGCGCTCTCCAAAAGGGGGGAATTTGGCACAGGCCACCACCGCTTGCGCCTGCTCTTTGCTTTGTACATGAGGGGCAATCACCCCCAAGGCACCACCATCGAGGACTCTGGAGATCCACTGCGAAGTATTGTCAGGAACTCGCACCAACGCCGCTATGCCGATGGCCATGGCCGCCATACAAATTTGTCCTGTTGTTTCGAGCGAAAAACTGCTGTGCTCCAAATCGATGTAGAGGGAATCAAAGCCTGCAGTTTTGGCGATCTGTGCAATCTCAATGCCCGAGACCAACTTCACTGTCATGGAGGAGACCACTTGGTTGGCGCGAAGCTTTTCAAGCACGTTGTTGTTCAATATCTGCGACAAATCAGAATTCATTCAATGCCTTGTTTGGAAAATTGAGTCAACCACGTGACCGACTGAAGGATTTTACAGTTGTATTGTTCGCGCGCTTCACACGATTAAAGCGCTCAGAAAACCGCATCAACGACTTGCGATTCACAGCGTGTCTGGGTTGACCAGGAACCATGAGAGACACCCCACTGCGAGCCTCAGCACGGGATGGGGGTCGCGGGCCTAAAGGGTAATTACCGATTCCAACTCAATCCTGATCTTTAAAATGGAACACAGACATGTTATTTTTTTAAGGATTGAAATGAATCGCATCTCATCATTTTCACGCCAATGGCGCTCCAAACTGGCGACCTTGTCTTGGGGACTGGCCCTGAGCATCTTGAGTGGCTTGGCGTTTGCTCAGGCCAACCCGCCCATTCGCATTGGCAGCACCTTGGCGCTCACTGGCCCCTTATCGGCCACAGGCATTGTGCACAAATTGGCCGGTGAAATTGCCATTGAAGACATCAACAAAAGGGGTGGTTTTTTGGGCCGCAAGGTGGAATGGGTACTCAAAGACGACCAATCCAAACCCGAATTGGCCCGCACACTCTACGAGCAACTCTTGAATAGCGACAAAGTCGACTTGCTCATGGGCCCCTATGCGACAGGTGCTATTTTGGCAGCCATGGTGGTGGCCGAGCGCAACAACAAGTTGCTCATCCATCACACTTTTGGCATCCCCAACCAAGCGAAATACGATAAACAGTTCCCTGCCTGGGCTTTGGGCTCTTATCCGGAAAAGACCGTTCCCAATACCGTCTTTGATGCCATGGCGTCTTTGGATAAGGCACCCAAAACCATTGCCATCATCACCAGCAAATTCCCGTCGGTGTTTTTCTTGTCCACCGGCGCCAGAGAAGTGGCCAAGCAGCGCGGCTTGAAAGAAGTTCTCTATTTGGAGTGGGATTTTGGCAATCGCGATTTCTCCGCCATTGCTGCTCGTGTCAAAGACGCCAAGCCTGATTTGGTGTGGATTGGCGATATTGGTGCCGAGGGCAATCAAGTGCTAGAAGCCATGAAAAAAATCGATTACACGCCCCCCCTTCACACCCATGTTTACCCCTCCCCTGGTATCTTGGCCACAGCGCCTGAGGGACAAGGTTCATTTGCCATTTCTCCCTTTGAAGAGCATGTGCCCTTTACCAAGAACAAAGGCGCTGAGACACTCACCAAGAACTTTGACAGCAAAGCCAAAACCGAAGGATTGCCCTATACCAAAGTGGAAGTTCAGGCTGCCAGCTCATTTGTTGCCTGGCAGATGCTAGAAGCTGCAGTGACGGCGACCAAGAGTCTTGATGACGCACAATTGGCCAAGTGGCTCAAGGCCAATCAAGTTGACACAGTGGTGGGCAAAGTCAGATTTGATGGCCCGTTTAACTATGGCGACGATATGATGCACGTCAAACAACTCCAAAACGGACAATGGCTGATGGTTTGGCCCAAAAATTTGGCTGCTCCGGGCGTCAAAATGCAAGTCAACCCATGATCCCTTTGATGCTGCTCCCGACCTGAGAGCATCATGGACCAGCCCCGCCAGCGGCGGGGCTTTTTTTCGCCCTGAATTGCGCATTGAGCAGGGGCTTTGGGTTTCATGCCGGACTCAGATGCAATGGAGGGCAGCCCACCACCACGGTAGGGCTCTTTGAAGAAATCCAATGAAAGGGTCAATCTCGCGGCAATCCGGTCTGAGCCCTCGCGTGGCCGAGCATTTCTCACTAAAATATCGATCAAGGCCTCCTCATTTCGATCCAGCGAGTGCCGACCTATCTAGTGGACAAGCCCGACACCTGATCCACTGCCCCCAACCCACATAGCCCTCATGAAATCCAACTCCACCAACCCCCTTCAAACCACAGTTGCGCTCGCCATGATGGTGGCGTCGGGTTTCCTATCCAGCACGGCTCACGCCCAGAATTTTCCATCCAAGACCTTGACGATTGTGGTGCCCACGGCCCCAGGCGGCGCCAATGATGCCATGGCTCGAATCATCGCTCAAGGCTTGTCCACTCGACTCGGTCAATCGGTGGTGGTGGACAACCGAGCTGGCGCCAACGGTGCCATCGCTTGTGAGTTTGTCGCACGCGCCACTCCCGATGGACACACCATTCTTTTTGGCTACATTGCAACCCACGGCATCAATCCAGCCTTGCAAAAACTGAAATACGACCCATCCACGGATTTTGAAGCCATTGGACTGGTGGCGAATTCCCCCACTTTGCTCGTGACCACCATGGGCTTGAATGTCAAAACGCCCAAGGAACTCATTGCCTTGATCAATTCAAAGCCCGGCACCATGAGTTACGCCTCAGCGGGCAAAGGCACGGCACCCCATTTGGCCGGCGAGCTCTTTAAACTCTCCACCGGCGTTGACTTGGTGCACATTCCCTACAAAGGCTCAGCGCCTGCGGTGGTCGACACCATTGGCGGGACCACCCAGGTGATGTTTCCCAGCCTCTTTACCGCTTTTCCGCAAGTCAAGGCTGGAAAATTGCGCGCCTTGGCCATTGCGGGCGAAAAGCGCTCCTCTGTCATGCCAGAAGTTCCAACACTCACTGAACTGGGTGTGCCCAATGTCAACATCAGTCAGTGGTATGGGCTGTTTGCGCCGGCCAAGACACCCAAAGCGGTCATTGAACGCCTGAACAAAGATCTCAATGAGGTGCTCAACGAAAAAGCCAATGAAAAGAAAATTGAAGACCAAGGTGCAGAGGTGGAAACCAGCACACCTCAGGCTTTGGCTGACTTGGTCAAAAAAGAAGTCGTGCGTTGGAAGTCGGTGGTGAACGCTGCAAAAATTACAGCCGACTAAGGAAGTCGTCTGCACTTTTTCATGAAAAAATTATTCCATTAATTCCATGCAACTTGGCGCTGTCCTTCAAGCCGCTGGTTCTGCTTCACGAATGGGCTACAGGCCCAAGTGCTTGCTTGAAATCGAGGGGCAGGCCTTGATTGTTCGAACGACCCAGGCGCTCTTGGATGCGGGTATTCATGACTTGGTGGTGGTGGTGGGCCATTACGCCAAGGAAGTGAGAGCCGCCTTGCGAGACTTTCCCGTCACCTTCATCGACAACCCCGAACCGGATCTGGGTCAGGTCTCCTCACAGCGTCTTGGACTTTTGCACCTCATGCCCAACCACGATGCCATCATCATGGCCTTGGCCGATCAGCCCTTGATACAAACACAAGATGTCGTTGAACTCATCCATTTCTACGAGCAATGCGCCAAGTCGACCTCCGTGGTTTATCCCAGGGTAAATGGACAACCGGGCAACCCTGTGCTGATCTCTGGCAAGGCCAGAGAGGACATACTCCACTGCGCCCCCGATATGGGAGTCAAAGATTGGCGCCGATTGCATGAAGAAGAAGTGATGGTCTTGGAGTGCGATAACACCCACTACATCATTGACTTGGATACACCCCAGGATTTGCTTACATTCCAGGAAAAATTCGCGACAGCGCTGTCATGGCCTGAGCCACACCACCCATTATAAAAAACGATCCAGCAGCTTGCGACTCAAGCGATCCATGGCCGACAAATTTTTGATCAAAAACTGTACGCCAAAGGCATCAGCCACAATGAGTGTATTGGCATTGAGTCTTTTGATGTCTTCTTCGCCATTGAGCAGCAGTTGCGTCTGTCCCCGATTGGTCTGAATTCGCCAGCGACAAGGCGTGATAAAGCCGCTCACCGATTCAAGCTTCAAAATTTCTGGCATGAACTCGCGCATCTGTAAGCACTGCAAGACAGCCTCTTTGAGCTCGCCATGGAGCTCATTGAGCGCATCAAACCAACACAACTCTTTGCCTTCGCGGCTGAGAATAGACACCCCCTCTTGGGGACACATGATCGGAAAGGCCCTCACCGCATGCACGTGATCGTGCACCTCCAGGCCAAGCGAGAAATGCCAAACTCCCAAAGCATCGGCCCACAACTTGGGGGATGGGGCTTGAATGCTCTCAACGGGAGAGGCGACGGTGTCTGAGGATGGCATGGGTGACATTGGAAACAACTCTGACTTCAGGTTCAAATGGACTTCAATGACTCGATCAAAGCTCTTGCGAATGCAGCGTTTGGTCAGGCGCAGAATCAAGACGAGCAGAAACCAAGGCGTCTTGGGCTTGTTGGGCCTGGGCTTCATAAAGTCGCCAATAGGCGCCTTGTGCTGCCAGCAAATCATCATGACGGCCTTCTTCGACCTTCACGCCTTGCTCCATGACGACCAAACGATCTGCGCGCTTTAAGGTGGAGAGTCGGTGTGCAATGGCAATGGTGGTTCGCCCTTGCACCAAGTTGTCCAACGCTTTTTGAATTTCTTGCTCGGTCTCCGTGTCCACCGAGGATGTGGCCTCGTCCATGATCAATATCTGAGGATTGATCAGCAAAGCACGGGCGATAGAGATACGCTGACGCTCACCGCCTGAGAGACCTTGCCCACGCTCACCCACCAAAGAGTCGTAGCCTTGGGGCAAACGCAAAATGAACTCATGGGCATGCGCTGCCCTGGCTGCTGCGACGATTTCTTGGCGGCTCGCAGTGCTTTTGCCATAGGCAATGTTGTCGGCAATGGTGCCAAAGAACAAATAGGGTTCTTGCAAAACCAATCCGATGTGGCTGCGGTATTGGGCCAACGGGAAACGCCGGATGTCCACGCCATCCACCTCGATTTGACCTTCACTCAAATCATAAAAGCGGCAAATCAAATTCACCAGTGTGCTTTTACCCGATCCACTTTGACCCACCAAACCGATCATCTCCCCGGGCTGGATGTTCAAGTTCAGGTTCTTGATCACCAACCGGTTGCCATACCGAAAGGACGCATTGGTGAGTTTGATCTCACCTCGGACGTGACTCAACTCAATGGGATCTTTGGGCTCGGGCACACTGGAGACGTGGTCGAGAATTTCAAAGATGCGCTTGGTGCCAGCGGCGGCTTTTTGGGTGTGTGAAACAATTCGACTCATCGAATCGAGCCGGGTGTAAAAGCGACCGATATAAGCCAAAAAGGCGGTCAAAACACCCACCGTCACTTGATGCTGCGAGACTTGCCAAATTCCAAAAGCCCAGACCACCAAGAGCCCCACCTCGGTCATCAAGGTCACGGTGGGCGAGAACAACGACCACAAGAAATTGATCCGGTCATTGACCGCCAAATTGTGCCTGTTGGCCTCTCTAAAGCGCGCGCTCTCTCGCCCCTCCTGGGCGAAGGCTTTGACCACTCGAATGCCGGGTATGGTGTCGGCCAGTACATTGGTGAGTTCTGACCAAACCCGGTCAATTTTCTCGAACCCCAAGCGCAGTCGGTCTCTCACCACATGAATGAGCCAACCGATAAATGGCAGCGGCAACAAGGTCGCCATGGCGAGATAAGGGTCGATGCTAAAGAGGATGATCGACGTCATCACGATCATCAAAAAGTCAGTCGCAAAATCGAGCAAATGAAGCGATAAAAACACACACAAACGGTCTGTTTCGCCGCCAATGCGGGTCATCAAGTCACCCGTGCGGCGACCCCCAAAGTACTCCAGCGACAATTTCATCAAGTGCTCGTAGGCCGTGGTGCGCAAGTCTGCGCCAATGCGCTCTGAGACCAAGGCCAAAATGTAAGTTTTGATCCACCCCAGCCCCCAAGCCAACAAGGCGGCGGCCAACAAACCCAACAAGTACTTCGACACCGTTGAGACTTCGATGCGCTGTCCATTTTGAAAGGGAATCAACACCTCATCCATGAGTGGCATGGTGAGGTAAGGTGGCACCAAGGTCGCCGCTGTGGAGCACAAGGTCAAGACAAATCCCAAGACCAAGCGCGCACGGTACGGTTTGGCAAATCGCCACAGTCTGAATAACCCCCAGGTTGAAGGCGTGGTGTCCTCGACAGCCAAGCCCAAAGCGCCCACAGATTCATCGGCCAAAGCGTGGGCGCCCACCAAATCGTGTTGTGAAGCTTGCGCCCCCAGCCCGTGCGCAGTTGAAAGCAAGGAGCTCGCCTGGGGATCGACTGGTGTGCGAGCGCTCTCAAGCGCCAAATCATGCGCCCGATAACGCGTCACCGCTTGGTTCCAGGCTTCTTGTAATGACAGCGCCTGCACATTGTGGGTCAAGGTAAAACGCCAGCGGGCCAATCGGCTTTGAGCATCCACCAATTCCAATGAGCCCACGCCCGCATAATCTTGGTGCTTGAGTGTGGCGAGTGTCTGCAGCGCAAAGATTTGACACTCCCCAGGCAACAGACCCTCATCTCCCACAGGCATCCAGGACAACAATCGTTGATTGGTGGCGACCAAATAGCCTTGAATAAACTTTAATTCCAGATTCAAGTCAACTTCTAGCCACGCCAAAACGTTTTCATGGGTACCGAGCTGCGATTTGACCCAATCGTTCAAGGCAAAAGGCAACGAAACTGGGCTAGAGAGGAACATTCAGTGGCAACAATCTATCAATGTAAAAAAAGGAAAGCGCAGGATGCTCAAGCTCTATGCGACCAACTCTTTGGCGTGGACGGGTTGACCAAGGGCTCGCCAGCCCATGCTCAAAGCCCTATAACGCGCCCCAAGCCCAATGGGTTGACAGCCCCCACATTGTAGCGTCCATCATCGCACCCTCAATTGGCCCATCTCCACCCTTTTCAGCCGACATCGATCAGAAAGTTGACTAAAAAAAGTGATAATCAATGACCTTGCACTGGGTACAGTTCCTTGGCCACCCAACCCGTTGGCCTTGTTGTATCAACAAGTCGATCCACCCTTCAAATTTGCCCCCTGGTTTTAGTCTTTTTGCTCGGCGCCAACGTTCTTCATCTCTTCAACACAGAAAATCCACCATGTCACACAAAGACATTCAAATCCTCAAAATGCGTTATCTGAGTGGCCCCAATATTTGGACCTACCGCTCGGTGATTGAAGCCTGGGTGGATTTGGGTGAATTGGAGCAATTTCCCTCCAATTTGATTCCTGGTTTTTATGAACGCCTCACCACCTGGTTGCCCGGTCTCGTTGAGCACCGCTGTGGTATTGGTGAGCGGGGCGGGTTTTTGATGCGTCTCAAAGACGGTACCTGGGCTGGCCACATCATGGAGCATGTGGCTCTTGAGCTGCAGACCTTGGCGGGCCTGGAGACGGGCTTTGGCAAAGCGCGTGAAACCAGCACCTCCGGGATCTACAAAGTGGTCATTCGAGCCGCCCAAGAAGAGGTCGGTCGCCAAAGCTTGTTATTGGCCAAAGACTTGGTGATGTCGGCCATCAATGATGAGCCTTATGATTTGAAGTCCACCGTCAAGCACATGAAAAAATTGGTCGACAAGCTGTGTCTGGGCCCGAGTACCAACTGCATTGTCGAAGCGGCCGTTGCCAGGCGCATCCCCAATATTCGACTCACCGAGGGCAATTTGGTCCAGTTGGGCTATGGCAACAAGCAACGACGAATTTGGACTGCCGAGTCTGACCACACCAGTGCCATCGCGGAGAACATCTCCAGCGACAAAGATCTCACCAAACAGTTGCTGCAAAACTGCGGCATCCCCGTGCCCGAAGGCTCCTTGATCAAAAGCCCCGAAGAAGCCTGGAGTGTGGCGCAAGACATTGGTCTGCCCGTGGTGATCAAACCCACCGACAACAACAACGGCTATGGCGTGTCTTTGGGACTCAACACCGAAGAAGGCGTCAAAGCCGCCTTTCATATTGCCGACGCAGCAGGCTCCGAAGTCCTGGTGGAGCGCTATATCTTGGGAGACGAGCACCGATTGCTCGTTGTTGGCAACCATCTGGTTGCCGCCACCAAAGGCGAGACGGTGTTTATTGTTGGAGACGGCACCCACACGGTGGCTGAACTGATCGAGCTCCAAATCAACTCAGACCCCAGGCGAGGGCGTGAAGACCACTTCCCCATGGACATCATTCGAATCCATGAAAATCCTCAAGACTTGCTTCAAATTGAGAGCCAAGGGGTCAAGCCTGACACGGTTTTGGAGGTCAAGCGTCAAATCGTGGTCAAACGCGATGGCAATTTAAACAACGACGTGACCGACCTCGTGCACCCCGAGGTGGCCGCTGCAGTGTGTTTGGCCGCCCGCGTTGTGGGGCTCGACATCGCGGGGGTTGATTTGGTGACCCAAGACATCTCCAAGCCCCTTCAAGACCAAGGTGGCGCCATTGTGGAAGTCAACGCGGGCCCAGGCCTACTGATGCACCTCAAACCACTGACTGGCAAACCCCGACCCGTGGGCCAAGCCATTATTGATCACTTGTTCAGCAAAAAAGAAAACGGACGCATCCCCATCGTTGGCGTGTTGGGCTCGACTCAAACGAATTTACTCTCTCACTTGATCACCTGGCTCGTTCATCTGTCTGGACTGCGCGTGGGACTGGCCTGTGAGGACGGCCTGTACATGGATCAGCGCCGAGTCCAAGCCGTGGATGCTCGGGATTACTCGATTGGCGAGCGACTTCTCATCAACCGAACACTCCAAGCCGCGGTTTTTCAAACTTCACCATGGCACATCTTGCAAGACGGTTTGCCCTATGACCGCTGCCTGGTCGGTGTCGTCACCGACATGAATCGACAAGCTTGGGATTTGGATGAGCACGACATCCACGACGAGGAAAAATTCAAAAACGTCATGCGCACGCAAGTTGACTTGGTCCTGAGTGAGGGGGTGTGTGTCCTCAATGCACAGGACGAAAAAGTTCTCGACTTGGCACAGTACAGCGATGGAGAGGTCATTCTTTACGCCACCGACCCCAGCATTGAGGCCATTCAGCAAAACCGCTCCCAAGGACGTCGCAGTGTCTACTTCCGAGACGGCCACGTCGTCTTGGCGCGCGGAGATCAAGAAACCTTGCTCTTTCACTTGGATTTTCCCCCCATCGCCGCTCGAATCAAACAAGACGGCTTTCAATTGGAAACCATCTTGGCGGGTGTCGCTTGTGCATGGGCCATGGACATTGCGCCACTGCTCATCCGAGCGGGCTTGAAAAATTTCGGCCAAAAACCCACCACTGCGCCACAAGAAGTCAGGACACTTGCATGAACGTCTCTCGCATTCGCGCCCTGAGAGGGCCCAACTTATGGACTCGCCACACCGCCATAGAAGCCTTGGTCAAATGCGAGGGCCATCACAACGACTTGAGCGAGTTGCCCCAATTTGAGCAACGCCTTCGCAATCTCTTTCCAGGCATGGGCAACTTGCGACCCAACGAGCGTGGCGCGAAAATGAGTCTTGCCAACGCCTTGGAGATTGCCACTTTGCATTTGCAAACACAAGCGGGCTGCCCAGTCACCTTCAGTCGCACCACCCACACCGCCGAGCCAGGACTCTATCAAGTGGTGGTGGAGTACACCGAAGAAGAGGTGGGCATTTTGGCGCTCGAGTTGGCCCAGTCCTTGTGCATGGCGGCCTTGAACGACAAGGGGTTTGATGTGGATGCGGCATTGAATCGCCTGCGCGAACTCGATGAAGACATTCGACTAGGGCCCTCAACGGGCTCCATCGTCAACGCTGCCTTGAGCAGAGGCATTCCTTACAAACGGTTGACACAGGGCAGTTTGGTTCAATTTGGCTGGGGCTCCAAGCAGCGCCGCATCCAGGCCGCTGAAATCGACGCCACCAGCGCCATTGCCGAATCCATCGCCCAAGACAAAGAACTCACCAAAAAACTCCTCTTTGCCGCAGGCGTGCCCGTGCCCAACGGTCGCCCAGTCAATGACGCCGCCGATGCGTGGGCCGCGGCCCTAGAGATTGGCTTACCGGTGGTCGTCAAACCCCGAGACGGCAATCAAGGCAAGGGCGTGTCGGTCAATGTGAACACCCAAGAGGAAGTGATGCAGGCGTTTAACAACGCCAAATCCTTTCGAGACGAGATTTTGGTTGAACGCTTCTTGCCAGGCAACGACTATCGGCTCTTGGTGGTCGGGGAGCGACTCGTGGCAGCGGCGCGGCGAGAGCCGCCCTTTGTCACGGGGGACGGCGTACACAGCGTTAAACAACTGGTCGATCTCGTCAACGCAGACCCCAGACGAGGCGAAGGACACGCCATGTCACTCACCAAAATCCGTTTTGACGACGTGGCGTTGATGCGGCTACAAGAACAAGGCTATGAATCGGACAGCGTGCCCGATAAAGGGGTGAGGGTCATTTTGAGAAACAACGCCAACCTCTCCACTGGGGGCAGCGCCACAGACGTCACCGATGATGTTCACCCCGAGGTGGCAGCCCGTGCAGTGGCCGCCGCCCAGATGGTGGGGCTCGATGTGTGCGGCGTGGATGTGGTGTGCGAGACTGTTTTAAGGCCACTCGAAGAGCAGCAAGGCGGTGTTGTTGAGGTCAACGCAGCGCCTGGACTGCGCATGCATTTGAACCCCTCGTTTGGCAAAGGCCGTGATGTTGGAGAAGCCATCATCTCCAAGGTGTTTCCCAAGGACAACGATGGTCGCATCCCAGTGATTGCGGTGACAGGCACCAATGGTAAAACCACCACCGTTCGATTGATCAGTCACTTGCTGAGAATGAGTGGCCTGAGAATTGGTATGACCAACACCGACGGGGTGTTTGTCAATGGCCGTCAAGTCGATTCGGGTGACTGCTCAGGACCACGCAGTGCCCGAAACGTGCTCATGCACCCCGACGTTGATGCGGCTGTTTTTGAAACCGCCAGGGGTGGCATGCTTCGAGAGGGACTGGCCTTTGATCGCTGCCAAGTCGCAGTCGTCACCAATATCGGCATGGGAGACCACTTGGGGCTGAACTACATCACCACCGTGGAAGATTTGGCCGTTTTAAAGCGCGTGATCGTGCAAAACGTGGCCGAAACCGGCATGGCGGTCTTGAATGCCTCAGACCCTTTGGTCGCGGCGATGGCGACCAACTGCCCAGGACAGGTCACGTACTTTGCGCTGGACTCGCATCACCCCGTCATTGCCACGCACCGCGCCCAGGGCAAGCGGGTGGTATTTGTCGAGGACGATCAAATCGTGGCCATGCAAGGCAGCATGCAAGTGAGAATTCCGATGGTGGATATTCCGTTGACGCGCAGCGGCGCCATCAACTTCCAAATCGAAAACGCCATGGCCTCGATCGCAGCGACCTGGGCTGCGGGCTTGTCATGGGAGATGATCTGCAAGGGTCTGGCCACTTTTGTGAGCGATGCCCAAGCCGTCCCTGGGCGCTTTAATGTCTTTGATTACAAAGGCGCGACGGTGATTGCTGACTACGGCCACAACCCCGACGCCATCAAAGCATTGGTGCAAGCCGTGACGAACTTGCCCGCCAAAAAACGCAGCGTGGTGATCTCTGGCGCAGGCGACCGCCGCGATGAGGACATTCGCGAGCAAACCCGCATCATTGGCGACGTGTTTGATGAAGTGGTGCTCTACCAAGATGCTTGCCAGCGGGGGCGCATTGACGGCGAAGTGCTGGCACTTTTGCGCGAGGGACTCAAAGGCGCCAAAAAAACCGAAAAAATTGATGAAATTTATGGTGAGTTTTTGGCCATTGATTTGGCTCTGAATGCGCTCACTTCGGGAGATTTGTGCTTGATTTTGATCGACCAAGTGGAAGAAGCCTTGGCGCACATCATGGGGCGTGTCAACGCGGCCAGCAAGCCTTTACAGAGCCACCCTTAACGCGCTCGACTCACTCAGGCCATTGCGCACGCATCAAGGCGGCGCTCGCGGCAGCGCTCAGGAGTTGGCGTTTTGACAAACTTGCTTTTTGAGAGTCGCCAAGTAAGTTTGGGGCCGAATTGGATACTCCTTGGTTTTCCACTCTTGCTCGTCGGCGGTAAAAACCTCTTTGCCTTTGCCCAATGGTTTTTCAAACATCGACACCGACAGCTTCACAAAGGTGTCATTCACGCAGTAAAGCCGCCAGCGCGTCATCTCCGACTGGTAAGTCTCGCCGTTGACGGTTTTGGAGGCCTTGCTCAAATCCGACAAAGTCCAAACATAGCGCGAGACATGAACGGCTTTCACGGCTTGTTTGTCCCACAAGTGGGTGACGTCCTCGTCCTTGTCCAACTCAGCCCACTCGGCTCGGGCACTGAGCACTGCAGCACCCAAGACCAGCGCACCAAGCAATGAGGGGAGCACTCGTGGGCGTGCATGCCCAGTTCGACCCGCTAAAGCGGGGCTTGATGCGCTCACAAGCTTCACAACAGTCGAGAGATTGAACATGATGGTGGGAGAAAAAAAAAGAAACCCAAGTCTGACGGGTTCAACACTCAGGACACCACACGCAGGGGCCCTCTTTAGATCCAGTCTGGACAATGATCGACAGGAACAACTTTTTCTTGAGCCAACACCTCTTGCTCGATTGAATGGCCAGCAGCGGTGGCACACTTGGTTAAAATTCAAGGGCTCGAGAAACTTGGCCACCCGCCAACTCACAACACACTCACCCTCATCCCCCGATCCGCCCTTTTGACCCTAGCCCGATGAACAATATCTACACTCAACTCCAAACCCTTGGCATTGTCTTGCCCCCCGTTGCAACACCCGCTGCAGCTTATGTCCCCTTTGTGGTCCAAGGCGCTTGGATTTACCTCAGTGGCCACATCGCCAAAAAAGAAGGACTGGCCTACTGCGGTCAACTGGGACTCACCATGAGCACGGCTGAGGGCTATGAGGCCGCCAAAGGGGTTGCGATTGATCTCTTGGGCACCTTGCACGCCGCTTGTCTGTCTGTGGGTCAGGACTTGAACCACATCGACAAAATCGTCAAAGTCATGAGCTTGGTCAACAGCACGGCGCAGTACACCGAGCAACACCTGGTCACCAACGGGTGCAGCGAGTTGCTCGGCGCCGTGTTCGGCTCGAGGGGTCAACATGCCCGTTCGGCCTTTGGGGTTGCCCAATTGCCCATGGGTGCGTGCGTGGAGATCGAACTCGTGGCCACTTTGAAAACTTAAAGCCCCCCACAAAACAACCGTTTCAGAGGGTCACTTCTTCGACACCGCCAAAGACTCGGCTTGTCTGAGTGTTTGAAGACCCAGAGGTGAGAACACCGCCGTCAACCGACTTATTCAACACGCCTCACCTCATGGGGTTTGAAGCCAAACTCGGTCGAGCGGCCTTTCTTGGCGCGCTGGCTCTTGACGTTGTTGAGCACCCGAATTTCGAGCATTTCTTCGCGTGGTTTGCCTCCTCGCCCCACGCCGCGCACGAGCACACTCTTGTTGTAGGCCGCGGCTCCCGCCAACTCGTCCTTGGGATCGAGGTCGATCAAGACCAAGCCGCGCCCGCCTTTTTCCATCACCTTGAGTTGAGACAACTCAAAACTCAAGACCCGCCCATTTTGTGTGATGCACACCAACGATTTGGCTGGGGCCAAGCCCTCTACCATCGGGGGCAAACTCACCAAGGAGGGCTTGAGTAATCTCTCGCCGGCGTTGAGGCTGAGAAAAGACTTGCCGCTTCGGTTTCTGGAGATCATGGACTCGAAATGGGCCATCAACCCATAGCCCGCTGAGCTGCTGAGCAAAAAGCACGACCCGGCCTGACCCACCACATAATGGGCCAGTTGGGTGCCGCTCTCGAGCTCGACCATGGTGGTGATGGGTTGACCATCGCCGCGTGCGCCAGGCAAACTCGACACTGGCACCGAATAGACCCGGCCGTTGGAGCCAAACCCAAGCAAGGTGTCCACCGTTCTGCACTCAAAGGTGTCGTACAAGGTGTCACCGGCCTTGAAAGCAAAGCCGCTGGGGTCGTGCCCATGACCAGTTCGAGCCCTCACCCAACCTTTGTCGGAGATCACCACCGTCACGGGCTCGTCAATGATTTTGACTTCGACACTGGAGCGCTTGTCGGCCAAAATCAAGGTTCTACGCTCGTCGCCAAAAAGCTTGGCGTCGGCCTCGATTTCTTTGACCATCAAGCGGCGTTGTGACGCAGGACTGCTCAAAATCTCTTCGAGTTTTTCACGCTCTTCGCGCAAGGTCTTGAGCTCTTGCTCGATCTTGATCGCTTCCAGTCGCGCGAGTTGGCGCAGCCGAATATCCAAAATATCATCGGCTTGGCGCTCACTCAACTTAAAGCGCGCAATCAAGGCCTCCTTGGGCTCATCGCTTTGTCGAATGATGGCAATCACTTCATCAATGTTGAGGAGCACGAGTTGGCGCCCCTCCAAGATGTGAATGCGGTCGAGCACCTTGTCAAGCCTGAACTGAGAGCGACGCTGAACGGTGGTTTGGCGAAAGCTGATCCATTCCTCAAACATGGTTCGGATGGATTTCTGCACCGGTCGGCCATCGATACCGATTGAGGTGAGGTTGATCGAGGATGAGGTCTCCAGACTCGTGTGTGAGAGCAGCACTTGGATCAACTCAGACTGTTGGGTGGTGCGGGTCTTGGGCTCAAACACCAAACGAACCGGTGCATCCTTGGAGGATTCATCGCGAACCACATCGAGCACACTCAAGAGCGTCGACTTCAAGAGGTTTTGTTCGCTCGAGATCGTCTTCTTGCCGGCTTTGACCTTGGGGTTGGTGAGCTCTTCGATCTCTTCAAGCACGCGCTGGCTGCTCACCCCTGGCGGCAAGGTGTTGACCACCAACTGCCACTGGCCTCTGGCCAACTCCTCAATGGACCAACGTGCTCGCACCTTGAGTGAGCCGCGCCCGGTGCGGTAAGCATCGGCGATTTCTTGGGGACTGCTGATGATGTGCCCACCCCCGGGGTAGTCTGGCCCTGGGAGCAAGGTGAGTAACTCAGCGTCGGGCAGTTTGGGGTTTTTAATGAGCGCGATGCAACTCTGGGCCACCTCGCGCAAATTGTGCGAAGGAATCTCAGTGGCCAGTCCCACCGCAATGCCACTCGCGCCATTGAGGAGTGCAAATGGCAAACGTGCCGGCAGTTGCTTGGGCTCGAGTGTCGAGCCGTCGTAATTGGGCTGAAAGTCAACAGTGCCTTCGTCAAGCTCATCGAGCAGCAAGCTTGTGATGCGTGACAAGCGCGCTTCGGTGTATCGCATGGCGGCGGCACCGTCACCGTCGCGAGAACCAAAATTGCCTTGTCCATCGATCAAGGGGTAGCGTTGAGAGAAGTCTTGCGCCATGCGCACCAAGGCGTCGTAGGCGGCTTGGTCACCGTGCGGGTGAAAACGCCCAAGCACATCGCCCACCACCCGAGCACTCTTGACGGGCCGTGCGCCCACGGCCCCATTGGTGCCGCCAAAGCCCAAGCCCATGCGGGACATGGAGTACAAAATTCGGCGCTGAACTGGCTTTTGGCCATCGCAGATGTCAGGCAAGGCGCGCCCCTTGACCACCGACAAGGCGTACTCCAAGTAAGCCATCCGTGCATAGGCCCCCAGCCCCAAATCCTCGTCTTTGGAGGGCAAGGCCAGCGCTTGGTTTATGTCGTCACTCATCAGATATCCACCTCAATCGCATCCCCATGCAACTCCATGAGCTCGCGACGGGCTTGCGCCTCGCCCTTGCCCATGAGTTGGGACATTAAAAACTGTGTTGCCAAAAAGTCGAGGTCACCGAGTTGGACCAAGAGCAATCGGCGGGTATCGGGGTTGAGTGTGGTCTCCCACAACTGCTCCGCGTTCATCTCCCCCAGGCCCTTGAAGCGACTCACTGACCAGGCCCCTTCGCGCACGCCGTCTTTTCTGAGCTTGTCCAGGACCGCAGTGAGCTCGCCTTCATCCAAGGTGTAAATCTTGGTGGCCGGTTTTTTGCCTCTGGCTGGCGCATCCACGCGAAACAAAGGGGGGCGGGCAATGTACACATGCCCAGTCTCGATCAACTTGGGGAAGTGACGGAAAAAGAGAGTGAGCAGCAAGACCTGAATGTGCGAGCCGTCCACATCGGCGTCACTCAAGATACACACCTTGCCATACCTCAACCCACTCAGATCAGGGGTGTCATCGGGACCATGGGGATCAACACCGATGGCCACGGCGATATCGTGGATTTCATTGTTGGCAAAAAGCCGGTCGCGCTCGACCTCCCAGGTGTTGAGCACCTTGCCGCGCAGGGGCAAGATGGCCTGACTTTCTTTGTCTCGACCCATCTTGGCCGATCCCCCGGCTGAATCCCCCTCCACCAAGAAGACCTCATTGTGGGCCAAGTCTTTGCTCTCGCAGTCGGTGAGCTTGCCGGGTAAGACCGCGACACCTGAGCCTTTGCGTTTTTCTACTTTTTGACCTGCGCGTTGGCGTGTCTGGGCGGCCTTGATGGCCAAGTCGGCCAATTTTTTACCATACTCCACATGCTCGTTGAGCCACAGCTCCAAGCTCGGGCGCACAAACGACGAGACCAATCGCACCGCATCGCGCGAATTCAAGCGCTCTTTGATTTGACCTTGAAACTGAGGATCGAGCACCTTGGCGCTCAAGACGTAATTGGCCCTGGCAAACACGTCCTCGGGCAGCAACTTCACCCCTTTGGGTAGCAGGGCGTGCAAATCGATGAAATTTTTCACCGCCTGAAACAGACCCTCGCGCAGACCACTCTCGTGGGTGCCACCAGCGCTGGTGGGGATCAAATTGACATAGCTCTCTCGCACCGCTTGGCCCTCTTCGGTGAAGGCCACACACCAAGTCGCCCCCTCCCCTTCGGCAAAGCTCTCGTGAGCGCTGTCGGCAAAGCCCTCGCCTTCGAGCAAGGGAATGACCGGATCGGTGAGCAATGTTTGCATCAAATAGTCACGCAAACCGGCCTTGTAGAGCCAGTGTTGTTCTTCCTTGGTTTTTTCATTGACCAAGGTGACCGACACGCCGGGCATCAAGACCGCCTTGGAGCGAAGCAAATGGGTCAAGTCCTGCAAAGGCAGGATGGCGCTTTCAAAATATTTGGCGTCAGGCCACACCCGCACCAAAGTCCCCGACTTGGGGTCCTCTTTGCCCGCCGCTCTGAGCTTCAAGGGGGTGATCACATCTCCGGCTTGAAAGACCAAGTGCGCCACTTTGCCTTCGCGCATGGAGGTGACCTCCATGCGAGTGGACAGGGCATTGGTCACACTCACCCCCACCCCGTGCAAACCACCTGAAAAGCTATAGGCCCCACCCGAGCCTTTGTCGAACTTGCCGCCCGCGTGCAAGCGCGTGAAAACGAGCTCGATCACCGGAGCCCCCTCTTCGGGGTGCATGCCAAAGGGGATGCCCCGTCCATCGTCTTGCACACTCACCGACGCATCGGCGTGCAAGGTGACCTTGATCTTTTTACCGTGCCCAGCCAAGGCCTCATCGGCCGAGTTGTCCAACACCTCTTGAATGATGTGCAAGGGATTGTCCGTGCGGGTGTACATCCCGGGACGCTGCTTGACGGGCTCGAGTCCTTTGAGAACACGGATGGAATTTTCTGAATATTCTGGGTTTTGCTTGGTGGCCATGCGCTCGATTGTAGACAAAATTTGTAGAGGTCTGTATGGATTCACAGTCTATCGACTCAGGCCAGCATTTTAAGACCGGCAACTTTGGCGCTCAACCCAGAGCGTTTTTCAAGCGATGCTAGGTGATAATCCAAGACTTGTTACCCGCTAAAAACGACACTGATGCGCTCTTTTCTGGGTCTTTGAATGGCCAATCCTCACCTCACCTTGCCCAGCCAGCCGAGCGCATCGATTGTTGCGAGCCCTTGGATCGAGCGCTATGGGCATTTGCTACGCCCGGGCTCTCGGGTGTTGGATGTGGCATGCGGCAGCGGTCGACACATGAGGTGGTTACACGACCACGGGCTTCAAGCGCTGGGGGTCGACCGTGACGCCCAGGCCGGCGTGGATTTGCAGGCCCTGGGGCTTGAGTTCCTTTTGGCCGATTTAGAACAAGAGCCGTGGCCATTTGCGCCCCAAAGCATGGACGCCGTCTTGGTCACCCATTATCTGTGGCGACCTTTGTGGAGCGACCTCAAAGCGGTCCTCAAACCCCATGGATTGTTGATCTATGAAACCTTCAGCTCGGGCCACGAGGCCCTCGGGCGGCCCAAAAATCCGGATTTTTTGCTCCGCCCAGGCGAGCTATTGGAGGTCTTTGCAGACTTTCACATCATCGCATTTGAAGAGGGCTTGGAGCCCCACCCCCCGCGGCTACTCCAGCGCTTGGTGGCACAAAAACCCATGTCTTTCACCGAAAGACCCGCAACCGCGCTGAGGTCGTTAGAATGACACCCTGGCAAGCGGAATTTCACCCCTTAATTTACCCACACAAACACCATGGCACCTATTACTGGCAGTATCGTGGCATTGGTCACCCCCATGAACCCCGATGGCGCGGTGGACTACCCCACCTTGCGCAAACTCATCGATTGGCATATTGCTGAAGGGACCGATTGCATCGGTGTGGTGGGCACCACAGGTGAGTCGCCCACAGTGAATGTGCAAGAGCATCGTGAAATCATCCGAGTCGCCGTGGAGCAATCCAATAACCGTGTGCCCATCATGGCCGGTTGCGGCGCCAATTCGACCAGTGAAGCCATTGATCTTGCCAAATTTGCCGCCCAAGTGGGCGCCCACTGCCAACTCCAAGTCGTGCCTTACTACAACAAACCGACCCAAGAAGGTCAGTACCAACACTTCAAAGCCATTGCGCAAGCCGTGGACCTGCCCATGGTGCTCTACAACGTGCCTGGGCGCACCGTGGCAGACATGCAGCACGATACGGTGATACGCCTGAGTGAGGTGCCCGGTATTGTGGGCATCAAGGAGGCGAGCGCCAACATCGAGCGCGCCCAATGGTTGATTCGTGAAACGCCCGAACATTTTGCAGTCTACTCTGGTGACGACCCCACCGCCGTGGCCTTGATGCTTTGTGGCGGACAGGGCAATGTGAGTGTGAGCGCCAACATTGCACCGCGATTGATGCATGAGTTGTGCATGGCCGCCATGCATGGCGATGTGAAAGCGGCGATGGACATTCAGTTCAAGTTGCTGCCCATCCATAAAAACCTCTTTCTCGAGGCCAACCCCATCCCGGTGAAATGGGCCATGGCTCGGCTTGGATTGTGCGGGCCCACACTTCGCTTGCCCATGACGCCCCTGGCCTCCCAGTTTGAGTCGACGCTTGAGGCGGCTTTGCGTGAGAGTGGGTTGTTGTGACCACGCTCCTGTCCCGAGCCTAGACCTCGCCCACCCAGCCCTTCATGTCAACACCGTTTGCACACCCCGTCTTGTCACCCCATTTGATGCGCCTTAACTCGGAACCCCTCCCACCCATGAATAGCCTTTCTTTGACCATGAAGCCCCGTGTTGTCGTTGTGCTTGCCGCTTTAGGGCTGATGAGCTCTTGTAGTCTGTTTGACAGCAACAAAGTCAACTACAAAGCACAAGTGACCAAGCAGCCGATTGCACTGGAAGTGCCCCCGGACCTGAGCCAATTGAACCGCGAGACGCGCTACATGGTCCCTGGCAACTCGGTGAGTGCCAATGACTTGAACCAAGTTGTTCAACCCAAAAACACCATCGCTCCAATGCAACTGGCCGACATCCGAATGGAGCATTTGGGCTCACAGCATTGGCTGGTGATCAAGCGCCCCGCCACGAGCGTGTGGCCGGTGCTCAAAAAATTCTGGCTCGACAACGGCTTTGCCGTGACCACGGAAGACGCCAAAACTGGCTTCATTGAAACCGATTGGCTAGAAAACAAAAGCAATCTGCCGCAAGACTTTATCAGCCGCACCCTCAACAAATACCTCTCGAGCGCCATGAGCTCGGGCATTCGAGACAAATTCATCACCCGACTCGAATCGGGTGAAAAGGAGGTCGAGATCACCATTGCCCACCGCTCCATTGAAGAAGTCTCCATCAACGCCATCGCGCCAGGCACGGCTTGGCGCTCCCGTCCCAAAGACCCCGAGGCAGAAAATGAGTACCTGCGCCGCTTGATGATCGCACTCGGTGCTCCCGAAATCCAAGCCCAGGAGATCATGGCCAAATCCCAAATGAGCGCCTCCCAGCGCGCTACCCTTGAGAGTTCTGCCACGAGTACGGGAATTGCTTACCAAGAAAACTTCGACACCGCTTGGCGCCGCGTGGGTGTGGCCTTGGACCGCTCTGGCTTTACGGTGGAAGACCGTGACCGCAAACTCGGTCTTTACTATGTGCGTTTTGTCGACCGCGCGCTCGATGGCAAAGAGCCCGGCTTCTTTAGCCGACTCTGGGGCTCAAGCGCAACCCCTGAAGGCCCACAACGCTATCGCCTCAAGCTTGAAGCCGTGAACGATCAGGCCAGTCGCATCTCCATCCTCAACGCAACAGGTGAGGCCGACCACTCAAATGCTGGCCAAAAAATCGCCCAACTCCTGGTCGACGAGTTGAAGTGACCTGGACGCCTTGGAGGTGTTGAGATTTAAAAATTTAGGCAGTGGCAGCGCTGGCAACGCGACTTTGGTTCAAGCGCAAAGTGGCAACACGACCACGCAGATCTTGATCGATTGCGGCTTGTCCATGCCGGAGTTGAGTGCACGCTTGGCACTCATCGACCTGGGCTTGACGGACCTCGACGCCCTCTTCATCACCCACGAGCACACCGACCATGTGGGGCATGCTCGTCAATTTGGCCTGAGAACGGGCAAACCCATTTGGTGCAGCCAAGGCACGCAACTGGCCAGTCAAACACAAGATTGGGGCTTGAGACCTGAGCAAATGTGTTGCGCAAGAGACGGTGAAGTGATCGAGGTTGGGGGCCTGGAGATCACGCCCTTCACCGTCCCCCATGACGCCCGAGAGCCCTTGCAAGTGTGCATGAGTGATGGCAACGTCAAACTCGGCTTGGTCACCGACTTGGGTCATGCCAGCGCTCATGTTTTGCAAAGTCTGCAAGGCTGCCACGCCCTGATCTTGGAGGCCAATCACGACCAAGACATGCTCAGGTTGTCGAAATATCCCTCGTTTTTAAAGTCCCGAATCTCCGGTCCCTTGGGGCACTTGTCCAACCAGGCATCTGCCCAGTTGCTCCAAAACGTGATGCACGATCAATTAAAGACCGTGGTGGCGGCACATTTGAGTGAGAAGAACAACACGCCCGAATTGGTCGCGCAGGCCTTTGGCTCGGTGCTCAACTGCGCCGCCCACGACGTGATCATCGCCCATCAAGAGCATGGTACCGATTGGTGGATGGTTTAGCGTTGCACAGCCTGTACACAACGGCTCGGGGATCCAAAAAAAAAGCCACCCGAAGGTGGCTCAGATGCAGCAAGAAGGGATTACTTCTTAACTTCAGCAGCAGGTGCAGCTGGAGCAGCAGGTGCAGCAGGAGCAGCAGGAGCGGCATCGGCAGCAGGTGCGGCAGGTGCAGCAGGAGCGGCATCGGCAGCAGGTGCAGCAGCAGGTGCTGGTGCAGCTTCAGGAGCTGGGGCATCTTTTTTACCACATGCAACCAAGGCAGCAGCTAAAAGAGTTGCCAATAGAAGAGTCTTTGTCATGTCAGTTGTCCTTTGAAGGTAAGGTAGGGTTAACAATTTCCAGAAATTGCCACAAAATTTGATGTGACTGAGCTGTTGGTTTTTTTATCAAGCTCCATCAACTCAGCTCACGATTATAGGGTAATTCCGTAACATTCTCAATGCACTGACAAACTATTGTCGAAACACGCCCGCTCGCGCACTGTAGGAGAACATCCGGCGGCGCATCCACTCGGTAGTACTAGGGGGTGCAGGCCCTGCTCGTTTTCACACGCCCAAATGCAACCAACCCGAGTGCATCCATTGCGCGAGCAAGGCCAGCAAGTCGTCCAAGCGCTGCTCTAAACGCGCCGCCTTGTCGCGCTCAGTGGCAGACAAGGGCTTCGCACTCAGGGCTAAAAAGGGCGCGAAGCGCGTGGACGACAAGACACGCTCATTGGCCAAACGCCGCAAGACCTTCGCCTCCAAACCACTCGCACCCACGCTCTCGGCGTTGATGAAAATTTGGGTGGCGTCATAGAGCATTTGCGTTTGACGATCCAGTCGCAATACCGCTTGAGATGGCTGGCGCACCCACTGGTGCAGCCGGGCCAAGCAAACGCTTGAGTCGCCCTGCATCGACGCTTGAAACCAAACATGGTGTTTGGGCTCGGTCAAGGTCTCGCCCAAAGCGCGCTGAAAAAGCCGCTCATCCAGGGCCAAACGTTGGTAATTTTGATAGGCAAAGTTTTGTAAAGCCTTTGGAATTTCACCCGAATTGACGCTGGCCGTCTGCGCGGGGTCGGTATAAAAGGCCGATGAGGCGGTGGGGCCCTCGCCACAGTCGGCCATGCAGGCCATCACCTCTTGCGCCAAGGCCACACCGCGCGGGCTCTTAAAGCCAATGGAGTAGGTCATGCATTCGCCTTTGGCAACGCCTTCATGGGCATAGCTCGGTGGCAGGTAGAGCATGTCTCCGGGCTCCAAGTCCCACTCCTGTTCAGGCTTGAAGCGGGCCAAAATTTTAAGCTCAGCGCCCTTGACAAGGGTGTGGTCCGTGTCTTGAGCGATGCGCCAGCGGCGCACGCCTTGGGCCTGCAATAAAAACACATCGTAGCTGTCAAAGTGCGGTCCCACGCCGCCTTGGTCACTGGCGTAAGAGATCATCAAGTCATCGAGCCGCACCCGAGGAATGAAGCTGAACTTTTCCATCAAGTCATGGGCTTTCGCGTCGTACAAATTCACCCCTTGAACGAGCAAACTCCAGGCTTTTTGCGCCAAAGGCGGCAGGCTTTTGCGCCCAAAGGGCCCGCGCCTCAAAGTCCAACTGCGAGCAAGATTTTTGGGGCCCGACTGGACCACCAATCTAGACTCTACCTCATCCCTTTGGGCCAGGGCAAAAAGCGCAGAACGCGTGAGCACGGCTTTAAAGCCTGGAATAGCGCCACGGATCAGCAAGGGCTTTTTTTGCCAGTAATGGCGCATGAAATCCTCGGGGCTAATGCCGCCCAAAAGAGCACAGGGTTGGTCAAGAGGGGTCATGTGAAGTCAGTCTCGGTTGAAAAAGGACAAGGGCGAGCACGAAATGCGACAATCGCTCACCATGAACATCACTATACCTTGCGTGGTCGAATTGACCTGGACACTCAAAGACACCTTGGGCTCGACCTTGGACGAGCTCCATGAAGGCGTTGAATTTTTTGTCGGTGGCCGAGATTTGCTCGCCAAAATCGAGCACGCCCTCTTGGGGCAGTCTGTCGGCGCCACATTGGATTTGCACTTGGAGCCTGAAGACGCTTTTGGTGACTACAACGAACAATTGGTGTTTTTGGAATCGCGCTCTCTCTTTCCAGCAGAGATCGAAGAAGGTCAATGCTTGGAAGGCTCTGCCTTGCCCAGCAACGGCTCGGCCCAAGCCCCCCAGGAGAATTTGTACACCATCACCGACATTTACCCCGATCACGTGGTGCTCGACGGCAATCATCCCTTGTCGGGCATCGCCTTGAGGCTGCATTTGAAGGTGCATCGCGTGCGCGAGGCCACTGCTGCAGAGCTCGAAGCGGCGAGCATGGGCGTGGGATTTTTTTACTCGCCAGAGCTCGCTGTGTCCCCCTCGCGCGCGAAGTCTCTTGACGCATTCGAGCCCATGTCCGATAGCGACATCGCCCCGCTAGACCTCGCCCAAATCAACCCCGCCTTGGCCAAGCTTGATGAAATCTTCGACTTCGATGACGACGACGATGAAGACGCCGCCCCTGAAGACCCCAAGGGCACGAGCACGGGTGAGCCCAACAGCAACACCCACAAAAAGCGCCTACATTAACGCTTGGGATTGACGCTTGGGATTGACGCTTGGGTTTGACGCTTGGGATGAGCGCTTTCAATGATAGCGCTTGGAGCCATCTCGCGCCTGACCCCGGGTGCGTTGGCCTCTCCCCCCCCTTTTTAGGCCTAAGCCTTGCCGGTGGAGCCGTAGCCGCCCTCGCCTCGAAGGCTCGAGCCTGTGAATGCGCTCACCACCTTAAACTGCGCTTGCACCACGGGCACGATCA
>CAIMTJ010000019.1 GCA_903844385.1 uncultured Burkholderiales bacterium
AGCGCAGCCAGCGCAGCCAGCGCAGCGGGCCCGGCTCCTCAAGAGCTCGCCAAAGAGCGCCACTGTTTGTCATGCCACGCCGTGGACCACAAGGTGGTGGGACCGGCCTATGCCGATGTGGCCAAAAAATACCAACAAGACTCCACGGCCTTGGCACGCCTGAGCCAAAAAGTAAGACTGGGCGGGGGCGGCGTCTGGGGCGCGATCCCCATGCCCGCCAACGCCCAGGTCAGTCCAGTCGAAGCGCAAGTCTTGGTGCAGTGGATTTTGAAGCTGCCCCCATCGCCTTAGGCCCACCAACGCCGCCGCACAGCCCCCCCCAAAGCTGTCCGGGCTTAGAAACTTTTCTCAGCGAGTTGCTCCAAAATGGCGGGGTTTTCCAGGGTGGAGGTGTCTTGCGTGATGCTCTCGCCTTTGGCAATGGAGCGCAGCAGTCGGCGCATGATTTTGCCCGAGCGGGTTTTGGGTAAATTGTCCCCAAAGCGAATGTCCTTGGGCTTGGCAATCGGGCCAATCTCCCTGCCCACGTGGTCTCTGAGTTGTTTGGCAATCGCCAAGGCCTCGTCACCGGTGGGCCTGGGGCGCTTGAGCACCACAAAAGCACAGACCGCTTCGCCTGTGGTGTCATCGGGGCGACCCACCACCGCCGCTTCGGCCACGAGCTCCGTGCAGCTCACCAATGCCGACTCGATCTCCATGGTGCCCATGCGGTGACCTGAGACGTTGAGCACATCATCAATGCGCCCTGTGATCGTGAAGTAGCCCGTCTTTTCATCGCGAATGGCACCGTCTCCGGCCAAGTAGTACTGGCCTTTGAAGTCCTCGGGGTAGTAGCTCTTTTTAAAGCGCTCGGGATCTCCCCAGATGGTGCGAATCATGGCTGGCCATGGCCGCTTGACCACCAAAATACCGCCCTGCCCCCAGGGGACGTCTTTGCCAGTCTCGTCCACCACGGCGGCTTCGATACCGGGAAAGGGCAAGGTGCAAGACCCCGGCACCATGGGGGTGGCACCGGGCATGGGGGTGATCATGTGCCCGCCCGTTTCGGTTTGCCAGAAGGTGTCGACAACGGGACAGCGCGCACCACCCACATGGTTGTAGTACCACTCCCAAGCGGCCGGGTTGATGGGCTCACCCACGGAGCCCAACAGCCGCAGACTCGAGAGATCGAACTGCTTGGGGTGAATGGCCGCGTTGGCTTCGGCCGCCTTGATGAGCGAGCGAATGGCGGTGGGGGCGGTGTAGAAAATACTGACTTTGTGTTTTTCAATGGTTTTCCAAAACCTCGCCCCATCGGGGTATGTGGGCACCCCCTCAAACACCACCTCGGTGCCGCCCAGGGCCAAGGGACCATAGGTGATGTAGGTGTGACCGGTGACCCACCCGATATCGGCGGTGCACCAAAAGATATCCTGGGGCTTCAAGTCAAAGGTCCACTCGGTGCTCAAGGCTGCGTGCAGCAAATAGCCGCCCGTCGAGTGCTGAACGCCTTTGGGCTTGCCTGTCGAGCCCGAGGTGTAGAGTAAAAACAAAGGGTGCTCGGCACCAACCCATTCGGGCTCAATGTGCTTGGGCCGGCTGCTTGCCAAGGCGCCAAGCCAATGGTCACGCCCGGCTTGCATGTTCACGCTCTCGCCTGAGCGCTGGACCACCAAGACGTTGGCCACACTCGCGCACCCACCCAGCGCGAGCGCTTCGTCGACGATGGATTTGAGGGGCAACTGCTTGCCCCCGCGAACTTGGTGATCAGCGGTGATCACGAGCTTGGCGCCGGTGTCTTCAATGCGGTCTTTGAGAGACTGCGCGGAAAACCCCCCAAACACCACCGAGTGAATCGCACCAATGCGTGCGCAAGCGAGCATGGCCGCCACCCCATCAATGGACATGGAGATGTAGATGATGACGCGGTCTCCCTTGGTCACCCCCATGGACTTGATGACGTGGGCGTATTGGCACGTCTTGCCCAGCAAATCGCGGTAAGTGATGGTGCTGCTTTGGCCATCGTCGGCTTCAAAGATGATGGCGGTCTTGTCGCCCAAGCCGCGTTCGATGTTGCGATCCAAGCAGTTGTAAGACACATTCAAGGTGCCGTCCTCAAACCACTTGAAAAAAGGCGCCTGAGACTCGTCGAGCACCCGGGTAAACGGGGTCTTCCAGGTGATGAGACGACGAGCCTGTTGGGCCCAAAAACCTGCGTAGTCCTCTCGCGCTTGTTGGCACAAGGCTTCATAGGCCTGCATGCTCGGTATGGCGGCAGCATCTGAAAACGCTTTGGGTGGCAAGTACACGTGGTGAGTTGAGGCGGCTTGATTCATGGGGGGTCTCTCCTTGACATCTTGTTGACCGAGCCCTTGGGGGCAGGGCATGCGTTAAGTCATTCCAACCTTATTTTAGGGCTCGAAATCGACTTCATGCCCCCCCGCAACAAAGCGCCAACAAAGTGTTTTCCCTTGTTTTTTGATCTATCGCAAACACCGCGGGAGTGCTCTTGAGGGCAAAAGTTCAAGGCATTGGCCAATGCAAAGGCGTTAAACTCATGGTTTTGTCAACCCACCGGACCCCAAGTGTGCGCTTGAAGGGTCTGCACTTGGAGCCCTTTGTTCATGACCACCATTCGACAAGACGATCTCATTGAGTCCGTTGCGGCAGCCCTTCAGTTCATCAGCTACTACCACCCCAGCGACTACATTGCCCACTTGAGCCGGGCCTATGAGCGCGAACAGTCGCCTGCGGCCAAAGACGCGATTGCCCAAATTCTGACCAATAGCAAAATGAGCGCGACCGGCCACCGTCCCTTGTGCCAAGACACGGGCATCGTGAACGTCTTTTTGAAGCTGGGGATGAATGTGCGACTCGAAGGCTTCAGCGGCAGCTTGGAAGACGCCATCAATGAGGGAGTGCGCCGCGGCTACAACAATGCCGACAACATGCTGCGCGCCAGTGTCGTGAGTGACCCCCATTTCGCCAGAAAAAACACCAAGGACAACACCCCTGCGGTGATCGTGACCGAACTCGTGCTGGGCGACACCTTGGAGGTCACGGTGGCCGCCAAGGGCGGTGGGAGCGAGAACAAAAGCAAGATGGTGATGCTCAACCCGAGTGACTCCATCGTGGACTGGGTCCTCAAAACCGTCCCCACCATGGGCGCGGGTTGGTGCCCACCGGGCATGCTGGGCATTGGCATTGGGGGCACCGCTGAAAAAGCCGTCTTGATGGCCAAAGAGAGTTTGATGGACGACTTGGACATGTACGAACTGCAGGCCAAATCCTCCAAGGGTGAGGCTTTGAGCCAGGTCGACGAGATGCGCTTGGAGCTTTACGACAAGGTCAATGCCCTAGGTATTGGCGCGCAAGGGCTGGGTGGACTCACCACCGTCTTAGACGTCAAGATCAAGATGTACCCCACCCACGCCGCCAGCAAGCCCGTGGCCATGATCCCCAACTGCGCAGCCACGCGTCATGCCCACTTTGTGATGAAGGGTGAGGGGCCTGTCTATCTCGACCCCCCGTCTCTTGACTTGTGGCCCCAAGTGGCCTGGACGCCCGACACCCAAAAAAGCCAAAGCGTGGACTTGAACCAGTTGACCGCCCAGGTGGTGGCGGGCTGGACGCCTGGGCAAACCCTCCTCTTGAACGGCAAGATGCTCACCGGACGCGATGCTGCGCACCAACGCATCCAAGACATGCTCGCCAAAGGCGAGGACTTGCCTGTGGACTTCACCAACCGAGTCATCTATTACGTCGGACCGGTGGACCCGGTGCGTGACGAGGCGGTGGGCCCCGCGGGTCCCACCACGTCCACTCGCATGGACAAATTCACCGAGATGATGCTCGCCCAAACGGGCCTGATTGCCATGATCGGCAAAGCCGAGCGAGGCCCCTCAGCCATCGAGGCGATCAAAAAACACCACTCTGCTTATTTGATGGCCGTGGGCGGCGCGGCCTACTTGGTCAGTAAAGCCATCAAAACGGCTCGCGTCGTCGCGTTTGCTGACCTGGGGATGGAGGCCATTTACGAGTTCGACGTGGTGGACATGCCCGTCACCGTCGCCGTGGACGCGGGCGGCACCAGTGTGCACACCACCGGCCCCAAAATTTGGCAAGAGAAAATTGCCAGTGGCATGTTCAAAGGCATCGCCGTGAAATCGGCCGACTGAGATAACACCTGGCTCTCAAGGGGGATGGCTAGGGCAAGGAGGCCAGGGTCTGGGTCACTAGGTCACTGGGTCACTCAGCCCCGCCCCCTGTCAGGCTCAGTGCAAACGCCTTGAATTTTTGCCCTTCATGGCAGACTTTGGGGGTTTGCCAGTGGGATTGGTCTTGGTGGCGTGGGTATGGGGCATGCGCTCCAAGGAGTTGATCAAGCTCTCAAACTTTTCGATGAAGAGCTTGTCAATTTCTTTGATCACGCCCGACATGTTCGTGGGCTCAAAATGGCGCTCGAGCACCGTCACCACATCTTGCACCATCACGTCGCGCTGCACGTCCATGATGGCCGCTGGGGTGGGGCCCACAAAAATGAGCAAAGACTCTTCAAAAAACTCTCCCTCGTCGTCTTCATCGGGGACAAAGTCCTCTTGGTCACCGTCATCGAACTGTTCGTTAAAGAACGTCACCTCAAAGGCCGAGCCAGACGCGGTGAGCTCATTGATGGCCATGCAAAACTCGTCCAAGTTTTGATGAAAACTCATCTCACCGAGCACCGTCCAGCAAATCTCCAGCTTGTGGCTCTCTTCATTGATCACAATACCAGGCTCATCGTCATAGATGCTGGCAGAGCCCTTTTTCAAGGACTTTTCACCCGTTTGGCCCCACAAAGGCTTTAAGGCTTCTTGCAATTCGGCCTGACTGACATCGTCACGCAACTGGACCTCACCGTGGAGGTGAATTTCAAAAACTTCATTGATGGTGCTCATTCGAATATCTTAACCGCTTTCAGTGGCGGGTGGTTTATGCCAACCCTCAATTTGGTGTGTTTTTTGGCGGTGAGCCGCCATGAACGCCGCTCAAAGACCCTGGGCAGCCAGCGCACTTTGGGTGATCGCGCTCAAACTCCCGCGCGTGGTGATGACCTCGGGGTCGAGCAGTACCTCGATCAAGGTGCCCCGATCGCGCGCGAGCGCATCGCGCAGCAAGCCCTCAAACTCATGGGTGTGCTCCATGCGAAAAGCGGCATAACCGTAGGCGCGAGCCAAGCCACAAAAGTCCGGATTGTCAAGGGCTGTGCCACTCACCCGCTCAGGGTAGTGGCGCTCTTGGTGCATGCGGATGGTGCCATACATGCCGTTGTTGAGCAGCAAAATGATGGATTTGGCACCGCACTGGCTCGCGGTCGCGAGCTCTTGTCCGGTCATCAAAAAGTCGCCGTCCCCTGCAATCGTGAAGGCCACGCGTTGGGTGAGCAGGTTGGCCGCAATGCCCGCGGGCACGCCATAGCCCATCGCACCCGAGGTCGGTGCGAGTTGGGTTTTAAAGCCTTTGGACAGACCGTGGTGAATGTGAAAGCGGTGCAACCAACTCGAGAAATTTCCCGCCCCATTGGTGACGACGGCGCTTGCGGGCAGTGTCTTGGTCAAGACCGCCATCACCGCGGCCATGTCCACTTGGCCTGGCAGCGCTTGGGGCGCCAAGTTATCGAGGTAGTCTTGGTGGGCAGCACGAGTCCATTCGCTCCAGGCCACCTCGTTGGGCGCATCGAGCACCTCCAGGCTCCTCGCCGCCGCATTCATGGTCGAGAGCATCGCCAAGTCGGCCTGGTACACCCGACCCAATTCATCGGCACTGGCGTGGATGTGCACGAGTTTTTGCTGGGACCTGGGGGCTTGTAACAGCGTATACCCCCCCGTGGTCATCTCCCCCAAACGCGGTCCAATCGCCACAATCAAATCACTGTGCTCGATGCGCTTGGCCAGTTTGGGGTTCAGGCCAATGCCGACCTCACCAGCGTACAAGGGGTGGGCATTGTCAAACGTGTCTTGGAAGCGAAATGCACAAGCCACAGGCAGCTGCCAATTCTCAGCAAACCGCTCCAGGGCCTGGGCCGCTTGCACGCTCCAGCCACCCCCGCCCGCGATCACCAAGGGGCGCTCAGAGTCCAAGAGCATCTGTCTGAATTGACGCAGTCCACCCGGGTCGCACCAGGCCTGGACCGCTTCAACGCGGGGCAAGGGATGGGCTTGCACCGTCTCGCGCAGCATGTCCTCGGGCAGCACCACCACCACCGGGCCGGGCCGGCCATTCATGGCCAGTGCAAAGGCACGCGCCACATACTCGGGGATGCGCTCAGCGCGGTCGATGCGCTCGACTCGTTTGGCCATGCCTTTGGTGCTGGGGCCGAAAAAACTGTTGTAGTCCAACTCTTGAAAGGCTTCACGGTCTCTGAAGTCCCCACCCACGTCACCCACAAAGAGCACCATGGGGGTGCTGTCTTGAAACGCGGTGTGCACACCAATGGAGGCGTTGGTCGCGCCGGGTCCTCGGGTGACAAAGCACACGCCCGGGCGGCCGCTGAGCTTGCCCGCGGCCTCGGCCATGTGGGCCGCTCCGCCTTCTTGGCGGTTGATCACAAAGGTGATGTGCTCACGGTAGGCATAAAAACCATCGAGCACGGCCAAGAAACTCTCGCCTGGGACACCAAAGGCGTGCGTGACACCTTGCTCGACCAAGCACTGCACCAGCAAGTGGCCGCCCAGCTGGGAGGGTGCAGGCGGTGACAAAGCGCGGTGAGCGAGCAGTTCAGCCGATGGGGTCGCATTGCCCTGGGTCTTGGTGTTCATCGCGGCAAAGCCTCTCTCTTACGTGTTCAGATCATCTCGGTGGGCTCATCTTGACTCACCCTCAGGGCCAAAAGCACACTGATGATCAAGGTCACGGCCCCGCCGACCAAGGTGCCGGCAAACCAGGCGTGATCGATGAAAAAACCAAACACCGCTGGCGCCAGGGCAAAGCCCACGTCAAAGCCTGAATAGACCAAACCATAAACACGTCCAGTCGCCCCTTTGGGCGTCACCCGTCGAATCATCAAGTCGCGTGAAGGCCCGCCAATACCCAGCGCAAAACCGGTGACGGCCAACACCACCATGGAGCCCAAGCCTCCCAGAATCGCACTGGCACACAGCACGACCAACAAGGCGCCCGCACTCATGCAAATCGCCACCACGCGCTCGCTGTGATTGGGCCACTTGGAGGCCACAAATCCACCCGTGAACATGCCACCGGCCGCACAAATCATGTAGGCGCTGAGCGTCGTGGTGGCCGACTGGGTGCTCACCTCAAAGAGCTGCTGCATGATGGTCACGCCAAAGTTCTGCACCACGGAGAGCATCACCGTGGAGAACAGGAAAAAACCAAAACACCACCACAAAATGGGCAACTTCAAGATGGTCAAGGCTGGCACCTTGGGGCTCTCCTTGGTGTGAACGCTCACTTGCGTATGGATGTCGGACTGATTCAAAAGCAGCAGTAGAAAAATACCAAACATCAACGCCCCCGAGCCCAAAAAGGCCGCTTGCCAGCCCCACAGCTGCGTCAACCCCACCATAAAAACCGGCGCCACGGCCCAGCCCAAATTACCCGTGAGCCCGTGAGCACTGTAGGCGTAGCCCAAGCGCTTGGGGGAGACGCGCTGATTGAAAATGGTGTAGTCGGCCGGATGAAAGGACGCATTGCCCAGTCCCAAAAAAGCCGCACAGACCAACAAGTCGGCATAGGCCGATGCTTGGGCCGCCACCAAACACCCGAGCCCCAAAAAGAACAAGGAGCTCAACAGTACGGGACGCGCTCCAAAGCGATCCACCACAAATCCCGCCAAGACCTGCCCCACCGCAGAGATGCTGAAAAACACCGTCATCAAAAACCCCAAGGCGGCATAACTCAGGCCAAAGACTTTGACAAAGACGGGAAACATCAAGGGCAAAATCAGGTGCGCAAAGTGCGAGCTTGAATGCGCAAGACACACCAAAACAATGGTTTTGATGTCCTCAGACCAAGGTGAACGCGGCGAAGCGGTCGGCTCTAAGGAGGCGGGTGTTGAGGACGAAGCGTCCCCCGCTGGCGAGTTCACGGTGGCGGTGTTCATGGCAAAACGACTCTTTCTGAGAAAGGGTGCGTTCTGGCTTGGGCTCACATCTGAGCCCGTGTCGAACAACTGCACCCGTTCCCAGATTCTCCCACAGCGAGAACCAGCCCGCTCAAGTGCTCAAGTGCTCAAGCCTTCAAGCGTTTCACCGCTGAAACGATGGGCCCGAGCTCCGAGCTCCGTGCTCCGTGCTCCGTGCTCCGTGCTCCAAGCGCCTTTGCCCTCACTTGGTGAAGAAGAACTCACCCGGTTTGAGCACCGGGTCGACTCCCACGTGGATGACATCTTTGGGATGGAAAAAGCCCTCCAAGAGCAGCTTGGACAAGGGGTTTTCAATGCGCTGCTGAATCGCTCGCTTCAAGGGCCGAGCGCCATACTGGGGATCAAAGCCCACCTTGGCCAATTCGGCCAAGGCAGCCGGTGAGACCACCATCTCCAAATCGATTTTGGCCAAGCGCGTGGCCAAGACCTTGAGTTGGATGTCGGCGATGAGGGAGATGTTGTCAGCACTCAAGGAGTGAAAGACCACCGTCTCGTCAATGCGATTGAGGAATTCGGGTCTGAAGTGTTTTTTCAACTCCTCAAACACCGCCTCTTTGATCTCGGTGGGGTCGCCACCCGTTTTGCGCTGAATCAAGTGTGAGCCAATGTTGGAGGTCATCACCAGCACCGTGTTTTTGAAGTCCACCGTGCGACCTTGCCCATCGGTCAAGCGACCATCGTCCAAGACTTGGAGCAAGATGTTGAACACATCGGGGTGGGCTTTTTCCACCTCGTCGAGCAAAATCACACTGTAGGGCTTTCTGCGCACGGCCTCGGTCAAGTAGCCCCCTTCATCGTAGCCCACATAACCGGGAGGCGCACCAATCAAACGGCTCACCGAATGCTTTTCCATGAACTCGCTCATGTCAACGCGAATCATGTGGTCTTCGCTGTCAAACATGAAGCCCGCCAAGGCTTTGCAAAGCTCGGTTTTACCCACACCCGTGGGTCCCAAAAAGAGAAAAGAACCGGTGGGCCGATTGGGGTCACCGAGTCCCGCTCTGGAACGGCGTATCGCATTGGCGACCGCGGTGATGGCTTCCTCCTGGGCCACCACCCGTTGGTGTAAAAAGTCCTCCATTTGCAGCAGCTTGTCGCGCTCACCTTGCATGAGTTTAGACACCGGAATGCCGGTGGCACGCGCCACGACTTCGGCGATTTCTTCAGCCCCCACTTGGGTGCGCAGCAAGCGGCGCGCTCCCGAGCCGCCTTGTTGGGCGGTGCTCTCACGGGCATTGGCTTCTTTGAGGCGTTTTTCAAGTTCGGGCAATTTGCCGTACTGCAATTCGGCCACTTTGTTGAAGTCGCCCTTGCGGGTGAACTCTTCGATTTGAAAGCGCAAGCTCTCAATCTCCTCTTTGACCAAAGCGCCGCCTTGGGCTTGGGCTTTCTCGCTTTTCCAAATTTCATCCAAATCGGCGTACTCTTTCTCAAGCTTGACCATCTCTTCTTGCAAGAGCAGCAAGCGTTTTTGGGAAGCCTCATCGGTTTCTTTGCGCACCGCTTCACGCTCAATTTTGAGCTGTATGAGGCGCCTGTCCAAGCGGTCCATGACTTCGGGTTTGGAGTCAATTTCAATTTTAATTTTGGCCGCGGCCTCGTCAATCAAATCAATCGCCTTGTCTGGCAAGAACCGATCGGTGATGTAGCGGTGAGAGAGTTCGGCCGCCGCCACAATGGCCGGGTCGGTGATCTCCACACCATGGTGGACTTCGTATTTTTCTTGCAGGCCACGCAATATCGCAATGGTGGCCTCCACGGTGGGCTCGCCCACCATGATTTTTTGAAACCGCCGCTCCAAGGCCGCATCTTTTTCAATGAACTTGCGGTACTCGTCAAGCGTCGTGGCTCCCACACAATGGAGCTCTCCGCGGGCGAGCGCTGGCTTGAGCATATTGCCAGCATCCATGGCCCCCTCGGCCTTGCCAGCGCCCACCATGGTGTGGAGCTCATCGATGAACACAATCGTCTGCCCCTCATCCTTGGCCAGCTCACTGAGCACGGTCTTTAAGCGTTCCTCAAACTCACCGCGAAATTTAGCCCCCGCCAAGAGGGCGGCCATATCCAGGGAGAGCACTCTCTTGCCTTTGAGCGAGTCGGGCACTTCACCCGAGACAATGCGCTGGGCCAGGCCTTCAACAATGGCGGTCTTTCCCACGCCCGGCTCGCCGATCAAGACGGGGTTGTTTTTAGAGCGGCGCTGCAAGACTTGAATTGCACGGCGAATTTCATCGTCGCGGCCAATGACGGGGTCGAGCTTGCCTTTTCTTGCGCGCTCGGTGAGATCCATGCAGTATTTTTGCAAGGCCTCACGCTGCCCTTCAGGATTGGCCGAGGTGACGCTTTCACCCCCACGCAAGGTTTTGATGGCGACTTCCAAGTTGGCTTTGTTCAAACCATGCTCGCGCGCCAATTGTGCGCACTCGCCCTTGTCGTCGGCCAGGACCCAGAAAAATAACTCGCTGGCGACAAATTGATCTTGGCGCTTGATGGCTTCTTTTTCAGCGAGCTGCAACAAGGTGACAACATCGCGCCCGACTTGCACTGGTTCGCGCGATGTGGTTTTGGGGTGGCGCTCGAGCAAAGCTTGCACGCTCTTTTTAAGCCCAGAGGTGTTCACGCCAGCGCGCTGCAGTAACGGTGTAACACCGTCGGTCTGATCCAGTAACGCGATGGTCAAATGAGACACTTCAATGCTCGCATTGTCGCTTCCAAGCGCCAAACTTTGCGCATCCGAGAGTGCTTCTTGAAATTTCGTGGTCAGTTTATCGATTCGCATGACGATTTGCTCTTGTTTTGAATAATAATGTCAGATTGTGTCTCTCAATTGAGGCTCCCCGTCTTGAATTCAAGTGCTGGGTCCGTGATAAATTGATATGCCTCAAACTTTGCGTGTGACCTAGAGTAAAAACCAACACCATGAACATCCATCAAATTTGTGTCGAGCACGACCCGGTTGAAGATCGGGTCTTGATGCGCATGAACACGCATGACAAAGAGCTCATCGAGATCTGGCTCACCCGCCGCATTGCCTTGCAACTCATGCCCGCCTTGGAGCAACTCAACACGGAACTCGTGGCCAAACAAACCGGGGTCAGCACGCCCTTGATGGACCAGCAATCGAAAAAACTCATGGCCGATTTGGTCCACCAACGCACCCTGGATCAGTCCAACTTCTCCACACCCTTTCAACTCTTTGAGAACTTGCTCACCGGACCCCGGCCTTTTTTGGTAACCCACTTGCAAGCGTCCCTTTTTGAGCACGCTGGGCTCAGAATTGAACTGCTGGAAAAAATCGCCTCCTCTGAGCGCCAACTCGAACTCACCTTGGACAACGAGTTGCTCCAAGGTTTTCAGCACTTGCTCTCCAAGTCAGTGCAAGCCGCTCAGTGGAAGCACACCGTGAGCTTGTCACTGCAAGACGACGCTGGCTCATGGGGCAGCGACTTTGCCAATGGCACCTTGGGCCAAAGTGGCTATCTCAACTGAAAGAGGCTTGAGCGTGGACAGCCAGACTTGAACCACCAGGCTCCCTCAAGGTCTAGCGCGCATTGGGCCGATCGATCCCCCAACGCGCCAAAGCGGCATCATCGCTCACCCTCGCATCAACCCATTTGACCCCCTCGGGAGAGGTTTCTTTCTTCCAAAACGGGGCCTGGGTTTTCAAGTAATCCATTAAAAATTCGCACGCTTGAAAACTCTCCAAGCGGTGTGACGAGCTCACGGCAACCAGCACCACTTGGTCCTGCGGTTTCAATAGGCCCACGCGGTGAACCACCCTCACGCCGCGGATGTCAAACCGCGTCTGCGCTTGAGAGATCATGGCCAAGATGGATTTCTCTGTCATGCCCGGGTAGTGCTCGAGCTCCAAGCTGCGAACCTCCTCTTGGCCTTGGCGATCTCGCACCGTGCCCACAAAGCTGCACACCGCACCCACCATGGCGTCGTTTTGTCGCAAGCGCGCCACCTCTTGGCTCAAATCAAAATCGGCGCTTTGAATGCTCACGCTCACTGGCACATCGACTGCCTTCTTGCCCTGAGGAGTGGGTGGCAGATTCACGGTTTCACCCACCGGTCACCGGTGGGAAAAAAGCCACCTCGCAGCCTTCACTGAGCGAGCTGGTGGGCTCACACAGCTCTTGATTCACAGCACAGCGCAAAACCCCCTGCGGTGCGAGCACCGATGCGTAGGGCTCACCCCTGGCACACAGCGCCTGCCTCAAGGCGGTCACATCCAGCGCGTCCCCCTCCCAGGTCTCCTCACCAAGCCCCAAGCCTTCACGCACCGCGGCAAAATACTTCACTCTGATCTTCATCGCCCCATCTCCGAGAACGGCAAATAGCGCACCCAGTCGCCATATCGAATGGGGTTCTTGGCGGGGTTGTCCACCAAACCGTCCGCCCAGACGCAAGAGGTAAGAACGCCAGAGCTTTGATTCTCAAAGAGAGACAAGCCGCCTCGGTCATTGCGCTTGACTCGTAAAAATTCTTGCCGCGCATCGGCCTTTGGCCACTCGAAATGCGCGGGCATCTGAAGTGCCGGTGTTTGAACATCCGTGGCCCCTTGCAGGGCCAATAAAAAAGGACGCACCAGCACCAAAAACGTCACAAAACTCGACACCGGGTTTCCCGGTAGGCCCACGAAATGGGCATTCGCGCTGCCTGTCCTCACCTCGCCCAGGGCAAATGGTTTGCCCGGTTTCATGGCCAAGGACCACAAGTTGAGTGAGCCCAAGGCCTCGAGACTGGGTTTGACGTGGTCTTCTTCGCCCACCGACACACCACCGCTTGTGACAATGAGGTCATGTTCTTGGGCTGCAGCGAGCAGCGCATCTTGGGTGGCCTCTCGTCGATCGGGCACGATCCCAAAGTCCGTGACCGTGCAGCCCAATTGGAGCAGCAAGCTGCGCAAAAAAAATCGATTGGCGTTGTAAATGGCTCCCGGCCTCAAGTCTTGGGGGGCGACTTCACCAGGCATCACCAACTCGTCACCCGTGGAGAACAAGGCCACTCGGGGTCGCTTGGCCACGCACAGTGAGGCCGCCCCCACACTGGCTGCCAAGCCCAGACTCGCCGAGTTCAGCCGCTCACCCACCCGCAAGACGTCCTCCCCCACCTTCACGTCCTCGCCTTGGCGGCGAATCCACTGCGAAGGAGTCACTGACTTTAAAACACGCAAGTCGCCTGACTCATTGAGCTCGCAATCTTCTTGCATGGCAACCGCATTGGCGCCTTGAGGCACCCAAGCTCCCGTGAAGATTCGAGCAGCCTCGCCCCGCTGCAAGGGCTGCCCCACCTGGCCAGCGGGAATGCGCTGGCTCACTTTGAGGGGAGCACATTGGGGCCACTGCGCCAAGTCCTCGGTGTTCAAAGCGTAGCCATCCATGGCGGTGTTGTCTTGGGCGGGCACGTCCAGTGCAGACACCACCGCTTGGCGCAATACCCGGCCTTGCGCCTCAAACGTGCTCACCCACTCCGGGGCCAAAGGCGCTCTCGAGGCTTGCGCCAGCACCAAGGCTGTGGCTTCATCCAAAGACATCAAAGGTGCACGCACCATGGGGCTCACTCCAACTCAAGAAAAATAAACATCAATATTCAAAGCGACTTGCATTGTGCACCAACCACTGCGCGACAAGCTCTGGTCCATTCAATGGCAACACGTCTCTGAGGGTGGGCACAGGCAAAGCATTCTCCCCCAAGTCGCTCACCAATGCCAACACCAAGGGATCATTGGGGTAAAGCGGCACGCACACAACGCCTGCGCGCAAAACCTCCAGTTTGGGTAGATCAGCGTGCTTGAATCCCTCCACCAACACCCAATCCACGTCCGGGCTCAAATGCGTCAACAACTCGTGCACATCGGGCTTTTGCAAGACTTCATGGGTGTGCTGCAAGGCCCAGCGTTTTTGTGAAGCCACCATGACTTCTAGCGCACCAGCCTGTCGGTGTCGATAGCTGTCCTTGCCGGGTTGGTCCATGTCAAAGTCTTGGTGGGCATGCTTGATCACCGACACCTTGAACTCCATGCGCCTAAGCGCCACAATCAAGTGCTCGACCAAGGTCGTTTTGCCCGAACTGGAGGACCCTGCAAATCCAACCACTTTCACAAAGCGCACTTCTCGGTCATGAAGTCCTTGACTTGTTGGGTGTTGGCTGGCATCACGATCACGCGCTTAGGACGCTCCTCAATCCCGTCAAAGCCAGCAGGCCTGGGTGGTGCCTGGCCCACCGCTTCCAAGATGGTGTCAGAGAATTTGATGGGCAAAGCCGTTTCAAGCACCACCATGACGCCGCCAGGGCGCAAATGCTCTCGTCCCACCTTCAAGCCGTCGGCCGTGTGGGGATCAATGAGTTGATCGTGGGCTTGCAAGGTGGAGGCAATGGTCTTCAAGCGCTCAGCGTGGGTGCTCTTGCCGCTCACGAAACCAAAATGGGCAAACTGCGTCTTGAACGCCTCATGCCCACTCAAATCAAAGTAGCCATCCTGAGCAACCCCTTGCTCAAACAACGCGCGGGTCGCTTGGCCGTCGCGGGCCAAGAGATCAAAGACAAACCGCTCGAAATTACTGGCCTTGGAGATGTCCATGGAGGGCGAGGAGGTCTCAAAGGTGGAAGCCGAGTTGCGCACCCGGTAAACCCCGGTTTTGAAGAACTCATCCAAGACGTCATTCTCATTGGTCGCGACCACCAACTGCTCGATGGGTAAGCCCATCATGCGCGCCACGTGACCGGCGCAGACATTGCCAAAGTTGCCGCTGGGCACCGAAAAACTCACACGCGCGCTGACAGCCGATGGTGCAAAGAGCTTTTGCGCTTGAAAGTAACCCGCAAAGTAGTAGACCACTTGCGCGAGCAAACGCGCCCAGTTGATGGAGTTGACCGTGCCGATTTTGAATCTCTTTTTGAACACCAAATCACTCGAAACGGCTTTGACAATGTCTTGGCAGTCATCAAAGACGCCTTCGATGGCGATGTTGAAAATATTCTCATCGGTGAGGCTGAACATCTGCGCTTGTTGAAACGCACTCATGCGCCCGTTGGGGCTGGTCATGAAGACGCGAATGCCTTTTTTGCCACGCATCGCGTACTCGGCCGCACTACCGGTGTCGCCAGATGTGGCCCCCAAAATATTGAGCTCCTCGCCGCGGCGGGCCAACTCGTACTCGAACAAATTGCCCAGCAGCTGCATGGCCATGTCTTTAAAGGCCAGTGTGGGTCCGTTGGAGAGCGCCTGCACAAACACCCCCTCGCCACAAGCGCGCAAGGGCGTGATCTCGGGTGAGCCAAACACCGCCTGGGTGTAGGTCTTGTCGCAAATCGCCTTGAGATCCGTCTTGGGAATGTCGTCAATGTACAGACTCAAAATCTCAAACGCCAACGCCGCATAGCCGCGTGTGTTGTAGGTGGCTCTGAGAGACTCCAGGGCCTGGGTGTCGAGCTTGGGGTAGTACTCGGGCAGGTACAGACCCCCATCGGGGGCCAAGCCTTCGAGCAAAATATCGCAAAATCCTGGCCGCTCAGCGCCGCCTCGGGTCGAGAGGTATCTCATCAGCTCAACTCTTCCTTTCGAATCAGCACAATGGGGGCCAGTATCGAGGGCAAGGGCTGAATCTTGGCCAAGGCCTCGTTCATCAAGGACTCCTGGCAATGGTGGGTGAGAATGATCAAATCGGTTTGACTCTCGCCTTCGCTGGCCGCGCGCTGCAGCACCGCATCAATGCTGATTTGGGACTCGGCCAACAAACCTGTCACCTGGGCGAGCACGCCGGTTTGATCGGCCACGCGCAAACGCAAATAGTAGCTCGTGACCACTTGGGACATGGGCAAAACTTGAAGGGCGCTGATCTCTTTGGGATGAAAGCCCAAATAAGGCACGCGCTCAGCCGCTGTCAAACTCTGCAACCTGGCAATGTCCACCAAATCGGCAATGACGGCACTCGCGGTGGGCTCGGAGCCCGCACCTTTGCCGTAAAACAAGGTGGTGCCCACGGCGTCAGCGTGCACCATCACCGCGTTCATGGCGCCCTCGACATTGGCGATCAAGGATTTGCTGGGCACCAAGCAAGGGTGCACTCTGAGTTCGATGCCGTTTTCTACGCGTTTGGTCAAGCCCAAGAGCTTGATGCGGTAGCCCAGTTGCTCGGCATAGCGAATGTCTTGGGCTTGGAGCTGGGTGATGCCTTGCACGAAGGCTTGCTTATACTGCAGTGCCACCCCAAAGGACAAGGAGGCGATGATGGTGGCCTTGTGGGCGGCATCGTTGCCCTCGATATCGAAGGTGGGATCGGCCTCGGCGTACCCCAGGGCCTGCGCTTGCTTTAAGACGTGCTCAAAGGACAGTCCCTTGTCACGCATTTCGGACAAGATGAAATTGGTGGTGCCGTTGATGATGCCCGCCACCCATTGGATTTTGTTGGCGCTCAGGCCCTCGCGCAAGGACTTGATGATGGGGATACCGCCCGCCACCGCGGCCTCGAAACACACCATCACACCGCGTTGAGCCGCCAGGGCAAAAATCTCATTGCCATGCACGGCAATGAGGGCCTTGTTGGCGGTGACCACGTGTTTGCCCGCCTCAATGGCTTTGATCATCAATTCTTTGGCGATGCCCATGCCGCCGATCAATTCGACCACCACGTCGATCTCGGGGTCCTGCACCACGTCAAGCCCAGAGGCCACCACCTTGGCGTGCTGGCCCACAATGGCGCTGGCTCGGGCCACGTCGACATCGGCCACAGTGGTGATCTCAATGGGGCGACCAGCGCGGCGAATAATTTCGGCTTGGTTTCTCAAAAGGACCTCAAAGGTGCCTCGTCCAACGGTCCCTATGCCCAATAATCCTACTTTGATCGGTTTCATGTTGAATGTTTTTTTCGGTAAAGTTCTAAAAATTTGGCGATTCTTTTCACGGCTTCTCTCAAGTCGTCTTCGTGGGGCAAAAAGACAATTCGAAAGTGATCGGTATGCGGCCAATTAAAGCCCGAGCCCTGCACCAACAAGACCTTGGTCTCTTGGAGCATTTCTTGGATGAATGCCTGATCATCTGCAATGGGGTAGATCTTGGGATCCAACTTCGGAAACATGTAGAGTGCCGCACTGGGCTTGACGCAACTCACCCCAGGGATGGCGGTGATGAGCTCATAAGCCAAGTCACGTTGCCGGCGAAGACGCCCACCCGGTTTGACCAAGTCTTGGATGGTTTGATAGCCCCCAAGAGCGGTTTGAATCGCCCACTGCCCTGGCACATTGGCACACAGGCGCATCGACGAGAGCATGTTGAGGCCTTCGATGTAGTCTCGCGCGCGCTTTTTGTCGCCCGAGACCACCATCCAGCCAGCGCGGTAGCCACAGGAGCGGTAGCTCTTGGACAATGAATTGAAAGTGAGGGTCACCACATCGGTGGAGAGCGAGCCCATGGCCACGTGCACTTGGTCGTCATAGAGCACTTTGTCGTAGACCTCATCGGCGAGCAGCACCAAATCGTGTTCGCGCGCCAATTGCACAATCCCCTTGAGGAGCTCCACCGAATAAAGCGCGCCGGTGGGATTGTTGGGATTGATGACCACAATGCCCTTGGTTTGGGGGGTGATTTTGGCGCGAATGTCCTCCAAATTGGGCATCCAGCCTTGGGCTTCATCGCACATGTAGTGCACGGGTGTACCGCCCGACAATGAGACCGCTGCCGTCCACAAAGGGTAATCGGGGGCGGGCAAGAGCATCTCATCGCCCTCGTTCAAGAGCGCATTGGTGGCCATGACGATGAGCTCGCTAGCACCATTGCCCAAGTAGATGTCATCGAGCAGCACGCCTTCAATGCCTTGCTGCTGGTTGTACTGCATGACTGCTTTTCGGGCCGCAAAAATGCCTTTGCTGTCGGAATACGCGGCCGAATTGGGCAAGTTGCGAATCATGTCTTGCTGAATTTCTTCAGGCGCATCAAAACCAAACACGGCCAAGTTACCGATGTTGAGTTTGATGATCTTGTGGCCGTCATCTTCCATTTGACGCGCCAAGTCCAACACCGGGCCACGGATGTCGTAGCACACGTTGTTCAACTTGCTGGATTTGAGAATTGCTTTCAAAGCCCCTCCTTTGAGGTCATGCGTGGGGAAATCCTATAATTTGAACACACAATTTCACATTTTGAAGCATTATCCCCATGAAACTCCAACCCGATCAGATGGATACCTTGGCCGTGACCGGCTACGATTCGGGCTGGATTGCCGTGAATGGGGTGCGACACACGAGCAGCCTGCTCTTGAGCGCACAAGGTCTCCTCAAGCCCTGGGAAAAATCCCATTTCGATCAACTCGACGCCTCGGATTTGGAGCAACTGCTCGCCCTCAAAAGCCAGGGCATTGAGCTCATCGTGCTGGGCTCAGGCACAAAGCTGCGGTTTTTACCCCCCGCTTGGCTCAAAGCCTTGCACACCCAGCACCTGGGGGTGGAGTGTATGGACACGCCAGCGGCGTGTCGAACGTATAACATTTTGGCAGGCGAAGGCCGCCGAGTCGCCGCTGCTTTGCTGCTGCAGATGTGAGGGATTGGCGAGCGCTCGCCTCAGTCCAGAGCGCTCACCTCGGTCTCATCATCTTGCACCAAGTTGTGCAGCAAATGCAGCAACACCTTGCGCGCTTGCAGCACCTCTTGTGGGCTCAGGCCTTCAACACTGATGCGATTGGTCTCTTGGGCCAAGGGGACTAGTTTTTTTCTCAAGGCTTGCCCCAAGTCTGTCAAAAAAACGTGCTTGTTTTTTTTGTTGTGGGCCAAATGTCGGATCTCGATGTAGCCCAAGCCCTGCATGGCTTTGAGGGCGCTGTAGGTGGTGGGCTCCATCACACCCGCTCGCAAGCTCAACTCACGCTGGGTGAGTCCATCTTTTTGCCACAAAATGCGTAAAAAAGTCCAATGCCCAAAGGCCACTTGCTCGCGCGCCAAGCGCAATTGCAAGGACCGCGTGTAGGCCCGAGCGGTATCTCTCACCAAGTGGGCCAAACGGTCTTGGGGCACATCCTCTTGCCAGTGCTTGAGCAAGTCAAAGCGCTCGCTGCTCGGGTGGGGTTTGGGCATGCAGTGCTCTTGTTTTCAAAGCGTCTTGCCGCGGCTCTCGAGACTGGGGCCACGAGAGGGTGAGACTTGGTACTCAAAAGCATTGACCCGGGTTTGGGTCTTGGAGGCCTCGAGGATGGCCAAACTGGCCTCCAAAGTCGCCCGCGCCCACTCCCCACTGTGAATCAAGGCGTGGCCGTGCACCAGTGCCGCATACAACTCATCGACCACCTCAGCGCGCGGCACGACGCGACTAGGCAAGTCGATTGTGTAACTGCCCTCGATCCCATCCACCTCAATACCTTGGGGCGTGGGCCGCAAATCGGCCAAGTCGCAGCTCACCATCAGCGGGCCAAAATGCTCGTGATGTGCAGCAGGCTTGATGCCCTCAATGCCTGGCCAGCCAACGCCACCATAGTTTTTTTGAGCTTTGAGTTGTGCCTCTTGGGCCGACCCATCGGGCTCACCTTGACGCTTGCGTTGCAGTTGTCTGGCCAGTGCTTGGGGTGCGTTGCTCAGATCGTGTCCGAGCTCACCCACACGCCCCATCCAGACGTTGCTGTCAAAAAGCCCATAGCCGCTGTAGGTGAGTGAGGCAAAAGCCCCACCCTCAAAGTGCAGCAGCGCACTGTAGGCGCCTTCGGTCGGGCGAGTCGGGTCCCAGCTCCCGCAGTGGGCTTGGACTTGGCGAACCAGTCCACCACACAGGAGGCGGCAGATGTCGACTTGGTGGGCGCCTTGGCTGAAAACCACCCCACCGCCTTGGGCCGTTTGAAGCTCCTCGGGTCTTCTGGCGCGGTACAAAAAATCGGTGTATTGGATGGCGTGCAGCATGCGCACTGCACCGAATTGACCGCTTTGAATCAACTCAGCCGTGTGCAAGATGGGGGTATCAAAACTGTGGCTGTGGCCCACCATCAAAAGCCGCTGAGCTTGCCGCGCGGCGTCCACCATGGCGTTGCACTCGGCCAAGGTGATGGCCATGGGTTTTTCCACCCACACATGTTTGCCAGCCTTCAACGCCAGGATCGCGTGCTCAGCATGGAACTGGTGGGGGCTGGCAATGTAGACGACGTTGACCGCTGGGTTGGCGCACAGCGCTTGCAAATCGGGCGAGCAGCGAGTGCCAAAATCACGCTCGAACTGTTGACAAGCCGGCGCGCCAGGATCGAACCCGTCGACCAATTGAACGCGAGGGTCTTTCAAAAATGTGGGGAGCATGAGGCCAAAGGCTCGACCAAGCCCCACCACACCGATGCGCAAAGGTGGGCTTGGCGTCACAAGTCAAGCACCAAGGTGGGGCCTTTGGCGCGCGAGACACAGACCATGATTTGGCTGCTCTGCTCGTCATCCATCAGCACAAAGTCGCGGTGATCGACGTCGCCCGAGACGAGTGGGGTGCGACACGACCCACAAGTGCCGCTTTCACATGAACTGGGCACGGGCACACCGGCCACGCGAAGGACTTCCAAGATGCTTTTGTCTTGGGGCACCGTCAAACGTTGTCCCGACTTGGCCAGCACCACCTCAAAGGTCTCATTGTCTTTGGCAGCCACTTGGGGGACACCAAAACTCTCGAAATGCACCTGTTCGCTGGGCCAGTGACCGGTCATGTCTTTGACGCCATCCATCAACACTTGTGGACCGCAGCAGTAAATGTGAGCGGCTTTGGGGGTCTCAAAAACGGGCCAAAAATCAAATTGTTGAGCCCGCTCCCCTTGGTCATGGTGCAAGTGAACATGTGAGGCCAAGGGCTCGCTCGTGAGCAAGTCCAAAAAAGGCGTGGTCTCGGGGCTGCGGGTGCAAAAATACAATTTAAAGCGCTGTTCACCCACTCCCAAGAGGTGACGCATCATCGACAAAATCGGCGTGATGCCGATCCCGCCCGCCACAAAAATGTACTCCGGCGCGTGAGCGGCCAATTCAAAATAATTGGCCACAGCTTTGACTTCCAAGGTGTCTCCCACCTCGAGTTGATCCACCATGCTCTTGGAGGCCCCATGGCCAGAGGCCTCGCGCTTGATGGCCAAGCCATAGGTCATCCCATCGTGAGGATCACTGCACAGGGAGTAAGCGCGGGTTTGACCACTGGGGGTCACCACACTCAGGTGCGCCCCAGGGGTAAAGGGGGCCAAGGCTTGGCCCTCCAAAGCGCCCAATTGAAAAAAGGCAATGTCAGGGGTCAGCATGTTTTTTTGCAACACGCGCACAGGGTTAGGGTTTGCAGCCATCAAAATGATCAAAGGTGTAGAATAAACTTAGAGATCTAATCATTTTAACCGAATTTAACCCCCTCCATTTCAGGCCAAGCCCATGATGACCGAACAAGAGAACCAATTGATTTGCCGCGTCGAAGGCGACGCTGCCATGGGCCAACTCATGCGCCGACACTGGCAAGCGGTGTGCTTGAGTGAAGAAGTCCCTGAGCGCGATGGCACCCCCGTGCGCGCCCGAGTCTTGGGAGAAGATTTGGTGGTCTTCAAAGACAGCCAAGGCCAAGTGGGGGTGATGGGCGAATTTTGCCCTCATCGCGGCGTGTCCTTGGTCTATGGGCGCAATGAGCACGGTGGGCTGCGCTGCCTCTACCACGGCTGGAAGATGAGTGTGAGCGGCGAGGTCTTGGAGATGAGCTCGGAGCCCAGCCAAAGCAGCCTGCCTAGCAAAGTCCAGCATACCGCCTACCCAGCTCTCGAGTGGGGTGGCTTTGTCTGGTGCTTCATGGGGTCAAAGGACAGCTTCACCCCCTTCACCCCACCGCCTTGGGCCCCCAATGAACACGTGCGGGTGTCCATTTGCAAGATGATCATTCCGTGCAACTGGGCTCAAATCTTAGAGGGTCAAATCGACTCGGCCCACAGCTCGTCCTTGCACTCCTCAGACATGATGCCCGCGCGCATCAACGGCGCCTTTGCCGATGACAAAAGCTGGCTCAGACCGAGCACCGACAAGGCCCCGCGCATGCAAGTGCAAGCCGAGACCTACGGCTTTCGCTATGTCGCCATTCGCCGACCCATTGAAAAGGCCGCCACCCACGACTATGTGCGCTGCACGGTGTTTTTAGCGCCCGCCTCAGCCCTGATCCCGCCCAACAACGCCTACAACGTGGCCAACATCAACACAGCGGTGGACGACACCCACACCGCTTTTCACTTCATCGCCTGGGGCGACCCGGCCACCACGCCCGACACCCAAGCGTGGCGTGCCTTTTTGCACACCGAAAAAGGCGTCGATGTGGATGAACGCTACCACCCCATTCGAAATGTTGAGAATCATTTTTTACAAGACCGCCAAGCCATGAAAGCGGGCAACTACACCGGCATTCAAGGCATTCCCAACCAAGACCTGTCCATGTGGGTGACCATGGGCGCCATGACCCGTCGCTCCAATGACCGCTTGGGCGCGAGCGACATGGCCGTCGTGGAGTTCAGAAAGCAAATGCTCCATGAAGTTCAGGCCTTCATGCGCGGGGAAGCCCCGATTGGGGTGGGCGAGCGCCAAGCGCCGCTGAGCACTTGCTCATTCCAAGCCATTGTGGAGAAGTCAACGCAGTGGCAACACTATCCGGCCTCACCCATTTGAAACACCCTTGGCCGATCAGTCTGCCACGGCATTGCCCCGGCCTAGCGGCCTGTTGGCGCTGAAGACCTGGGGACAAACCTCGGGAAAACCCTGACCTCATCCAGAGCGTCGCGCCAAGGCGATGACGTGGGGGGTGTCAGTTCTCACACGGGCAGGGTCGTTGCCCATCTCTGCCCAATGCTGCAGTGCTGCACAGTTCCCTTTAAAAACCTGGTTTCTTGGTGAACCTCCCGCTCAGGGGGTCGGATTTAAATTAGGTCTGGGGGGTCTTGGGATTGTCCTAAATTCAAGTTAAAATAGCAGGTTGCCGCCTGTGCTGTGCGGCCCCCCTATGTCACATTGGATAGAAGATCTATGGCGATCGTTGTCAACAAACCCCTTCCTGAATTTGAGTCCATTGCCACCGGAGGCGTGAGGGTCACCAATCACTCGCACACCGGCAAGATCATGGTGCTTTACTTTTACCCCAAAGACAATACACCAGGTTGCACCACCGAGGCCATGCAATTTCGCGATAAATACAAAGACTTCACCAAGGCTGGTGCCGTGATTTTTGGCGTTTCTCGCGACAACATGAAGTCTCACGACGACTTCAAAACCAAGCTCGAGCTGCCGTTTGAGTTGATTGCCGACACGGAAGAGAAGATGTGCCATATGTTTGGTGTGGTGAAAAATAAAATCATGTATGGCAAAAAAGTCAAAGGCATTGAGCGCAGCACATTTTTGGTGGGTGCCGATGGTTTGCTCAAAGCAGAGTGGCGCGGCTTGAAGGTCCCCGGTCACGTTGACGAAGTCCTCAAATCCGTCAAAGCGCTGAAAAAACCAGCCACAGCAACTGCCCCCGCCTAAAGCACCTGACTGAGCTCACGCCCCCCACCTATCGCGTCAGATGCGTTCGGGCACACCCCGCCTCAAGTATTTCTCCAAGTCGTCATTTCTGTCGGTTATGATGTTTCAATGATGTTGTTTGGCCAGTCTAATTTTTGACCATCTCCTCTTGAACACCCAAGCCTCCATGACCCTCTTGCTACTGTCACGCTCCCAGCCGCCAAGTCACCTTGGCGGCTTTTTATTGTCTGACGCCTGGCGCCTCTGCCTCCTCAGTGTGCCCAGGCCATGAGATTACTCAGAAACGTTCTTTAGTTCTTCTCCCCCCTCAATTCACCACCACTCCACCCATGCCACTGCCCCCAGCACCCTCAAAACGCGCTTCCCTCTTAAGCCCTGACGCCATCGATGCGAGCAGTTCGGGCAAAAGCCCCAAGCGGCAACACTCGGCCCCCTTTCAAGCAAGCCCCATCGCTGACAAGCCGCAAGCGTTCAAAAACTTTGACGCCTTTGAGCACTCACCCAGCCACACCACCTCAGTGGGCAGTGCTTCCAGTGGCCTCGAGAAAAGACCTTCCACCCCCTACAAGGTCACCCCCAAGCCCAAGGTCAGCAAGAAAAAGAGCACCGGCGTGACCAAGCTCTTTGTCTTGGACACCAATGTATTGATGCACGACCCGATGTGTTTGTTTCGCTTTGAAGAGCATGACGTCTTCTTGCCCATGATCGTGCTCGAAGAGCTCGATGGCCATAAAAAAGGCATGACCGAAGTTGCTCGAAATGCTCGCCAAACCAGCCGTTCTTTGGACGCGTTGGCAGCCACAGTCGAGTCCGACATGATCCATGGCTTGCCCCTCTCAGGCACCGGCCACAAAGAGGTGAGCGGCAAACTCTTCTTTCAAACGCAAGCCCTGGTGGCCGAGCTGCCCTTGAGCTTGCCACAAGGCAAGGCGGACAATCAAATTTTAGGGGTGGTGCAAGCCCTGGGCAAACTGCAGCCCCAGCGTGAAGTGGTCTTGGTCTCCAAAGACATCAACATGCGCGTGAAAGCGCGCGCTTTGGGACTGGCCGCCGAGGACTATCAAAACGACAAGACCTTGGAAGACGGTGACCTCCTCTACAGCGGTTGGTTGTCATTGCCGGCTGATTTTTGGCTCAAAAACGGTAAAACGGTTGAAAGCTGGCAAAGCGGCAGCCACACTTTTTACCGCATCACTGGCCCCATCGTGCCGGATTTGCACATCAATCAATTTGTGTTCTTTGAGTCCCCAGGAGAGCCCAGCCTTTACGCCCGAGTGACGGAAATCCGTGGCAAAACCGCTGTCTTTAAAACGCTCAAAGACTTCAACCATGTCAAAAATGCGGTTTGGGGCGTGACCGCGAGAAACCGCGAGCAAAACTTTGCCCTCAATTTGCTCTTGGACCCGGATATCGATTTCGTGACCTTGACGGGCACGGCAGGAACGGGCAAAACCTTGTTGGCTTTGGCCTCGGGGCTGACCCAAGTGCTCGATGAGCGGCGCTATACCGAAATCATCATGACGCGCGCCACCGTGAGTGTGGGCGAAGACATTGGCTTTTTACCTGGCACTGAAGAAGAAAAAATGGGCCCTTGGATGGGTGCCTTGGACGACAACTTGGAGGTGTTGGCCAAGACCGACACAGGCTCGGGCGAGTGGGGACGAGCCGCCACCAATGAGCTCATCAGAAGTCGCATCAAAATCAAAAGTTTGAACTTCATGCGCGGGCGCACGTTTTTGAACAAATACGTGATCATCGATGAAGCACAGAATTTGACCCCCAAGCAGATGAAAACGCTCATCACCCGTGCGGGTCCTGGGACTAAAATCATCTGCATGGGCAATTTGGCACAAATCGACACGCCCTATCTCACCGAAGGTTCATCAGGCCTTACCTATGCGGTGGACAAGTTCAAAGGCTGGCCACATGGTGGGCACATCACCTTGGCCCGAGGCGAGCGCTCCAGACTGGCCGACTTTGCCAGTGATGCACTGTAGACATCGGCGTAGATTCAAAAAGGCAGGTTGCACGCATGGCTGAAATTTTAGGATTGGGACTCTCGCACTACCCGCCCTTGAGCTCACCCGATGAGCAGATGTCTTGGATTCTTCGTAAAACCCTGCAAGACCCCTCCATCCCCCCCGAGCACAAAGACCCCAAGCATTGGCCACCCGCCATGCGAGCCGAATGGGGTGAGGATGAAGGCTTGCTGAGCGCGGCCACCCACCGAGCCGCCATGGTGGAGCGTTTTCGTCATGTGCGCCAAGCCTTGGATGACTTCAAGCCCGACCTCGTGCTCATTTGGGGCGACGATCAATATGAGAATTTTCGCGAAGACGTGATTCCCGCTTTCAGTGTCTGCGCCTATCCTGATATGGATTTGTACCCTTGGCGCCATGCTCAAGGCTCTTCCATGATGGAGGGCGGCAAACCCAACGCTTGGGGCGAGGGTAAAGACCTGCACTACCGCCTCAAAGGTCACCCACAAGCGGCCAAACTGATCACCAAAGGGCTCATCGATGCGCATTTTGATGTGGCCTACGCTTACAAGCCCTTGCACCACAACAGCGTGGCCCATGCCTTCATGAATGCCATTCTTTATTTGGACTATGAGCGCCAAGGCTGGCCCTACCCCACGGTCACGATGCCCATCAATTGCTATGGACGTCGCGTCATCTGCGCCAAAGGCTTCATGACCCAAATGGACGATGTCTTGGATTTTGATCCTCCGGGGCCGACTCCTGCACGCTGCATGGACATGGGAGCACAAATTGCCAAAACCTTGCTCAGCTCGCCTTGGCGAGTCGCACTGGTGGCATCCTCGAGTTGGTCACATGCCTTTCTTTGTGACAAAACGTTTCGGCTCAGACCCGATACCGCCAGCGACTTGTCTCTCTATCAGGCCATGAAAGACAATGATTTTGATGTTTGGAGAGCACAAAGTACCGAGGACTTTGAAGAGGCAGGACAGCAAGAAATCTTGAATTGGTGTCCGCTTTTGGGGGCCATGCAAGCGCTCAACCGCCGAGTGGTTTGGAGTGATTTTGTGCAAACCGATGTCTTCAACTCCAATAAAGTGTTTGCACTCTACGCTGATCAGTAAGGGCCTGAGCGACCAAGCCGTCGCCCATTCATGAGTGACTGCATCACGAAAAAGCGCGCTGACTCGCACTCACGCCACCCTCTCGAGTCCCACCCATGGCTGAGGGGGGGAGTTTGCCACGATCATGATCCGCCAACCCGCTCGTCACCGAGCGTTCAACTCGATCACATGGCATCCAATAGCGACGCTTTTTTGCGATCGTACTCTTCCTTGGTGATCAAGTTTTGCTCAAAAAAAGATTTGAGTTCTTTTAATTTTCTCAAGGTGATGCCAGCGCTTTCATCGACTGCATCGATGCGAGCGCTCACGCGGGCGGCGCCGTCATGCTTGAGGACAGGCTCGCAATTGAATTGTCGGCGGGCCAACTCGATTTGGGTGGGTTCAAACATCATGAAGCGGGTGTATTGACCTTGCACACACAGTTGCTCATCACTGAGCCCTTGTATCGGAGCAATCAAGTCCACCGCGCTTGGAGCGTTCGTTTTGTAGAGCACACTGCATGCACCTCGCTCCTTGGTGTCCACCCCCGTGTAGGTGGTTCGGGCTTTGCCGCTTCTTAAACTCAGCTCGAGCGTGGTGATCAACCCCACGCGAAAAGACAACAGTCCCGATTTCGACTCAAAATCCTTCTCCTGTGCGCCCACGCTGACTTTGGTGATGGCACCGTCTTGATTGCTCTCAACGACAAGGTTCCACACCGAAGTAGACGCTCGAGCACCCCCACTTTGAGCGACCACCGAGGCCACTTCCTCGATGGGGGTCGTTTCACAAACCAGGGCCACCGATTTGGCGTGACTCGGTATGCAGGCGATGAAGACCATGGCACACAGCAGGGCTCTCATGTTCAAGACACGGGCGACAGAGAACAACACAGACAGGCTAGAGGACATCTCATTCCAACTTCGCGCCTGAGGCCTTGACAATAGCGCCCGCGTTGATCCAGTCCTGGCGCAAGATGCGCTCAAACTCTTCAGTGCTGGCCGTCTGAATTTCCAAACCCAAACGAAGCAGTCGATCTTGCACGGCGGGCTCGGCCAAAACCTTGATCATGGCATTGTTGATTTGATCGATTTGCGCTTTGGACATATTGGCTGGACCCAAAAGCCCCATCCAGGAGTCAAACGAAAAACCCGGCAAGCCACTTTCTGCCACCGTTGGGAGTTCAGGCAAAAACTGTGAGCGCTTCACACCGGTGTAGGCCAAGAGCTTGATCCTGGCATCTTGCCGAAACCCGATCAAGCCAATGGTGGCGCCCGTGACACCTTGCACCCGATTGGCCAAGACTTCATTGACCGCATCTCCCGTGGCCTTCATCGGAATGTGCTGCATTTGTAAACCCGCACGGGACAACACATAGGCCATCCCCAAATGTGACGCTGACCCATTGCCGGCTGACGCGTAGTTATACAAGCCTGGTTTGGCCTTGATGTAAGCCACGTACTCCTTGAAGTCTTTCACCCCCAAGCTAGAAGGCGCCGCAATCACATAGCCCGAATAGCCCACCAAGGAGACGGTGCTGAAATCTTTGACCGGGTCATAAGGCAGTTTCTCATACAAGTGCCCAGCCAAGGTTTGCGAGGCGGCGGCCATGAGCAAGGTGTTGCCGTCGGGCGCCGCCTTGGCCACCAACTGGGTGCCAATGGTGCCACCAGCGCCGGCGTGGTTTTCAATGATGACTGTCGCCCCCACGGCATGGCCCAACTCATTGCTGAAGGTTCTGGCCACGGTGTCTTGCACCGCGCCGGGTCCAAAAGGCACGATGATTTTGATCAATCGTTCAGCACCTTGAGCGCTCAGCACACTCATGGCCAACAAGCCCGCACAGGCTCCAAGACGAAGGAATAACTTCAATGAACAAGTTTGCATGATGGATCTACCTTGACGTTAACCAACGCTCGACCAAGCGCACGAAATAACTGGCCCCCACTGGGATGATCTCGTCGTTGAAATCATAAGAGGTGTTGTGAATAATACAGGGGCCCGCACCATGCTCGGCCAATCGGTGCTCGCCGTTGCCGTTGCCAATGAACGCGTAGCAGCCGGGTCGCACTTTGAGCATATGGGCGAAATCTTCAGCACTCATGATGGGAATGTAGTGCTCGTTGACGGCCTCGTCGCCCACGATCTCGCGCATGACTTGAGCGGCAAAGCGAGTTTCTTTTTCATGGTTGACCACAGGTGGTGAGGCGCGCTTGAAACTCACCTCAGCGCGGCAACCATGAGCTTGCGCCACGCCTAGAGCGAGTTGGCGCATGGCTTTTTCAATGTTATCGAGCACGTTTTCAGAGAACGTTCTCACTGTGCCACCCACCCAGGCCACATCGGGGATGACATTGGGAGCACCTGAGCCTTGGATTTGAGTCACGGCCAAGAGGGCTCGCTCGGTTGAGCTCACCACCCGGGGCACCAAACTTTGCAGTTGCTGTGCCAAATTGATGGTGGCGGCCACGGGGTCAATTCCCGTGTGGGGCAAGGAGGCGTGGGTGCCTTGTCCGTGAATGTCAACGCGCCAAGTGTTGCTCGAAGCCATCAAGGCCCCATGGTTGGTGGCAAAGTGGGCAACACCGTCCAAATAAAAATTGTGCAGGGCAAACACCGCATCGCAGGGAAAGCGCTCAAAAAGGCCATCTTGAATCATCTTCAAGGCGCCAGCTTTGCCCATCTCTTCAGCGGGCTGAAAGATGAAATTCACACAGCCATCCCACTCGGTCTTAGCTTGCGACAAATGCCAAGCGGCGGCCAAGAGCATGGTGGTGTGACCGTCATGACCACACGCGTGCATGCGCCCGTCGCTCAGTGAGCGGTGCGCAAAGTGGTTTTCCTCTTGCAGCGGCAAAGCGTCCAAGTCGGCTCTTAGACCGATCGAGCGCGTTGAGTGTCCGCGCTTGAGCACGCCCACCACACCCGTGCCCGCCACGCCAGTGTGGACCTCTAAGCCCCATTCGCTGAGCAACTGTGCCACCAAGGCGGCAGTTCGGTGCTCCTCAAATCCAAGCTCTGGGTGGGCGTGAATGTCTCGGCGCAACGCCACAAAGCGTGAGATGTCGGCAAAACTTTCAACAATGTTCATGGCGGGGGCCTTTTGTGATCAATAGTCACCACCACTCGAGGCCATGGACTCAAACTTGGTGATGGATTTGAGGAAGGTGAGTTTGACAACGCCCGTGGGCCCATTCCTGTGCTTGGTGATCAAAACTTCGGCGACACCAGGCTCTTTGCTGTCCTTGTTGTAATAATCATCGCGGTAGATGAACATGATCACATCGGCATCTTGCTCGATGGCCCCCGATTCGCGCAAGTCGCTCATCATGGGGCGTTTATCGTTTCGAGTCTCCACGCTTCGGTTGAGCTGCGAGAGCGCCAAGACGGGACACTGCAACTCTTTGGCGAGCATTTTCAGGCCCCTTGAAATCTCACCGAGCTCGGTCGAGCGGTTGTCGCCCTCGCTTGATGAGCCTGACATCAGTTGCAAATAGTCAACGACGATCAGGCCGAGTTTGCCGCACCGTTTCGCAAGCTTTCTAGCATTGCTGCGCAACTGATTGGGGGTGAGGCCCGGTGTCTCGTCAATGTGCAGGGCAATATTTCTGAGTTTTTCAATGGTCTCGGTGAGCTTGGGCCACTCATCTTGACTGAGCTTGCCGGTGCGCAAATGCCCCTGATCAATGCGGCCAATGGAGCCGACAATACGAATGGCCAACTGAGAGGCACCCATCTCCATGGAGAACACCGCCACGGGAAGTTGCTCCTCAACGGCGACGTGCTCGGCGATGTTGATCGCCAAGGCGGTCTTGCCCATGGAGGGCCGAGCGGCCAGCACAATCAAGTCTCCAGGCTGAAAGCCCGAGGTCATGCGGTCGAGGTCATAAAAGCCAGTCGGCACACCGGTGATGTCATTGGGGTTTTGCGACATCTCATCAATGCGATCCATGAGCTCGAGCGTCAAGACATCCATTGATTGAAAGCCTTGCTTCATGCGTGAGCCTTCTTCACCAATGTTGAAGATCTTTTGCTCGGCCTCATCCAAAATTTGGTCGACTTGCTTGCCCTGCGGATTGAAGGCATGGGTGGCGATCTCGTCGCTGGCGGTCACGAGTTTACGCAAGATGGATCGCTCACGCACGATCTCGCCATAGCGACGAATGTTGGCGGCACTCGGGACATATTGCGCCAAGGAGTTCAAATAAGACAGCCCACCGACCTCTTCGGCTCGGCCCATGTTTTGCAAGGACTCGTAGACCGTGATCACGTCAGCAGGCTTGTTCGCATTGATGAGTGCGGCAACCGAAGAGAAGATCAAACGATTTTCAAAACGATAAAAATCATTCTCCACCAACAAATCGCCAACGCGGTCCCAAGAGGCATTGTCAAGTAAGAGTCCCCCCAACACACTCGACTCAGCCTCCATCGAGTGCGGCGGGATGCGCAACTGCGCAGCCGCGGGGTCTGAATAAGGACTGGGGTCAAATGGGGAGAGAACTGCGGACATGCACTGAAGCCTTTGAAGCGAACATGAATCGTAAACTTTTTCCAAGTCCAAGTCACGCGCTAACCTTGTGCAAATGCTGTGGATAAACTGTCAACAACTCAAAAATCTGGATGCCACTGGTGTTTGCACCATCGGCCAAGCTCAATGCCGGGGTCCTCACCCTGTGAGCTTGCTGCAAAAAACAAAAAAAATCCACCCAAGCGCGAACTTGGATGGAGATGAGTCAGACCCATTGCAGGCCGAGTGCGGCTCGCGCAAAGCGCCAGCGCATCGGCTCAATGTCTGCGTGTTGGCTTAGGCCGTTTCGCCGTAAACACTGACCGTGATCTCGACCACCACATCGGTGTGCAATGACACGCTCACCGTTGAGTCACCCACAACTTTGATGGGGCCTGTGGGCATGCGAACGGCAGACTTGGGCACCTTGAAGCCGGTTTTACCCAACTCTTCAGAGATGTCAAAATTGGTGACTGAACCGAACAAGCGGCCGTCCACGCCGGCTTTTTGTGTCACTTTGAGGGTGGTGCCAGCCAGTTTCTCGCCCAAAGCTTCGGCTTCGGCCAATTTCTCAGCGGCCAGTTTCTCAAGCTGCGCGCGCTTTTTCTCAAACTCTTCAATGGCCTGAGCCGTGGCACGGCGAGCGCGACCAGAAGGGATGAGAAAGTTGCGGGCATAGCCATCTTTGACTCGGACGATTTCGCCCAAGGCACCCAAATTCACCACTTTGTCTAAAAGAATAATTTGCATGATGGGTCCCTCTTAGATGCGGTGTTGGTCGCTGTAAGGCAACATGGCCAAAAAGCGTGCACGCTTGATGGCGGTATTGAGTTGGCGCTGGAAAATGGCACGTGTTCCTGTCAAACGAGCAGGAATGATCTTGCCGTTTTCAGCAATGAAGTCTCTCAAGGTATCGATATCTTTGTAGTCGATTTCTTCCACGCCAGTGACGGTGAAGCGGCAAAAACGCTTTCTCTTAAAGAGAAGCGACTGGGTGTTGCGCTTGGGGCGCTTGTCTTTGTTGAACTTTTTAAATGTGGCCATGGTCTTGGCTCCTATGAAATGGGTTGAATCTGGGTCAAATGAAAAATCACACTTTTGGTTTGGTTGGGCGTGGCTAAAAAACCTTCAAATTGACGCTCACTGCCCAGGGGCAAGGCGCTGATGGTTTTGGCCAAATCCCCCAAGGCTCGGGTCTTGAGCGTTGCTTTCACAACCCGCTCCAGACCAGCCTCTTCAAGATGCGAAACGTGCTCCAGTAAGACATCAATGGCAGGCAAGCCTGCCGGTGTGTACCTCATGGTCGAGATTTCAACCAAACTGGCGGTTAAAACCAAACGATTCACATCAAGCCAAAAGGGTGTGGATTAGGCTTGGAATTCAGCTTGCTGGGTCTTTCTGGCTTCCTCGCGCTCAACAGTCTTCATCATGGATGAAGGACCCGTCTCGGCTTTGGACTTGACCACGGTCAAGTGACGCAAGACTGCATCGTTGAATTTAAAGGCGTGTTCCAACTCAGCCATGATTTCTTTGGAGGCTTCGATATTGACACACAAATAGTGGGCCTTGGCCAACTTGTTGATCATGTAAGTCAACTGGCGGCGTCCCCAGTCTTCGATGCGATGAATCGCGCCACCACCGGTGGTGATGAGGCTTTTGTAACGCTCAAGCATCGCAGGCACTTGTTCGCTTTGATCCGGGTGGATCATTAAAATGATTTCGTAATGACGCATAGACTCTCCTTGTGGATTGAGCCACTCACAGCGTCTAGATTGTGATGTGGCAAGGGAAAACCCATGATTATAGCCAACTTCTAGTGCGTTTGGCCAATATCCCCCTCCAGGACCCATTTGTGGACCAAAGAGTGGGGTTTTCGCCGAAAAATACACCCGCCGCTCAGTGCCAGGAGCCCTTGAAGAGGATGGGCCCCTCGCCGCGGCGCGATAGGCACTCAGATGAAGGCCCTTGGAGCTCGAGAAAAAGAGCATCCTCGCCCGAGATTTGAGGCTCTACAATGAGAGGGATCGAGTTGATGGCCAATCGACTGATTCAGCCCCAGTCCCATCCGAATGCACTGCTCACCCACCTATTGCCGCACCCCATGAACATTTTGGTCTCCAATGACGACGGCTACCAGGCCCCCGGTATTCTTGCCTTGTACGAGGCCTTTAAAGACATGGGCCACGTGATGGTGGTCGCTCCCGAGCAAAACAACAGCGCCAAGTCCAATGCATTGACGCTCAATTCTCCCTTGTACGTGAGCCAAGCCAACGCGCATACCCGCTTCATCAACGGCACGCCCGCTGATTGTGTGCACATCGCTTTGACAGGACTGCTGGACTTTCGACCTGATTTGGTCATCTCTGGCATCAACAATGGCGCCAATATGGGGGATGACACCATTTACTCCGGCACGGTTGGCGCGGCCATGGAGGCCTACCTGATGGGCATCCCCGCCATTGCATTCTCACAGGTCAAAAAAGGCTGGCAGCACTTGGACGAGGCAGCCCTTCGCGCCCGCGAAATCGTCGATGCGCTCATCTCACAAGGCAGACTCTCCCGAGCCCCAGGCCAAAAAGTCGCCCCTTGGTTGCTCAATGTGAACATGCCCAATTTGCCCCGCCAGGAGCACCAAGGTTTTCAAATCTGCCGCTTGGGTCGCCGCCATGCTGCTGAGCGCGTGATCACCCAAGAAAACCCCCGGGGTGAGACCATGTACTGGATTGGTGGCGCGGGAGCCGCCAAGGACGATGCCCAAGGCACGGATTTTCATGCCACGCGCGCAGGCTTCATCTCGATCACGCCCTTGCAGGTCGACTTGACCGAGCACGAGAGCCTATCGACTTGGGGTCAAGCCCTTCAAGGCCAGCGTTTGGCATGAAAAAACGCCCTGGTTTTCCTGCCAAGGTGGATTTTGGTCAAACCCACACTCCACCCAGCACCCAGTTGTCTGCAACCAAGGTCTTGCCATCGGCGGGTCTGGCCCAAAAAGCCAAAACCCCCATCAACACCACACCGAGTGGCATCGGACTGGATTCGGCCAAAGTGCGCGAGCGCATGGTGCAAAAACTGGCCCTTCAAGGCTTGGAAGACGAATGGGTGCTCAAGGCCATGGGCAAAGTCGAGCGCCATCGATTTGTCGACACCGCTTTGGTCAACCAAGCCTACGAGGACACGAGCCTGCCCATTGGGCTGGGTCAAACCATCTCCAAGCCCAATGTGGTGGCCAGAATGATTGCGCTGCTCAGAGGCGGGAAAAATTTACTCATCAACGGCAAAATCGGCAAAGTCCTGGAAATTGGTACCGGGTGCGGCTATCAAGCCGCCTTGCTCAGTGAAGTGAGCAAGGCCGTCTTCAGCATTGAACGACTCAAGGGCCTGCACGATAAAGCCATCGAGAACTTGTCGCCGATGGGGCTGCACAATGTCACGCTGATTTTTGGCGACGGCATGCTCGGCCATCCTGGCGAAGCGCCCTATGGCGGCATCATCTCTGCTGCCGGCGGCGACACCGTGCCTCAAGCCTGGATTGATCAATTGGCCATTGGCGGGCGTTTGGTCGCGCCTTGGTCGAGCGAGGGTGCGAGCCAAAGCCTCTTGGTGATCGATAAAACACCGCAAGGCCTTCAACGCCAGGTCCTCGAGCCGGTTCATTTTGTGCCCCTAAAATCGGGCGTTGCATGATGCAAAGGGATTTGACATGATGAATTTTTTAAAGCTTCTCCCCTGCCCTGAGCGGCTGTGGATTTGCGCCATGTTGGTCGTGTTGGCGAGCTGTTCGGGCCTGGACTCTTCTCGCCGAGTGCCAGCCCCTGTCGAAGAGCGCAAAGCCACCAAAACCCAAACGATTTGGTCCTCCATGCCCCAAGCCAAACCAGCACCAGAGCGCATGGGCTCACCCCCACCCGATCAACCCGGGTTTTACACGGTGAGGCAAGGTGACACCCTCATTCGCATCGGCCTCGATCAGGGACAAAACTGGCGAGATCTGGCCAGATGGAACAATCTGGACAACCCCAACTCCCTGGAGGTGGGCCAACAGCTGCGCGTGCAAGCACCCACCACCTCAGTGCAAAGCAGTGCAGCCGTGCCCTCTTACAGCAGCGACTCTCAAAATCCGGGGGTGATCGTGCAACCCGTGACCAGCACGGTGATCGTGCCTCCTGCCTCCACAGCCTTGTCGAGTGCGACCAGTGCGCCGGCAGGCGCGCCCAACCCCACGTCACCGCGTCCAAGCGCTGTTGCCACGCCTAGCGCGATGCCGCCGGCCTTGGAGGGCGGCGATGAGTTGAGCTTTGCTTGGCCTTCTCATGGCAATGTCATCAGTTATTTTGACGAGAACAAAACCCTCAAAGGCCTGGACATTGGTGGTAAAACCGGGGACGCGGTTTTGGCTGCTGCCGACGGCAAAGTCGTGTATGCGGGCAACGGGCTTCGGGGCTATGGCAATTTGGTCATTCTCAAACACAACAACACGTATTTGAGTGCCTACGCACACAACCAAACCTTGTTGGTCAAAGAGGATCAATCGGTCAAGAGAGGTCAAAAAATTGCTGAAATGGGCAGCACCGACAGCGAACAAGTCAATTTGCACTTCGAAATCAGAAAGTTGGGCAAACCCGTGGACCCCCTCAAGTTCTTGCCGCCACATTGATGGCTGTGCTCGTGGCGGACACCTCACACCCCTGCGCTTTCCCTCTCGGGTTGGACCCCAGCTCGACACCGCCCCCCTCGCCTATCAAAGCCTGACATGAACGACACGAGCCCACCCACCCTGTCCAAATGGTTGACCATTGAATCCATGGACTTGGAGGCCCAAGGCATTGCGCACCGCGAAGACGGCAAGGTGGTGTTTGTCGATGGCGCCCTGCCCTTTGAAGTGGTGGTGGCCAATGTCAATCGCAAAAAAGACAATTGGGAAAAAGCCAGTCTCACTGAAATCATCAAAGACTCGTGCCTCAGGGTCAAGCCCCAATGCCCCCATGCTGGACTGCACGCGGGCTCATGTGGCGGCTGCAAGATGCAGCACGCCGACGCATCGGCGCAAGTGGCCATCAAACAACGTGTTTTAGAAGACTTGCTCTCGCACTTGGGACACGTCAAGCCACAAACCATCCTCAGACCCATCCAAGGGCCCGATTGGGGCTACCGCTTTCGCGCCCGACTGTCGGTCAAAGATGTGCGCAAGAAAGGCCAGGTCTTGGTCGGTTTTCATGAGCGCAAAAGTCGTTACGTGGCCAACATGACGGTGTGCCCCATCTTGCCCCCGCACGTGAGTGCTCTCTTGATGCCGCTGCGTTCGCTCATCGAATCCTTAGAAGCGAGGGCGCACTGCCCGCAAATTGAATTGGCTTGCGGCGACCATGTGACCGCCTTGGTGCTCAGACACATGGTGCCTTTGACTCAAGAGGACCAAAGGCTGTTGCTCGAGTTTGGTGCGACCCACCACGTGCAATGGTGGTTGCAGCCCAAGGGGCTCGATACCGTCCACTTGATGCAGACCCAAGATCCCCGCTACCGCGTTCAACATGACACCTTGAGCTACGCGTTGCCCGATTTTGGTGTGGTGATGCCCTATCGACCCACCGACTTCACCCAGGTCAATCCCCACATCAACCGCGTGTTGGTCTACAAAGCGATTTCGCTCTTGGCTGTCGAGCCTCAAGAGACAGTGATTGACTGGTTTTGTGGGCTGGGCAATTTTTCGCTGCCTTTGGCCACTTTGGCGCGCCGTGTGATTGGCATTGAAGGCAGCGAAGCGCTCATTGAGCGCAGCCGCGAAAATTTGGCGCTCAACCGCACCCACATCCCCGAAGGATCGGCCCCCCAAGTCCAAGAGCGCCTGCGCGCTAGACCTTTGGCCGAGACCACCTTCATCAGTAAAAATTTATTCACCATCACCCCTGAGGATTTGCTCGAGCTCGAGCAGGCACACAAATGGTTGATCGACCCCCCCAGAGAGGGCGCCTATGACTTGGTCAAAGCTTTGGTGGCGTTGATCAACCCAGGCTGGACGCCAACGGGTGGTGAAACTCTGGACAACGCCCATGCGGCCAAGCCGTCTGAGAGTGCAGAACTTCAAACACGCTCGTTCTCACCCCCCCAAAGAATTGTCTATGTGAGCTGCAACCCAGCCACCTTGGCGCGGGATGCGCAATGCTTGGTCCAAGGTGGGGGATATGCCTTGACGCACGCGGGCATCGTCAATATGTTCCCCCACACAGCGCACGTGGAGAGTATGGCGGTGTTCGAAAAAGTGGCTGATGTTGGAGCCATTCGCCGCTAATCGAGCGGCTTGCATCTGAGGACTCTGGGAGAGTGGGCAATAAAAAACCCATGGCGGGGGCACCATGGGTTGATCGTGAAGCACTGTGAGCGCCCTAGGGGTGAATACAGATCTAGGCCCAGGCACAAGACCCAGACCCAAGGCCCCTAAGGATTTGAGAACTTATTCGCGCTCGCCGCCAAAAATACCCAACAAGGCCAGCAAGCTTTGGAACACATTGATGATGTCCAAATACAAAGTCAAAGTGGCACTGATGTAATTGGTCTCACCGCCATCGATGATGGACTTGATGTCATAGAGCATGTAGGCGCTGAAGATGGCAATGGACAACATCGAGATGACCATCATTCCAGCGCTGGAGCCCACAAAAATATTGATCAAACTGCCCACCATGAGCACCATCACGCCCACATAAAGCCATTTGCCCAAACCGCTCAACTCGCGCTTGATCATGGTGGACAAACTCGCCATCATGAAGAAAACGCCAGCGGTGCCACCAAAGGCGACCATCACGAGCTCGGTGCCATTTTTAAAACCGAGCACCATGGCAATGAGACGCGAGAGCATGATGCCCATGAAAAATGTAAAGCCAAGCAAAACTGGAACACCGATGGCCGAGTTTTTGGTTTTCTCGATGGCATAAATAAAGCCAAACGCACCCACCAAAAAGACCACCAATCCAAGACCACCCGAGAGCGCCAAACTCAATCCGGTGGCGACACCCAACCAAGCGCCCAGCACAGTGGGCACCATGCTCAAGGCCAACAACCAATAGGTATTGCGCAGCACTCGATTTCTTTGCTCAAAAGAGGTGTTGACAAATGCGTAGTCAAGGGTTTGATAGTTGTCGTTCACTTGGATTCTCCAAAAGTTACTACGTTCAGCAGATGGGGTCTATTCTAGGGTTTTTCAAGACCCAAGGGGTGAGTTGATCAAGGCGTAATGCTTTATTTGAACGCAAACTTGGGCTCCTCGTCAAGAAACCTGGCAAAAACCCCAAAAAACACCCCCCAATCCGCCCAAAAACCGGGTTCAGCACCCCACGCGGGACAAGTGCCCAAGACCATTTTCCTCCAAAAAAGATGATAATTCCTCGCTCAGTCAATCCCGAAGGCAAACGCTCAAGGGGCGCCAACTGAATCGCATTGCTTGAAAAGCGGCCTTACAACCTCCAACCTCAACACCATGAAAACCAAACATTACCTTGAACTCCAAGACCTCAAAACCATCGCCGCAGCGTGTGAAAGCCATGCGCTCCAACACCATTGGGCCGTGAGCATTGCCATCGTTGACGACGGCGGACACTTGCTATGGATGCAACGACTCGATGGCGCGCCCGCTTTTTCTGCCCACATGGCACCCGCCAAAGCGCACACCGCCGCCATGGGACGACGCGAGACCAAAATGTATGAAGACGTCATCAACAACGGTCGTTACGCGTTTTTGTCCGCCCCAGAGATCAAAGGCATGCTCGAAGGCGGAGTCCCCATCATCAAAGACGGCCAAGTGATTGGTGCGGTGGGAGTGAGCGGCGTAAAATCCAACGAAGACGTCGAAATTGCCAAAGCCGGTATCGCCGCGTTGGGCTAAACCCAAAGCCCCAAGCGATACGATCCCTCGCCAAGGACAGCCAGGCCGTTGAATCAGGCCTAATAGGTCAAACTCTGGGGTCGAATCTCTTGCAAAATGGTGGTGGCGATCTCTTCTATGCTCTTGGTGGTGGTGGAAAGCCAACGAATACCTGAGCGTCGCATCATCGCCTCAGCTTGAGCGACTTCGTCACGACAGTTGGCCAAACTCGCATAGTTGGAGTGAGGTCTTCTTTCATTTCGAATTTCACTCAAGCGCTCGGGGTGGATACTCAAACCAAAAGCTTTGCTCAAGTGCTCTCTCAAAGCCTGGGGCAATTGCTGGCGCTCAAAATCCTCAGGAATCAACGGGTAATTGGCCGCTTTTAAGCCATGTTGCATGGCCAAGTAAAGGCTCGTGGGCGTTTTACCACTGCGGCTCACCCCCACCAAAATCACATCGGCCTGCACCAAGTCGCGGTGCTGCTGCCCGTCATCGTGGGCCAAACTGTAGTTGATGGCTTCAATGCGGTCGTGGTACTCCTGGCTTTTGCTCACATCTGAAAACCGACCCACGCGGTGATGCGATTTGATCCCCAACTCCTCCTCCAAGGGGTGTACAAACGTGCTGAACATATCGAGCAGCATGCCTTTGCAGTGATCTTGGATCACTGCCAACACCTCCACATTGACCAAGGTGGTGAAGACGATGGGCTTTTGGCCCTCGAGCTCGGCCGTGTGGTTAATTTGCCTCACCGCTTGGTGTGCCTTGTCCACGGAGTCGATAAAGGGCAGTCGAATGTGGCGAGGCTTCATTTCAAACTGGGCCAAAATGGCGTTGCCAAAGGTCTCGGCCGTGATTCCGGTGCCGTCAGAGATAAAAAAAACACTTCGATGGGTCATCGCATCACTTTCTTTTGACAATTTGCGCTCAAAGTCCCCATGGCCGACCCACCGGGGTCGGCCTCGTCCTAAAATGAGGCCATTATCCTCTGACTCGAGGCTCAGGCATGCAGACAAGGATCGCCCAACAAGACCTGCGGACCCAGGTGGGCTAGGCCAAGATCCCCTGTTGAACTTTTTGTATAACTTTGGAGCAGTGCATTCATGTCTACCCTATTCAATCCCACTGACTTGGTGGTCCCCTTTGAAAAATTAAGGATGAGTGATGTTGAGTCCGTGGGCGGCAAAAATGCGAGCTTGGGCGAAATGATCTCTCAACTGCCCCAAGGCGTGAAAGTGCCCACGGGGTTTGCCACCACCGCTCACGCGTTTCGAGAGTTTTTACGCCACCAGTCTTTGGACAAGCGCATCCAAGACAGACTCTCGAGACTGGATGCAGACGATGTGCGTGCTTTGGCGGCGGCGGGCCAAGAGATCCGTGATTGGATTGAGCGGCAACCCTTTCCCGCGGACTTGGAGCGAGAGATTCGAGCAGCCCAAGCCCTCCTAGAAAAGAGCTCTCCTGGGGCTTCGTTTGCTGTGCGCTCTTCCGCCACCGCTGAAGATTTGCCCGACGCCTCCTTTGCGGGTCAACAAGAGACGTTTTTGAACGTCTCTGGTATCGACCACATCTTGGGCAAAATGCGTGAGGTCTTTGCCTCTCTCTACAATGACCGCGCCATCAGCTACCGGGTTCACAAAGGCTTTGCTCACGAAACGGTTGCGCTGTCCGTGGGGGTGCAAAAAATGGTTCGCTCCGACTTGGGTGCTGCTGGCGTGATGTTCACCATTGACACCGAGTCGGGCTTTGAGGACGTGGTCTTCATCACCTCGAGCCTGGGCCTGGGCGAGAGCGTTGTACAAGGCTCCGTCAACCCTGACGAGTTTTATGTGCACAAACCATCTTTGCGAGCTGGTAAAAAAGCCATTATTCGGCGCGCCTTGGGCTCCAAGCTTGAGCAAATGGTGTTCACCACCGCCCAGGAGAGGCAAAGCAGCGGCAAGTGGGTCAAAACCATTGAAGTGCCCACCGAGCAGCGCAACCGCTTTTCCTTGAGCGACGCCGATGTCGCTCAACTGGCCCACTATGCCTTGGCCATTGAGGTGCACTATGGACGGGCCATGGACATTGAATGGGGCAAGGACGGCGTCGACGGGGAGATCTACATCCTGCAAGCCCGGCCCGAAACCGTCAAAAGCCAGATGAAGGGGCAAGTTGAACAGCGCTTTAAATTGAAAGACAAAGGCACCGTGCTCACCCAAGGGCGAGCCATTGGACAGAAAATTGGCTCAGGGCCCGTGCGCATTGTGCAAAACATCTCGGAGATGGATCAAGTCAAAGCCGGTGACGTCTTGGTCACTGACATGACCGACCCCAACTGGGAGCCGATCATGAAGCGCGCCAGCGCCATTGTGACCAACCGGGGCGGGCGCACTTGCCATGCAGCCATCATTGCCAGGGAGTTGGGCATCCCAGCCGTGGTGGGTTGCAGCAACGCCACCGACGTCCTCACCGAAGGGGCCTTGGTCACGGTCAGTTGTGCCGAGGGCGACACAGGCGTGATTTACGACGGCCTATTGGAGACCGAAGTCACCCAGGTCACGCGCGGCACCATGCCCAAGATTGAGACCAAAATCATGATGAATGTGGGCAACCCCCAGCTCGCCTTTGACTTTTGTCAATTGCCCAACGAAGGTGTGGGTCTGGCACGCTTAGAGTTCATCATCAACAACAACATTGGCGTGCACCCGAAAGCCATTTTGGACTACCCCAATGTCGACCACGACCTCAAAAAAGCAGTCGAATCGGTCGCCAGGGGACACGCCTCGCCTCGCGCTTTTTACGTCGACAAAGTCTGTGAAGGGGTGGCCACCATTGCGGCCGCCTTTTGGCCCAAGCCCGTGATTGTGCGCCTGTCGGATTTCAAATCGAATGAGTACCGCACCCTCATTGGCGGGAGTCGCTACGAGCCCGAAGAGGAAAATCCCATGCTCGGCTTTAGAGGCGCCGTGCGGTACTTGAGCGAGAGTTTTGCCGACGCGTTTGCCATGGAGTGCGAAGCGATCCAGCGCGTGCGCACTGACATGGGACTCACCAACGTTCAAGTGATGGTGCCCTTTGTCAGAACCCTTGAACAAGCCCGGCGGGTGAGTGAGCGTTTGGCCACCTTTGGCCTTGAGCGCGGCGTCAACGAGCTCAAACTCATCATGATGTGTGAGATTCCGAGCAACGCCGTCTTGGCCGATGATTTCTTGCAGTATTTTGATGGTTTTTCCATCGGCTCCAATGACCTCACCCAACTCACCCTCGGACTGGATCGGGACTCTGGGCTCGAGCTGTTGGCACAAGACTTTGATGAACGCGACCCCGCCGTCAAGGCGCTGCTCACCATGGCCATTAAAGCGTGCCTGCGTCAAGGCAAGTATGTCGGCATTTGTGGACAAGGCCCCAGTGACCACCCGGACTTTGCCCGCTGGTTGGTGGACAACAAAATCAGCTCCATCTCCTTGAATCCCGACAGCGTGGTGAGCACCTGGCAAGATCTGGCCAAACCCGCCTAAAAACACCCCCAAGCCAAGGGGCGCTCTGGCGGCCAGGGGCTTGGGATCGTGCCGCGCCTCAAGGTTGCCAAAAACCCAGGTGCGAAGCGCTCGCCTCTTGCACCAAGGCCGGCCCGATGCATTCAATGGGGTGGGGCGAGGCTTGGTAGATCTCGGTGATCGACCACTCCAGATCGCGGTACTCCTCTTTGAGTCCGCGCATCTCACGCATGCGCACAGCGTCAAGCGCAAACACCACACGACGCAAACCCGATAAGAAGATGGCACCCGAGCACATCACGCAAGGCTCGCCAGACGCGTACAGAGTGGACTCCATGAGCGTGGACCTGGTGTGCGTGCGACTGGCCAGTCGAATAGCACCGGTCTCGGCATGAGCGGTGCAGTCTTGGGCCTCATGGGACTGGTTGTAAAACTCCACCAAGACCTCGCCGCTTTTACCGACAATCACTGCACCGAAGGGACGGTTGCCCCTGTCGCGAGCAGTATGGGACAGGCGGATGGCTTGGCGCAAGTAAAGCGCATCGGTCTCAGACAAGACCGCTTCTTCTTTTAGGGGCTGAGTGGTCACGAACGAATTCCTATTGGATTAAAGGTCTGGGGCTGGGGCTGGGGCTGGGTCTCGATCACACTCAACCCATGTCAAGTTCTAAGCGAGCGACTTCTTGGCCAAGTTTATCGCCGTCTTCATCGGCCAAGGCCGCCAGTCTCAAGCTTCTGAGCGTGGCCGCTGTCATCTGCGGGAAACGCTCCAAACACGAAACCAAGGTTTGATAATGGCGAACCCCTCTTTCATGGGTGTCGCTGTAGCCTTTGACCAAACCTTGGCACTCGATGTAGGCCAAGGCCAACTCTGGATTTCTGGCGATGAGCCGCTCAATGCGTGCGAGCCACGCCTCAATCATTTGATTTTCTGCTTGGTAGCGCAGCGTGCTTTGTCGCCAATGCCGCGCGAAGGCCACGACTCTCAGCAGCAAAAAACCAAGCAAGGAGGTGCTTTGGATCAAGCGGCCCTTTTGCGTTAAGCGCTCAATGCCTCCTCGCAACAGCGCCGAACCCAAAATCCAACGCCCCGCCCAAGCCGGCAAAGTTTCGCACACCTCTTGGAGCCGGGGATGAAAGTACTCATGGATTTCAAGCGTTTGTTCACGCCCGACGTGGGCTTCTTGGCGTACACGAGAAAACCGCTGACGCCGTGTTTTGAGGTCGGCCACACGCGCCGTGTCCTCATAAGACATCCAAAGCGCCAAATGACGCGCACATTCACCCAACAGCTGCCCAGGGGAGACCTGGCTGGCTTGCAGCGCGGCAAAAACCCGCTCCAAACGTGCCAGATAAAGTGTGGCGTAGGCCGTGTCTTGGTAGTCGACCAAGCGCCTCAAACCCTCGAGCGCCAATGCTTGAGCCGGCTGGGGCAAGTGGCGCTCTAAGCGAGCGAGCAGCTCGTCGATCTCAGGGTGGCGCCCAGGCGTGGGTTTGGATGCCAAAGGCGAGCCAAGGTTTGCCTTTTTGTGCTGCTCAAGGCGCCCATTCGATCCACTCGAGCTGCCCAGCGCCGCCCCAGCCTTGAACGCCGCCAAGCTCGATGTCACACCGACGGCGGCCTCTTCAATGGTGCGCTCAAAGGCTTCGATGGCAAAGGGCAACACGCCGCTCGAGGCCAGGGCACCAAAGAGGACCGCTGAGATGACACTGTGGTGGTGCTGCGCGACTTGGGCCATGTCAAAGGCCACAAACCGCTTGGCACTGAGTCGAGACTGCTCAATCAGGGTGTGGGCGTCCACACGAGCGTCGCCCAGGGCGGTTTTCTCCGTCATCGAGTAAACGCGGTGAGTCGATGTGATGAGGGTGGTCTTGTCCGCGCTCACCAAACCACGCACCACGGCTCGGCCAGCTTCCATCAACTCAGAGGCCAACACCACATCCACATCGCCAGGCGTGGGCATGAGCGCGAGAACGGGTTGCAGGCCCATTTGCAAAGCTTCATGCTCAGCAAAAAGCTCCACATAGTAGATGGTGGCCCCCGTGCGTTGGGCGACCCCAGGCACCGAGGTCGTTTGAGCCAAGTAGCCTTGGCTCTCGCCCAGACTCACAATCCAATCGGCCAAGACGCCGCCACCCTCACCGCCCATGGCCAAGATGGCGATCTTGATGGGTTGAGTGTGGGTCATGATTAAAACCGCCAACGCATTGAACGCACTTCCATCCGATCTTGCACCCAAGCGATGATGGCGCTCGAGAGGTGAGCGCGGATACGTTCCCAAAACCCAGGGTTGGAGATGATTTTGGCGTCATAAAAGGACGGGCACAACACAGCCGCATGGGCCGCCTCACCGCACACACCACAGCCCACACAACTGTCCAAGACCGTGGCCACCGGTTCGCGCCGCAAGGGGTCGGGGTTGTCTTTGATCGAGAGTGAGGGACAACCCGAGAGTCGGATGCAAGAGTGGTCGCCTGTACATGTGTCTTCATCGACACCAAATTTTTCGCGCACCACACGCTCGCCGCGCGCAGCGGCTTGCCGAGCCAAGGGCTTTTCACGCCGCTGTTTATTGAGCATGCACTCGGACTGTGCAATGATCACTTTGGGCCCCTCCATCTCACTGCTCAAGGCCGCCTTCATGGCGTCGCGCATGCCAGCGATGTCGTAAGTGCGTCTGACCATTTTGACCCACTTCACTCCCACACCTTTGACCGCTTGCTCGATGGCGTGGCCCGTGCTTCGATTGGGATTGTTGGCTTTGGAGGAGAGCACGTCTTGTCCTCCAGTGGCCGAGGTATAACTGTTGTCAACGATGATGGTGAGGTTGGGGCTTTTATTGAACACCGCATTGGCAACACCGGAGGTCAAGCCATTGTGCCAAAACCCTCCATCACCCATGATGGCGATGGCCTTCTTTGAACCCGAGTCGTTGAAGGCGGAAGAACCCGCCGCACCCAGGCCGTAACCCATGGTGGTGTTGCCCAAGTTAAAGGGGGGCAAAATAGAAAACAAATGACAACCGATGTCAGCACTGATGTGATGAGATCCCAAGTCTTTTTCCATGAGTTTCATGGCGGTGAAGATGGGACGCTCCGGACAACCGGTGCAAAACCCGGGTGGGCGAGCATGGACATGCGGTGCAATGGCTTGAATCACCTCGGCTTGTTGCGCTTGGGATGCAGCTCCAACAGTGTGACCGCTCAAACTCGAGGGCTCAACAAGCTTTGCAGGCTCAGGTAAGGCACCATAGTGACGCAAAAAGTCCGCCAAGCCTTTCTCCACCACACTGCTCACATACTCACCGGCCATGGGTAAAAAATCTTTGCCATGAAGGACTGCTGGCACGCCTTCATGTCTGAGGATCATGGCCAGGTTTTGCTCCACATAATTGGGCTGACCCTCCTCGATCATCAAGACGGCTTGTAAGCCCTTGCAAAACTTGAGCACCTCATTGGGAACAACGGGATAGGCGACGTTCATCACATACAAAGGCAATTGACTTTGACCGTAAACATCAGACAGCCCCAGCCTTTGGAGGGCTCTCACCACGGTGTTGTACATGCCACCTTGCACAATCAAACCCAGGGAGTTCGTGCCCAGTCCAAAAAACTCATTGAGCTCGTGCTGCTCAATGAACTCGACAGCTTTGGGCCAACGAGAGCGTACTTTTTCTTGTTCGTGTAGGAATGAGGAGGGTGGCAACACAATGCGAGAGACGTCGCGTTGGGGAGATTCTTGCGCCTGCTTTAAACTAAAGCGGGGCTTGAGGTTTTGGCTGGTGTTGAAGCGCCCATGCACATGGCAAGCGCGAATGCGCAGTTGCATCATCACGGGTGTGTTGCTCGCCTCCGAGAGCTCAAAGCCCATTTTGACGGCCCGCACCATGCTGGGCAAATTGGGTCTGGGGTCGAGCAACCACATTTGTGACTTCATGGCAAAGGCGTGGCTTCTCTCTTGCATGATGGAAGAGCCGTCCCCATAATCCTCCCCCACAATGATGAGCGCCCCACCCAAGACCCCACCCGAGGACAAATTGGCCAAGGCGTCGCTCGCCACATTGGTGCCCACCGTGGCTTTGAAGGTCACCGCACCGCGCAAGGGGTAATTGACACTGGCCGCTAGAGTTGCTGCTGCTGTGGCTTCTGAGGCACTGCTCTCAAAGCGAATGCCCTGTTCGGACAAAATGTCTTGTGCATCCGAGAGCACGTCCATCAAGTGGGAGATCGGCGCGCCTTGGTAGCCGGCCACGTAGGACACGCCCGACTCGAGCAAGGCCTTGGTGACCGCCAAAATACCCTCGCCATGAAACACCTCCCCCTCACCGAGTTTGAGTTTTTTGACCTCTTCCTTAAAGGATCGCTCAGCCATTGATTGTTTACCTCGACCGTTCTCAGTGGGCAGGTCTCCCCGCGGGGACTGCGTGCGTTGATGTTGGAGTGAATTCTCACTCATAATATCATTCGTCGATGAGCAGCCCGGTGGGTATGTTTTCCCTAATCCACTCTCCAATTCAGGGTCTTTGCCTGTATCATGTTTGCGATCGTTGAGACATTCATTGTCTTCACCGTCTAGATGATGAAAGCCTCGCTAGCTAGGGGAAACCCGAACTGGCAAACTCGACATGCCCTGTCTTTTTCTTCAAAAACCCCTCGGAGTTTTCCATGAACACCAGAAAAATTGCCTCCCAGTTGATCGTCAGCGCCCTGTGTCTGGGTCTCAGCGCTTGGGCCAGTGCGGCAGACAAGATCAAAGTTGGATTTGTCAGCACCTTGTCGGGGCCATCCGCAGGCATCGGGAGCGACATTCGAGACGCCTTCATGCTGGCTGTGAAACTCAATGGCGGCAAGCTTGGAGGCTTGCCGGCTGAAGTCTTGATCGCCGACGATCAATTCAAGCCCGATGTGGCCAAAGAGCTGTTTGAGAAAATGGTGCAAAAGGACCGCGTGGACATCATGACGGGTGTGGTGTTTTCCAACATCATGCTCGCCGCCTTGCCCGCAACCGAAGACACCGGCATCTTTTATTTGAGTCCCAACGCGGCACCCTCCCCCTTGGCCGGCAAACAATGCAGCGCCAACTTCTTTGCTGTTTCATGGCCCAATGACGCGTACCATGAAGCGGCCGGCCAATATGCCACCAACAAAGGCGTCAAAAGCGCCTATCTGTTGGCCCCCAATTACCAAGCGGGACAAGATTCCTTGGCGGGCTTTAAGCGTTTTTACAAGGGCAAAATTGTGAGCGAGGTGTACACCAAGCTCGGTCAGTTGGACTACTCAGCAGAGTTGGCTGAAATTCGCGCGGCCAAGCCCGAAGTGCTGTATGTCTTTTTACCCGGCGGCCCCGGTGTGAATTTCATCAAACAGTTTGTGGCAGCGGGTTTGGCCAAAGACACCAAACTCTTGGTTCCTGGTTTTGGTGCAGACCAAGATGTCATTCGAGGCGTGGGGGCCGACATGTTGGGCATTTTTGACACCTCCCACTGGGGACTCGATTTGCCCAACGCCGCGAACAAAAAGTTTGTAGCCGAATTTGAAAAAGAGTACAAGCGACTCCCCACCCTCTACGCCGCCCAAGGCTATGACACAGCGCTCATGATTGATGCGGCGGTGCGCCAGAGCAATGGCAACTTGGCCGACAAAGACCAAATGCGTAAAAACCTCAAAGAGGCCAAGTTTGCGTCGGTGCGCGGTGACTTCAAATTCAACACCAATCACTATCCCATCCAGAACTACTACCTGCGCGAAGTACAAAAAGATGCGCAAGGTCGCTTGATCAATAAGATTGTGGGCCAACCCATCATGACCAACCATGCTGACGCTTACGTTCAAGATTGCCCATTGAAATGATGGTCAGCGTGGTTTAGGGCGGGGCGGGGCATGAGTTCTATCTTGTTGATCGAGCAGGCTCTCAATGGTCTGCAGTTTGGTTTGATGCTGTTTTTGCTCGCCTCTGGCCTGACCTTGGTCTTTGGCATCATGGACATGATCAATTTGGCCCATGGTGCGCTCTACATGGTGGGAGCCTTCCTCACCGCTTGGCTTTATCCTTTGATCGACTCTTTCGCACTGAGCGTGGTTGCGGCCATGCTCTTGACAGCGGGCATTGGCATGATCTTAGAGGTGCTGCTGCTCAGAACCCTTTATGCACGGGACCACCTCTCGCAAGTGCTCGCCACTTTTGCCCTCATTCTCATTTTGAACGAATCGGTCAAGATGATTTGGGGCACGGATTTGCCCTTGTCCGCACCTGCTGCCCTCTCGGGTCCGGTGGAAATTATGCCGGGCCTGTTGTACCCCAGTTACCGCCTCATGCTCATCGGCATGGGAATGGTCTTGGCCTTGGGCCTTTACCTCTTGGTCAACCACACCAAACTGGGGGCTTGGGTGCGTGCGGGCGCCTCAGACCGAACCATGGCCATGTCCATGGGGCTGAACATCAAAACCTTATTCACCGCCGTTTTTGGTCTGGGAGCGGCCATGTGCGCCTTCTCGGGCGCCATGCTCGCGCCCTTGCTCGCCGTGCAAGTCGGCATGGGCGAGAACATCTTAATTTTGGCCTTTGTCGTGATCGTGATTGGGGGCATCGGCTCGATTTGGGGCGCCTTTGTGGGCTCGCTGCTGGTGGGGGTGGTTGACACCCTGGGACGCGGCTTATTGCCCCACCTCTTGGGACTGTTCCTACCCCCCTTGTGGGCGAGTGCTGCGGGACCCTCGTTGGCCTCCATCTTGGTGTATGTCTTGATGGCCGGGGTGTTGTTTTTCAAGCCCCAGGGGCTTTTTAGCAACCACAGCTGAGCACCATGCACACTCCAAGTTCTGATTTGAATACGCCAGATCGTCGCTTTGGGCCTCTCACTCGGTCATGTTGGCCATGGGCGGTGGCCATCACCTTGGGCGTTTCAGCACCTTGGATTTTGATCGCACTTGATTGTGGTTTTTATATCGGACTGCTCACCAAAATGCTGATTTTGGGGCTGGCCGCGTGCAGCTTGAATTTGATCTTGGGCTATGGTGGCCTCATTTCATTTGGTCATGCGGCCTATTTGGGCGCTGGCGCCTACACCACTGCCATGCTCATGGGAGCGGGTATCTCGAACGCTTGGATCTGTCTTTTCGCGTCGATTGCGGTCAGTGGTGTTTTGGCGATCCTCATCGGGTTGGTGAGCCTGCGAACCCGAGGGGTCTACTTCATCATGATCACACTCGCCTTTGCTCAAATGATGTATTACTTGATCAACTCCATCAAAAGTTTTGGCGGAGATGAAGGCATCAACTTGTCGCAGCGTTTCACCTTGGGGTTGGGAGAGCATTTGAAAAAAGACCTTCAATTTTATTGGTTGGTTTTATTGATCGTGTGTGTGAGCCTCTTTTTGATGAGTCGACTCATACACTCGAAGTTTGGCCGTGTTTTGCAAGCCTTGAAGGACGATGACACCCGTGTGGAGTCGATTGGCATCCATGCCTTTCAGTACAAGCTCGTGGCTTTCACGCTCTCGGCCATGTTGGCGGGACTGGCTGGCGCATTGTTGGTGAACCAACAAAAATACGTCGGACCCAATGTCTTGTACTGGACGCAATCGGGTTTGTTGATGATCATGGTGATTTTGGGGGGCGTGGGCACACTGAGCTCTGGTCTTTGGGGCGCCATCACGCTCTTGGGTCTGGAGACCATCTTGGCAGAGTACACCACCCACGGGGTCTTTTATGTCGGCTGGGTGCTGCTCGCCGTGGTGCTCCTCACCCCCCAAGGCCTGAGCAGCTTGCTGCCCCAAATCAGCGAGTGGATGACTCGAGGGTTGGGGACCAAAGCTCGAGCTCAAGAGCGCGCAAAGGATGCCTCATGAGTGCCCCGCCCATATTGCAGACCCACCAATTGGTCAAGCGCTACGGCGAACTGTTGGCCACGGATCACGTGAGTCTTGAGGTTTATCCCAACGAGATCCATGCCTTGATTGGACCCAACGGTGCTGGTAAAACCACCTTGGTGACGCAATTGAGCGGTCAGCTCAAAAGCGACAGCGGTGAGTTGTTCTTTGAAGGCCAAGAGGTCTCGCATTTGACGATGCATGAGCGGGTTCAAAAAGGACTGGTGCGCTCGTATCAAATTACCCGACTCTTTAAAACCATGACGTGTCTCGATAACATCGCTTTGGCGCTGCAAGCCCAGCGCGGGCACTCGTTTTCGTTTTGGAAACCCGCCGCCCATGATCGCGCTTTGAGCGAAGAGGCCCATCACATTTTGAGCGATATTGGCCTTGAACACCGCCACCTCGATCTTGCCCAGACCTTGTCGCATGCAGAGCAACGAATTTTGGAGTTGGGTCTTGCCTTGGCCACGAACCCCAAGCTCATTTTGTTGGACGAGCCGATGGCGGGAACCGGTGCACAGGAGTCTGAGCGCATCATCGCCCTCATCGAGCGGCTCAACACCACCGCCGCCATCTTGCTCATTGAGCACGACATGGACACCGTCTTTCGCTTGGCCCACAGACTCTCGGTGCTGGTGAGCGGGCAACTCATCGCCAGCGGTACCCCCGAATCGATCCGACTAGACCCCGCTGTGATCCAAGCCTATTTGGGAGATGTCCACACATGAGTCGCTCTTTACTGAAGGTGAGCGGCTTGCAAGCGTCTTATGGCCTTTCGCAAGTCCTCTTTGGCGTGGACTTGTCCATTCAAAGTGGCGAGAGCGTGGGGCTGCTTGGGCGCAACGGCATGGGCAAGAGCACCCTGTTGAAATGTATCTTGGGGCTCAAAAGTCACCAACACGGTGAGGTTGAGTGGCAGGGCCAATCCTTGAAGTCGTGGTCTGTGGACCGCATTGCCAATCTCGGACTGGCGGTGGTGCCGGAGGGCCGGCATGTCTTTCCCAACCTCACGGTGCATGAACATCTCACCGCTTTTGCAAAACCCGCACGTCCTGGCGCGCCGCTGTGGGATGCTCCTCGCGTTTATCAGCTCTTTGGCCGATTGTCTGAGCGTCAACACCACTTGGGGCGTCAACTCTCTGGGGGCGAGCAGCAAATGTTGGCCATTGGGCGCGCCTTGGTCACCAACCCCCAGTTGTTGATCTTGGATGAAGCCAGCGAAGGACTCGCGCCTTTGATTCGCGAAGAAATTTGGAATTGCCTGCGTTTACTCAGGAATGAAGGTCAAACCCTCATCATTGTGGACAAGTATGTGGAGCGTCTCATTGAAATTTGTGACCGCCACGTGATCTTGGAGCGAGGAGCCGTGTCTTGGTGCGGCAGCTCCAACGAATTGTCAAACAACCGCGAGCTTTGGCATCAATATCTAGGCGTTTAAATCACCCAATTGTCGATCAGTTAAACTCAACGCTCGATCCCTTGGGGCGAGCAAAATTGTCCTGAATTTTTGGTTGGGCGACTCATTAAAAAAACTGGAGAATGGCATGACCACCCTTGACCTTGAGCACTTGGTGCAACCCGATCGGGTCCACAAAAGTGTCTACACCGACTCGTCTTTATTTGACCTCGAGATGGAACACATTTTTGAGAAGGCCTGGGTTTACTGCGGCCATGAGTCTCAAGTCAAGAATGTGGGCGACTATTTCACGGTGCAAATTGGACGCCAACCCATGGTGATGGTGAGAGACAAGGACCAAACGGTCCATGTTTTGTACAACCGTTGCCCACACCGAGGCGTTGAGTTGTGCGGCAACCAAAGTGGCAACACGGGCCAAGCCTTTGTGTGCTCCTACCATGCTTGGAGTTTCCATCTCAATGGCAAAGTTCGCGCCATTCCATTGATGAAAGGCTATGACGGCACCCGATTACACACCAACGACCCAGACAGCAGCATGGTGCCCGCCCCCAGAGTCCAGAGCTACCGCGGTTTTGTGTTTGCCTCCTTGTCCTCGAGCGGGCCGGATTTGGTTGAATTCCTGGGAGATGCGAAAGTGGCCTTTGACGACATGTGCGACCGCTCGCCCGTTGGCGAGGTCGAAGCGGTGCCCGTGATGCACCGCGTCGTGCAAAAATCGAATTGGAAATTCTTCATGGAAAACCAACTCGATGCCTTGCACCCGTCGGTCACACACCAATCGACAGGCGTGGCGGCTCGGCGTGTGGAGCAACGGCTGAAGTCAGAAAAAGGCTCTGCGCCTTTGTTTTTTCATTACCTCTCGACATTTGCATCGAGCTTTGACCAATGGGATGCAGTGCAAACGGTCAACTTCCCCCATGGCCACGGCATCTTGAAGGCCTACATGGGCCTGCGCCCCACCGACCCTGACACGGTGGAATATGAAGCCATCTTGAAAAAGGCCTATGGCGAGGACAAGGGCGAGGAGTACTTGAGCCGAAGTATTCACCATGTCTTGATTTACCCCTACTTGTCGGTTCAGTCGCCGCTGCAGCAACTGCGCTGCTTGAGACCCATCTCGGCCAGTGAGACTTTGTCCGAGATCTGGCACTTCAGACTCAAAGGTGTTCCCGAGGCCATTTACCAGCGCTCCTTGTGGTACTTCAATTTGGTGAATTCACCGGCCACCATGATCAACGCCGATGATTTGGAGAACTGGACCAAGGCTCAAATTGGATTGCAGTCCAATGGCGGCGAGTGGGTGAGCCTGCACCGCAATCACGGCCAAGACACCGAAAAAGAAGGCGTGCTTTATTCCAACAATGGCACGTCCGAAGTGGTGATGAGAAATCAGTTCATCGCTTGGAAAGCTTACATGCTCAATGCCCAGAGCAACAACCCGGTCTAATGGAGACATCACACCATGAATCAAACCATCGTTAAAGAAGCACTGGGCAGCGGCGTTGTGATTGAGGCCGTTCAGTCCATGACTGGGGCCGAATCCATCGCGCCCGATCACTTGGGCAGAGGCGCCATGAGCGCCAAAGGCTATGTCCCACAGGCCCTGGCCATCGATCGCGCACTCGAGCAAGAGGTTCATCACCTCTTGTTTGCCCAAGCCGCACTCCTTGACGCCAAGAATTGGGGGGGCTTTATTGAGCTGTTTTCAGCTGAAGGGGTTTACTGGGTCCCTTCCCGCCCTGATCAAACCGATTGGCAGCGCGAGGCCTCTATCTTTGCAGAAGACAAGCTGTTGATGGAGGTGCGCATGGGCCGTCTACAGCACCCCAATGCCTGGTCACAAGCCCCTCTTTGGGAGACCAACCACTTGGTGGGCAATACCGTGGTGGAGTCCCAGGGACTCAACACCCTGGAGGTCTATAGCAAGTTCCAAATGATGGAAATCAGGCGCGACCATGTGCGGCATTTTGCGGGCAGTTATCGCCACAGCTTGGTCAAAGAATCGGGACAGTGGAGAATCAAACTCCAACGTGTTGACCTCATCAACGCACAAGCCAGCTTTGATTACGTGATTCAAGCTTGGATCTGATGCGACCACCCTGACGGATTCTCATCTCACCAATCCTTCCACGCATCGGACACAGCGGCAGTCAACCGCCGCTGAAAAATGCCCCGCCATTGGCGTGCAGTGTTTGGCCCGTGATATAGCGTGCCTTGGGGCCGCACAAAAACACCACCAAATCGGCCACATCCTCAGGGCGTCCACGCACGCCGGACAAGGTTTTGTTTTTGGCGTGATGCTCGGGTGCGCCACCCCCAGCACTGTGTCCTCGCTCGGTCTCAATGAGGCCGGGCACCACGCAGTTGACATTGATGCCGTGTTCACTCAAGTCACAGGCCAAGGCACGGGTGAGTCCAATCAAACCTGTTTTGGCCGCAATCACATGCGCGCGCTCACGAGAGCCCGTGTGGGCAGACATGCCACCCAAATTGATGATACTGGCCATCGGGGATTGTTTCAAATGCGCCAGTGCAGCGCTTGAACACAAATAGGATCCATCCAAAATCACCCCCATCACCTCTCGCCACTCTTGCCAGCCGAGTTGCTCAAAGTTGGCATGTCGGCGCAAAGCCGCGTTGTTCACCAAGATATCGAGCCGGCCAAAGGAGTCGACACAAGCATCGACCAGCCCCGTGACTTCTTGTGGATGGGCCACGTTGGCCAAGTGCACTTGGGCTTGACCACCCAGTGCTTGGATCTCCTGGGCTACGCGCTCGGCTGCCACTTGGTCACTGAGCGCGTTGACCATCACCTTGGCCCCTGCACGCGCGAGTGCCAAGGCGATGGAGCGGCCAATGTTGCGCGCTGAACCCGTCACCAAGGCCACACGGCCTGACAAATCCCCTGAGCTCAGCGGGGTCGAGCTTTTCAATTCGCTCATGGCTCATTGACCCAACAAGGCGGCATCAACTTCAGTCGCATGTCGCATACCCAGGAGCAGCGTCAAGGCCGATTGAGCCAACTCGGGCGACCAGCCACCATAGGCGCAGTTGGCAAAGAATTTTTGATGCAAGTCGGCTTGACTCATCGGGTCTTCTTTACCGCCTCGGAAGTGGTCTTGGGTGGCTTCGAGGACGTGTCCATTGTTGAGTATCACGCGCACGTGTCCGGTGAATTTTTGCGGATACGGGTTATCGGGATCGATCACATAGCTCACTTTGCGGGCCAAATTCCTGACCTGCTCGTCGTGCACCACTTGCGGTTCATACTCCACAAGACCCGCGTCTCCCCTCAAGAGCCCCACAGCCACCGCATAGGGAATACTGAATTTGGCAGCATAACCATTGATGGGCCGCTGTTTGGCCGTCAAGGGCTCCCACAAGCGGTGAACAATGCCGTGAGCGGTTTTGCATTCAATGCGATCGATGTCTTGCACCTTGAGTCCGCCCTTGACCAAGGCCCTGGCACAATCGATGTAGGGATGCGCCATGGTGCCACAGGCATAGGGCTTGAATGCCATGTCTGCAGACAACCAGTGAGCGCCCGCATCGGCCAGCATGTCTTCAAACAATCCTTCATCCGTGTTGGCGAATGCATGAAAAAAGCCATGCGTTCCCTCAAAAAGGGTCCTGGGGCCAGTGAAGCCTTCCTGAGCCAAGCGAGCAGCGCGGTAACCCGCCTGGGCCGACCAGCCTGGGTGCATGCGTTTGGTCCATGCGCCTTCGGCCAAGTATTCAATGATGCCCGACGCCATGCTGCCCGCAATTCCCAGCGCATTCATCCACTGCACCGGGCTCAAGGACAAGGCACTGGCCACACCAGCAGCAGCGCCCAAGGCGCCAAAAACCGCGGTGGGGTGAAACCCGGCTTGATGAACTTTTTTAGGCGCGACGCTGCACAAGCGGCACATGACCTCAGAGCCCACAGCGATGCCCCAGGCCAAATCAGCACCACTCAAGCGGTGAAACTGGGCTGCGGCCAATACACCAGGCACCACCACCGCACCCGCATGGATGGGGCCGCCTTCAAAGGTGTCGTCATAGTCTTCACCATGGGTTGCGGTGCCGTTGATCAATGCCGCACCTGCCACACTGGCCAAGCCTGCATGGCCAATCACGGTACACACCCCGGGCTCCATGCTGGCGCGGTGCATGGCTGCGACATAATCGGAGTGCCGAGCGGCAACACACAGGCCTGCAACGTCAACCAATAAGGCATCACACAGGTTTTGCATGTTGACGGGCAAGGCGTCAACGCTGCTGCCTTGAGGTCGAGCAAAGGCCTGTGCCCACTGCTCGGAGATAGAAATAGAGGGCAACTGATCCAAGGCTTTTACTCCACGACGATCTTACTGGCCACGGCCACATCGTGCCAATGTTTGACTTCCAACTGCATGTAGTTTTCAAACTCTTTGACGCTCATGGGCATGACGTTGAGGGCTTGCTCTGAAAAACTTTTGCGCACATCGGGCAGACTCAGTATTTTATTGATTTCTGCATTCAACTGATTGCGAATGGACTCCGGCAACTTGGGTGGCCCCACAATGCCATACCAGGTCAACCCATTGAACCCCTCGAACCCGGCTTCCTTGAAGGTGGGCACGTCAGGCAAAAGAGCGTGTCGTTTCTCACCCGTGACGGCCAAGGCCCTGAACGAGCCATTGCGAACATGGGGCAGGCCCGCCGATAGGCCTGGAAAAATCACCTGAATGTGACCACCGATGGAATCGGTAAACGCTTGTCCTATGCTGCGATAGGCAATGGCTTGGCTAGGCATACCGGTCAAATTTTTGAATTGCTCCATGAGCAAATGATTGAGTGTGCCCACGCCCGAGGTGCCGTAATCGGTTTGGTTGGGGTGCTCTTTGGCGTAGGCCACCAGTTCACCCAGCTTGGTCACTGGCAAGGTTTTGTTGACGACCAAGATATTGGGTGTGCCACCAATCATGGCAATGGCGGTGAAGTCTTTGATGGGGTCATAAATGCCTTTTTTAACCGCTGGCGTGGTGCCGTGGGTGGCCACATAACCGATCATCAAGGTGTAGCCATCTGGGCTTGCACGTGAGGTCATTTTGGCCGCGATCGCCCCACCGGCACCGGCTTCATTGTCCAGTAAAAAGGGCTGCCCCATCGCCAGGCGCAGTTGGTCGACCATGATGCGCCCGACCAAGTCCACGCCCCCTCCAGGTGCTTGGGGTGCAATAATTTTGACGGGCTTGTTCGGGTAAGTGGACGCTGTGTCTTGTGCGTGCACGCCCACTAAAGAGAACCAGAAAAGTGCGGCCAACGCCGCCATGATGCGAGTGCGAACCGAACAATGAATGGCAGAGTTGAGCATGTGAACTGAAGATTGAAAGAGCCAAATGGACAGCTCGGTGACGAAATTTTAGATGGGCGGTGGTTTTTTGGAGAGTGTGGGAGTGGGTAGACCCCCACACGTTGGA
>CAIMTJ010000020.1 GCA_903844385.1 uncultured Burkholderiales bacterium
GACACCGATGTGGGGAGGTTGTCTCCCCTGGCCAAATGCGCTGCAATGGCCGACGACAAGGTGCATCCAGTGCCATGCACATTTCGACTGTGGATTCGCTCGGACTCCAAATGTTGAAAATGAATGCCTGCGTCAGAGTCAGAATCGGTGAGCTTGAGGCTGTCATGCGTTGCCAACACATCCACCACTCGCTCACCCGGCAAATGGCCGCCTTTGAGCAAAGCGCTCTTGGCGCCTAGCTTCAAGAGTGCCGCGACTGCGTCGTCCAATTCATCGATGCCCAAAATCTTGCGCCCCAAGAGCACCTCGGCTTCGTCCAAATTGGGTGTGATCAAGGTGACTTTGGGAAACAATTGCTTCACCAGCACTTGCACCGTCTCCTCATTGATCAATCGGTCGCCCGATGTGGCCACCATCACGGGATCGAACACCACCCGAACCCACCCATACTGCTCAATGGCCCAGCACACCACGTCCACGATCTCTGGTGTGTGCAGCATGCCAATCTTCACCGCGTCCACGCCGATGTCCTCGGCCACCGATTGGATTTGTTGCTTTAAAAACTGCGCACTCACGGGATAAATGCCCTGAACGCCTTGGGTGTTTTGCGCAGTCAACGCGGTGATGGCGGTCATGCCGTAGCAGCCCAGCGCGCTGAAGGTTTTGAGGTCCGCTTGGATGCCCGCTCCCCCACCGCTGTCGGAGCCGGCGATGCTCAGCACCCGGGGGTAATGGGGATGGTGGTCGCTTTGAGTGGATTTGGCAGTGTGTTGCAAAAGTCTTTCCCTTTTATAATGGCGTGTGCACTTGAGAGCACAAGGTGAAGGACGATTTTAGTGTCTCCATCGCCCCTGGCTTGGGCTCCCACCTGAGCCCAGGGTTTTGGAGATGCCTTTTCGACACGGCAGCGTGCACGGGCCTCAGTTGGGGTGATCCAATCGAGGCTTGCCCAAACCACAGTCGACTCACCCGCCCTATCTGCCTCACCTTTTCTTAGCTTCTTTGCTTCTTTGCTCATCCCCTTACCCCCCAATCAATCACCATGAATAAATCCAACTGTTTGGTGATCGGTGCTGGCCTCTTGGGTCGGACCTTGACCTTGGCGCTGGCCCATCAGGGACATCGGGTGAGCTTGTTCGAGGCCACCCAATCCGACATCCCCAACGCTGCGGCACCGGTGGCCGCGGCCATGCTGGCCCCCTTGGCCGAGTCCGCCATCACCGAGCTCAATGTGGTGCGCATGGGGCAGTACAGCTTGGAGCGCTGGCCTTCGCTATTGCAATTGTTGCCACAAACCGTGTTTTTTCAACGACAAGGGACCCTCATTGTGTGGCACCCCGCCGATGCGGGGGAGGCGCAACGCTTGAGCAGTCTCTTGCAGAGAAACCAAGCCCTGCTCCCGAGCTTGCCCGCGCCCCAAAGCCTCACTGGCTCGGACATTGGGGTCCTGGAGCCCAGCCTTGCCAACCGCTTTGAGAGAGGACTGTACTTGCCCCAAGAGGGCCAACTCGACAACCGAGAGCTCTTGAGCGCCCAAGAAGCAGGCCTCTACAATTTCCAGTCGCAAGGCCACGTGCAGGTGCACTGGCAGAGCCCTCAAAACCCCGAAGCGTTGTACGCACAAGTCTGCAGCGGGGACATGAAGCCCGCGCATTTTTGGCCTGACGCGCCCACCTGGGTGATCGATTGCAGAGGAATCGGTGCCAAAAAAGAGTGGACTCGCGTGCGTGGTGTTCGCGGTGAGGTGGTGAGAGTCCATGCGCCCGAGGTGAGCCTCAGTCGCCCAACACGCCTCATTCACCCACGCTACCCGATCTACATCGCGCCCAAAGAAAACGGCGTCTTTGTCATTGGAGCCACCGAAATCGAGAGTGAAGACCTCTCACCGAGCAGCGTGCGCTCGACCTTGGAGCTCCTCTCGGCCGCCTACAGCGTGCACCCAGGCTTTGCCGAAGCGCGGGTTTTGGAGATGAACACCCAACTCAGACCCACCTTGCCTGACAACTTGCCCGCCATCGAGGTCACCCAACCACACTTCATGCGCATCAATGGGCTGTATCGACACGGCTTCATGATCACCCCCTTGGTGGTCGATTGCGCTCTAGAATGGATCCAGACCCAACACACCAGCTTGGCCCAACAAGTGGGCCTGCACATCAGCGTGAACTCTTGATTTTTTGCCATGCAAGTTTTGATCAATCAACTCCCCTTTGAGCTCCCCCCAGACGCCCCTTTGAGCCTGGCCATTGAGCGCTTTGGCATCACACCGCCCTTTGCCGCGGCGGTCAATTTGCAGTTTGTCGCCAAAACCGACTACGCCACAACACGGCTCAACGACAACGATGAAATCGAGCTCATTGCCCCCATCACCGGTGGCTAGAGCCGATGACGAGCCCATGCTTTGAATAGCCTTTGCCCACCCATGCTGCCAACCTAGACATGAACGCCCCTGAAGTCCACCCCCCCATCCAAGACACTCCATTGCGCCACGACCCCTTGGTGCTCTATGGCCAAACGTTTGCCTCTCGCTTGATGCTTGGGACCTCGCGCTACCCCTCGCCAGCCGTGCTCATGGAGTGCGTGCGCGCGAGCCAGCCCGCCTTTCTCACCGTGTCGCTTCGCCGTCAAATGCCGCAGATGAACGCCCAGCAGCTCGCAGCCAATGGGTTTTGGGAGCTCTTGCGAGAGCTCAAGACGCCACTCCTACCCAACACAGCGGGCTGCCACCGCGTGCAAGAGGTGATCACGACTGCGCAAATGGCGCGCGAGGTGTTTGAGACCGATTGGATCAAGCTCGAGCTCATCGGTGACGACTACACCTTGCAGCCCGACACCGTGAATTTGCCCCAAGCGGCCGAGGCGCTCATCAAACTCGGCTTCAAAGTGCTTCCTTACTGCACAGAGGATTTGGTGTTGTGTCAAAAGTTAATCGATGTGGGCTGCCAAGCGGTGATGCCCTGGGCCGCCCCCATCGGCACAGGACTCGGCCCCATCAACCCCCACGCCCTCAAAGTGCTTCGAGACCGACTGCAAGTGCCCTTGATTGTGGACGCGGGACTGGGGCTGCCCTCTCACGCTTGCCAAGTCATGGAATGGGGCTTTGATGCGGTGCTGCTCAACACAGCGGTGGCGCTCTCGCAAGACCCCTTGCAAATGGCCCAAGCGTTTGCCTCGGGCGTGGAGGCTGGGCGAGCCGCGCACTTGAGTGGCGCGATGAAGCCACAAGCCGCAGCGCAAGCGAGCACACCGGTTTTGGGCACACCGTTTTGGCACCAAGCACCTTGACGCAAGGCCATCCATGACCCACCCCCCGACCTCCCATCAGTCTCACCAGCCCCACCGGCCGCAGGTGAGCCCACCGGTTGCGGCCCACGCCCGGGTCTTGGCGCAACTGCACCACCACTTGTTGCCCTTTGGCTGGAGCCCCAACGGATTCAATCCGTCTTCCAACGCTTTCTCGCCCGTCTCGCCCGTCTCAACCAGCTCACTCGACTGCGAGCCCACGACCAAGGCCTGGTCATCGGTGCTTTCAAGGCCCGACCAGTCCATCATCGAGCATTGGCAAGAAGCGTTCGAACACCATTTTGCAAGCCTGTCACCAGCACAGTCCTTGGCCAGTGAGTTGCTGCACCACGCCCACGAAGAGCCCGGTTCGTTTTGGGGGCAAATGCTCGAGAGTTGTCGCTTGGCCGCTTTGGCGCTGTTTTTTGAAGACGATGAAGCCCAATTGATCGCAGCGGCTTGGATCAGGTCAAGCTCGAGACGCGGCCACTTCCAGGCCTCGGCTTGGCCAGATGCGTGGGAGGACTTCAGCACCGCCAAGCGGCCCACCCCCGATCATGCCTTGCCCGCACTGGGCCTGTACCCGGTGCTGCCCGATGCTCAATGGGTGCAAAGAATGGTGGACGTGGGTGTGCCCACCGTGCAGTTGCGCTTCAAAAGCGAGGACCCACAGGCCATTGTGCGAGAGGTGCGTGCCGCTGTGCGAGCCGTGCAGTCCTGCCAGACCCGACTCTTTATCAACGACCATTGGGAGATTGCCATGGGTGAAGGTGCCTATGGCCTGCACCTGGGACAAGAGGACTTTGGGGTCGCGCCGATGGAGAAAATCCGTCAAAGCGCGTGTGTGCTCGGACTCAGTACGCACGGTTATGTCGAAATGCTCAAAGCCGCCCAGCACGCACCGGGCTATCTGGCCTTGGGCGCGGTGTTCCCCACCACCTTAAAGCAAATGAAAACCAAGCCCCAAGGCTTGGGGCGTTTAAGGGCTTACGCGAGCGTCATGAAATCCTTCTCCTTGGTGGGCATAGGCGGCATTGACGAAAGCCAGTTCAAAGCGGTGCGAGCTTGCGGGGTGGGCTCCATTGCGGTGGTGAGAGCCATCGTGGCCCACACCGAACCAGAAATTCAAGCCCAACGCCTGATGTCTTATTTTTAAGGTAGGAAAAAGCCGTCTTGGCGTCCTCAATGAACCCCCAAAAAGAGAGCACGCCCACACTCAACACCCCCTCCTGAGCGCCATGAATTTCTATGGCGCTGAGCTCTAGGGTGGCGCCCAGGCGTCTTCGGTTACAGTAGGATAGACTCAAAAGTCACCCTCCCCCATTCATACCCAAACGGGACCCCAACCATGCTGTATTTGCACAAGATTTTGCCTTTGCTGTTTTTACCCATCAGCGTGGTGGGGTATTTCATGATTTGGGGTTTGGTTCAAAAAAAACGAACTCCCATACTCATCGCTCTCGTGCTGTTGTGGGTTTTGTCCACACCCAAATGCGCTGACGCTTTATTGAGAAGTTTGGAAGAAGGTGCCGTGCGCGTGAGCCCCCAGGCCATGGCGGGCAGCAACTATGTGGTGATTCTGAGCGGCATGATCCATTCGGTGCAAGGAGACAAAGGTGCGGTCACCGAGTGGTCAGACCCCGATCGGCTGTTTGCGGGGGTTGAGCTCTTTCAGGCCATCAACTCCTCTCAAGCCCAGCACCCAGCGCATTTGATTTTCACCGGTGGCGCTATTCCCTGGTGGCCAGACACCCCCGTCGAGGGTCAATACCTCAAGCAAAAGGCCACGGCTTTGGGCGTTCCCCAAGACCTCATTTGGGTGACCACGGGCGTGTCGACCACTGAGGAAGAGTCACGCGCCGTCAAGGCCTTGATCCTTGAGCACACCCGCTCGAAGACCCCCAATGACAAGATCCGAGTCACACTCGTCACCTCGGCCTTTCACATGCCACGCGCGCGTGCTTTGTTTGAAAACGCGGGGTTTGAGGTTGATGCTTACCCCGTCGACTTCAAAGTCAGACTCCGAGAACCAACCCTCATGGATTGGCTCCCCGACGCTGAAGCCCTCGTTCACAGCCAACTCGTCTTTAGAGAATGGATGGGACAGGCCTTTTATGCCGTGGGTCGGCTCAAACATCGACTCCTTGGGCGCTAGCGCGAGTCTTGGCCAGGCATCAACCCAACCGTGTGCAGCTCTCAAGCCTTGAGCGATTGATGCAATGCTGCTTTCATGGCCGAATGGGCCACGTCTTCGAGCCAACCGAGGTCCACGCTTTGGTGTGCCTCGCACAAAAACCACGGCTCGCGTGAATCGGGCTCGAGCATGACGCCACGCTCGATGAGACCCCAGGCAAAGTGGCGGTAGAGCTCACTGTTGGTCTTTCTCCAGTCGCGGTAAGTGGTGGGCACTGTTGGCGTGAAATGAACGCCAAACATGGTGGCAGGCCCCGCGAACTGAAACTCGATACCGGCAGAGGTGAACACCCGAGCGAGAACGGCTTGAATGGCCTTGCCTGCATGCGAGGCGGTGTCCAAAGCGTTCGTGTGGGTGAGGATATCGAGGGTGGCGTGTGCGGCACTCAACGCCACCATATTGGCCGTGTAGGTTCCACCATGCACCACGGCACCGGGCTGCGAGCCCACCACGTCCATCACCTCGGCGCGTCCACCAAAGGCGGCCACGGGGTAGCCATTGCCCATCGCTTTGGCATAGGTGGTGAGGTCGGCATGGATGCCATAGAGCTCTTGGGCGCCGCCCTTGGCCACCCGAAAACCTGATTTCACCTCATCGATGATGAGCAAACTGCCGTTGAGGTCGCAAAGCTCTCGAAGCCTGGCCAGCCACTGCGCAGTCGCGGCGATGCTGCCCGCGTTGCCAATGATGGGCTCGAGCACCACACAAGCCAGGCTGTCACGGCGAGTGGCAAACAAGCGCTCGAGTGCCTCGGGGTCGTTGAGCCCAATGATGTCGACATGGTCTCGCGCGCGCGCTGGAATACCTGCGCCAAAGGGGATCACGCGGGGCTCAACCCCAGAGCCCGGGGTCCAACTCTCGATATCGGACTTCCACATCATCTCGTCATAGAGCCCATGAAAACCGCCCTCCACAATGGCCACGCGCTCGCGCCGGGTGTAGCCTCGAGCCGTTCTCACCGCCCCCATGACCGCCTCGGTGCCAGAGTTGGCAAAGCGCATTTTGTCAATTTGTGGGCACAGGGCTTTGACTTGCTGCACGACAAGAGCATCCAGCGCTGTGGCAAACCCTGTCAAAGTCCCACGTTGGGTGATTTGTTCCACCACCGCTTGGTCCACACGCGCGTCGCGGTAGCCCAAAATGATGGGGCCGTATCCCAAGCGAAAATCCACGTACTGCTTGTTGTCCACATCGGTGAGGACGCAGCCTTTCGCGCTCTTGATAAAAACGGTCTTGTCCTCCCCCCAATAGCGATAGTTCTCTGCGACACCTTGCGGCATGTGCTGGTGGGCTTGGCGCATCAAAGCGGGTTGGTGCACCGCCAAAGCGCTGGTGTCGCCCCGCGTCAAGGCTGGCGTGGGCGTTGTCGGTGCTGTGGAGGAGACAGCCTCACCCAGCGGTGGCCTCAAGAGCAGCCCAACGCGTTCCTCCAAGAGTTTGACCACATGCAGCTCAGCAGCTTGGGCGCCAAACCGATCAGCGGCCTCTTGAAACAAGGTCTTGGCCAAGGCGCCCATCTTGAGGTCGTAGCCTTGGGTTTGCGCAATCTGGTTGATCAGCGTCAAGTCCTTGACACACAGTGCCAATGAAAAACTCGGGTCGTAGTGACCGGCAAAGATCGAGGGCACATCGTGCTCGGCCACCCAGGAGTTGCCCGCTGAGGACTTGATGGCCTCCCACACGGTGTGCAAAGGCACCCCCGCTTTGGCGCCAAGCATCAACGCCTCGCCCATGGTGGCCGCACTCACAAACCAAAGTAAATTGGTGAGCAGTTTGACAGTGGCCCCATTACCGGGTTTGCCAACAAAGAAGATCTTCTCACCGATCACGTCAAACATCGGTTTGTGCTGGAGATAGATGGACTCCTCACCGCCCACAAAAATCGACAGTCGCCCAAGAGCGGCAAAATCCACCGCATTGGTCACTGGCGCTTCTAGAAAATGCACCCCACGCTGCGCTGCAGCCGTGAACACCTCCGAGACCAAATCGGGCGAACTCGTGGAGGTGTCGATGATGCAAGCGCCGCGCTTCATGTGCGAGACCAAGGCTGTGTCACCGAGCATCACCGCTTTGACCTCAGGGGGGCCGGGTAATGAGCAAAACGCCACATCCACTGTGGCGGCGACTTCTGGCAGTTGAGCCGCCCAACGGGCCCCAAGATCGAGCAAGTTCTTGGCTTTTTTCTCATCCAAGTCTCGCACCCAGACGGTGTAGCCAGCTCGAATGAGATTGGCGGCCATGGGGTTGCCCATGTTGCCCACACCGATGAATAAAATTTGAGGGCTCAAAGCGGTTGAATTCATGATGAAGAGGGGGACCAAGTATTAAAGTGTGGGGGCGAACAGTGAGCCCCTGCGCGCGAGCCGCGCTCTTGAGGCCCAAGCCATGAGGGGCCTCTTGCCAGAGCCCCAAACGTTGTTGGCGTTCTCAAGGGCTGTGCAGGGCGCAGATCCAAGCGTTGGAGGGGGACACACGGGCATCTTCCTCACCAAGGCTTTAGCGCTTTTTAAAAGTCAAAAACTTCGGGTTGCTGGTCGCTTGAGGCTGGTAATCAAAGCCATAGGCGCTGAGCATTTGTTGGCTTTGCGCAAAATCATAGGTGCGATAGTGCACCGTTTGGGCCATCACCGTTTTGTCGCCATCACTGAGGAAATAGTCTTTGATGAAACCATTGGGAGCGGGGTGAATCTTTTGCGAGTACACCATGCCGTTGGAGATGGTGCGCTCGTAGTCGTGGTGAGGGCCTTGGATGCCCAGCAGCAGCAAACCGCCAGACTTCACATGCAAGGACAACTGCGCCAAGCCTTGTTCGTTGTGTTTGTCGCCCGGGATGTGGCTCACCAAAAAGGGCTCTTGGTCGCCATCGATCACAAAGTACCACACACCACCATACGAAAAGGTCAAATCGAATTGTTGCTTCAAATCGAACACGACCACGTTTTCTTGGGAGAGTTGGACCTGGGGAAAACCCGCGAGCCGAGGCTTGGCAATGTCGAGCATGGCCTGGGTCAAGTCCACCCCGGTGATGGCCACCTGGGGCTGACGTTTGGCAAACTCCTCCAAGATGAGACCGGTGCCACAACCGATCTCCAATACATTGCTCACGTTGGGGTGGCTCACCAACCCGTCCACAATGCCCTGATAGTCATAATAGCCCGAGGTCATGATGACATCGTAATAGGCAGACATGTTGGTGTAGTCCATGGAGTTCCTGAAACCCTCAGTATTTAATAATTGTGACAAACCTACCGATTCTACTCAACATTTGAGGCTTCTCAAAAAAATGTCCCCCTCGAGTGAAGCGGTGCAGCTCTGCCCCTCTTTGCGAAATGCAGCGAGCTTGAGTGGGCTTGAGCGGGCTTGCTTGGCAAGGCCTCCCAAGTGCATCGATATCACCCCAAACCACAATTGTTTGTAATTTTCATAATCATTTGGTAATGAATGTAAAAACAGTGTCGAATCGGGTTTTGGGCTTGAGTCCGCCCTAGAATTGACGATTCCCAATCCATGCATCCAATAGAGGATGGCAGTCACTCAATAGGAGAGAATCGTGTCCAACAATGGCGTTCAAGCCCTCAACAGCATTTCAGCCCTTGACCCCGCGGTCAAATTGGGCTTAGGTGCGGGTGTGAGCTCGCCACTTGGATCTTCGCATGGCGAGAGCGCCGACTCTGGGATCACCCCCTTGCCATTTCAAACCTTCACGCAAGCTGAAACTTCAACCCCCGCTTTGGTCAAGAGCAGCGCTAAGCCCAAGACCGCTGCGATTCACACGCCCTTGGTGCAAGAGCTCAAAGCCATTCATCTCACGGCGCCCCCCGATGTGAGCGTGGGCTACGCGGTCTCCAAGGACGGTCTTGCCATCCAAGTGAAGATGACCAACACCAGCACTGGCGAGGTGGTGAGGAGCTTTAACATCAAAGCGGCCGATCTCACCAAAGCGATGAAAAGCAATATCGTCTTAAAGGGCAGTCAAATCGACGCCAGGTCCTGAAACCGTGGGCGGCCGAGCCAAGATCGACTCGGCTCACGCTCAATCACACGCACACGCACACCCACAGGCACACTCAAGCGCCTACCCCGAGTCCCAGGCCTGAGCTGTCCCCTATCCTTGCCCTTGTAGCCTTGTGCTGGTGCTGAGCGCTCACACGGGCATTGGTGAATACCACAACTGGGCGCCCTCGGTGGGCTGAGCTATAGTGCTGACTTCACGCCACACTGACTCACTTTGGCACGGGGAGAAACAACCAATGAGCAATTCCATCATGGCCCAGACCAAGCGCAAAGGCATCTTGGCGGTTCATTCACTGGATGAACATGTCTTGAGTGTGCCCAACTTGGAGGATGCGAGGGCTTTTTACACCGCTTTTGGCCTGGAGGTGAAAGACCACAACGGGGGCCTTGCACTTTACGCTTACAACAACCCACAGCGCTACGCGCGGCTTGTCCAAGGCGATCAAAAGCGCCTCTTGTGGCTCACGTTTGGCGTGTACGCCGAGGACTTCGAGCCCTTTGTCCAGCACCTGCAGTCCAAGGGGATCGAGCGCATCCTCTCTCCCGACCCCGAGAGCCCAGGTGGGCTTTGGATTCGCTCCAACGACGGCTTTCCCGTGCAAATCAAGGTCGCACCCAAGTCCTCCCCTTCAGCGCAAAGTCCTCGCGTTTTTGAGCCCGAGTGCAGTGGCCAAGGCCGCGCGCCGGCGAGCTCTCGCGCCCCAAAAGTCCATCCCCTGTACCTGTCGCACACCTTGGTCTTCACCAAGAGTGTGAGTGAGTCTTTGGATTTTTACCATGGGGTCTTGGGCCTCAAACTCTCGGATTCATCGGGTGAGAACCCCATGGCCATCGCCTTCATGCACTCACCCCATGGCAGTGATCACCATTTGCTGGCCTTTTTGATCTCGGAGGATTATGGCTTTCACCACAGCTCCTGGGCGGTGAACTCGATTGACCAAGTCGGTCTGGGCATGAAACAAATGAGCGAGAAAGGCCACACCTATGGCTGGGGTGTGGGCCGCCATGTGCTCGGGTCGAATTATTTTCGCTACACGCGGGACCCCTGGGGCAGCTATGTGGAGTACTCTTACGACATTGATTTTGTGCCGCACGACCTCAATTGGCCGGCCCAAAACCACCCTCCCCCAGACTCCTTTTATCTCTGGGGGCCTGACGTGCCTGAAGGATTTGGCACCAATTTTGAAGCGCAGCGTTGAATCCTTGGGGTTGGGGCGAGTTTTAGCGCTGTAGACCCGAGCCCACCTTCACCCTGATAGACACTCAGTTTGCTAGACCCGCAAAAGAGGTCATGATGGCAAACTTACTCGACCACCACTCGGGGTGTTTTTTCGACCACATCCAAGCGTTGATTGACGTGGGCAACGCTTTTACGGATCGCATTCACGCGCCCACTGAAATCCTCTGACTTGCGCTGTTTTTCCTCCATGAGGGCGTTGCGAATTTCCAGCATTTGAGCGCGTTTGGCGCTCACGACAGGAGTCTCGATCACCGCTTGAGGTTCAGGCGTTGCCAAAAGGGCTTGCTCTGCAAGCTGGGGTGAAAGGGGGCTGTCGTCTTGCCGCGGTTGGAGGGCTTGAGCGCTCAGGGCGACCGACGCCAAGACTTGCTCAGTAAGTGGGGCGTGCAGTGCCAACACCGAGGTCTTCTCTTGAGCCCCAGACGAATCCTCAGGCAAGATCTGCAGATGATTGGACGCCGCCGACTCATCGATGGCCTCGCGGTGCTCAGACTGGAGGTCGGGTGTGAAATGGGCTTGATGGGGAGCCTTGAGCGGGTCGTCGAACTTGGATGTGGGAGACAGCGCAGTGTCTTGATCGATCGAGAGTCGGTTGGGCGCATCAGGCACATCAGGAATCAAGACTTGCTTATTGTCCTGGGGACGATCGAGCTCCAACTTGGCCACATTGTCCCGCGCTTTGGGGTCCTCGAGCACCACCGGGTTGGAGCGGTTTTGTTTGATGAGGATCTTGACCTGCTCGGGGGTATCGGGGTGCTCCATGATGAGTTTGACCACAGCCTGGACCGAATGTTCGACGGGGATGTCAATGGAATTCTTTGTCCCTGCTTCGTCCTTGGGGAGCTTATTGCGATTCGAGCCAGACGCCTCAGCCTCGAGCTTGAGGGTGTTGTCCAAACTCGAGTCAGCGCCCAGTCGCAAGTTATTGGGGTCATGGGCATCGCTCGGGACAAAGCCCACGGGTGGCGTCAAGCTGGGCAAAGACTCATCGAGCTGGATCAAATTCGCAGGACTTGCCCCATCCGCGCTCAAGGAGTTGTTGGCTTGAGGCGTTGTGCCTTCGCTCACCACCTGATCGGGGCTGGGTGTCTCAGGCAGTGCCAGGAAGGACTCATCGCTTGGGGCGTCGTTGTTGAAGTCAAACGCCATGTCGCGTTGTTGACCACTGGCTTGGCCGGGCAAAACGCCATTTTTCTTGCCCCCTGCATTCAAAGAACCAGGGGTGACCTCCACTTTAAAAGGAGAGTTGCTGCGGATGATGGGGGGGTTGTTGGAACTCATGAAACCTCAAACCTCATTGAGGAAATTGCTGTCAACAATTCATTCTCTTAGAAAAATCGCAACAAAGGTGGTTTTTCATGAAAAATACCACTCCCGTCTTTGACAGAAGCAAGTCCTCGAGAGACTGGGATCACACGCGCGAGCGCCAAAGGGGGGCGAAGTCAGACTTCGCCCCCACCTCAAACTCCACGGCGACCCCCATCCAAGAGACGGCGAAAACCCGCAGCTTTATTCCTCGATCTCGTCCAAGCCTTGAATTTCCATCACGGCGATCTCGGCATACTGCACTGCATTGAGTTGATGGCGGTAAGCCATGAAGGCATGCATATCGCAAGTGGTGTGGTCAGCGAGATCAAAGGCAGACGCTGCGAGTTCGTGATGTTTGGACGCTTCCTTGAAATGGAATGAAGCCATGCGGTGGCTTTCTCCCACGGACTCAAACAAATCGTCGTATTGCTCTTCGGAAAACTCCTCGACTTGTGGATGGACAGGTTCATTCATGATGGCACTCCCTTGGGGCTGTTAGAAAAAAAGAAAACTCACACGTGAGGGGTCTAAAAGACAGGACTGATGGCACCCAACAAAGCACACCCTCATGCCCAGCGCAAAAGGGTGTATGGACTTGGGCTGAAATGAACAACACTGACCCAGGCCCAGTCAAGCCAAACCAAGCTTGTGAGGTTTGCCAAAGAGCGCTTGAGCACCAGCAGCGTCTCAATGCGTGGTGTAATGGCCTAGACAAACCTCTCTTGAAGCGGGAAAGGCCATCACCTCTAGCGGCTTGTTGAATCGATAAAACTGACGTGTCCATTGGCAAACTCCTGATGGGAAATGCCACTTCAAACCATTCAGACCATGCAGACCACTTGATTTTGAAATTCCAACCGTGAAAGGGTGAGGCGCTCGAATGCACTGACTCTAAAACGCCCATGTGTCAAATTCATGACCTTGACACCCCCTTCACAAGACATGACTGTGCAACATGTTGCAGCTTCAATCGGATGACGCCTTTGTTCACCACCCCCATGATCCCATCCCAACGCTTCCACGAACTCCAGCATGTCCCAGTGTCTCGCCGCTTGGCTTACAGCGAAGCGGGGCCCATGGAGGCGACGATGCTGCTCATCTGCTTGCCGGGTTTATTGGAGACGCGTGACGTGTTTGCACCCCTGTTGTCCATGGCTCAGGCGAACGAGAACTGTCGCGTGATCACGCTCGATTACTGCGGTCGAGGGGCATCGGATTGGCTCGATGCGAGCCGCCACTACACCATGTCCATCTACCTGGACGATTTGGTTGAATTCGTGGGGGCAAGACGCCAAGAACAAGTCTGTGCATCCAACACGCAGGTGTATTTGGTGGGCACCAGCATGGGTGGCATTTTGTCGATGCATTTGTCTCAAATTTTAACTTTTGAAATCAAAGGCCTCATCTTCAACGACATTGGACTGAGTTTGTCGTGGTGGTCCATCTATGGCTTGTACAAAGATATTGACTTAGAAGACTACAAACTGCACATATCGAGAAAACCGCCAGACCAGCGCATCGACCCACGCGCCATCGATGATGTGGGCTCCAAGAACCACTTTGATTTGGAGTACGACTACGATTGGGTGGGCATGCAATTTGAACGCTTGATGAAAAGCTTTCTTGGCGACGTGTTCTTGATCCACAACGCACGCAGTCCGATTTGTGGATGGGCTGTTGCACACAAATTTCAAGTCTGTGTGCCCGCACTGCATCTCTTTACCAACAACGGCGCCACCCATCCGGTGCCTTGGTCAGCCGAAGTCTGTGCCTGGCTCAAGGAGACCTTGTGCCTGAAAGCCCAAGAGGATGGTGCCACACCAAGCAGTTGGCTTGACACGCAACTCGATCACCCGCCCAGCACAGGGATTGAGCCCCTGCATGAACAGTCGATTGAACAGACGACTGAACCCTCACTGGAGCACTCGAGAGACAACACCGCGCAGACACCCCTCTTGTTGACCTTGGACAAGACTCGCGACTCCACGGCGCCTGAACACACGGCCTCCAAGGCTCAAGCGACTCGAGACAATTCGCTCAAAGACAGTGCCCCGACCCAACCCGGCTCGCACCCCATCGATCCGGCTCAACGGGGAAGTACCCACACCTCGATCAAATCCATGAACTTCACCGAAAAAATACGCCAGCACTTGAAAAATTGGCTATCGATTAAAAAATAAAACCCGAGCAACTGCGTGCGGCATGAGGCTGCGTGATGGCAGGAGATGCTCAAAAAAGCAAGCGTTGATGGACCTCGAATTTGAAGCGAGAGGTGAAATTGAGCGCGCCTCCATGGCGAAATGAACTTCAAGAGGGTCTACACGTTTTACGGTTAATACAGTTGGATAATTTGAAAAATTAAACTATAGTGCGTTCATACAAAAGCACGACCCATGAAGACGCCAACTCAACCTAAATCAACATCCACTGCCGCGAGCCACGCCGAGAAAAAACTCAAAGGCGCCACTACACGCGCGCCTAAAACGAAGACAGCGATCAAAAGCAAACCCAGCGCCTGGTCCAACTTGATCAGCTCCACACCATCGCACCAATGGTCACCCCAACTCCCCGAGCCCAAACCTGAAAATTAAGCATTGACACTGGCCTTGGGTCTTCACAGGTGAGCTCACGCCTTTGCTCACAACTCCCTTTTTTTACTGAACGTTGTTGTCCATAACGCCGCCCAAAACGCCGCCCATCCCGTTGATGAGAGAGCAATAAGCAATGCACTTCGGGGTGTGGTGACACGACTTTTCACGCAGGCCCGCACCGAGAGCTCTGGCGCACGCGACTTGTCATTCACCACGAACGTGCTCACTGCGCAGGCCAGCCCCGACCCTCAAATTCAAACCACGTGGGCTCTGGGGTCCTTCTTGGCGAGTCTTTGGAGTAAATAGTTGACTTCTTTTTGCGAAGTCGCGTTGAGTTGACCGCCAGGAGCGCGCTGTGCATCGCTCTTGAGTAAGCCTCGCTTAAAGAGCACGTATTTACGAACCGCCATCCCTGTGCCCGGTTGTTGCTCGTAGCGCAAAAGTGGCAAATGCGCATCAAACAAATCATGGGCTTGATCGCGCTCACCCGCTTTTTGAAGACGCACCACATCACACAGCATGTCAGGAAAGCAGTAGCCCGTGTTGGATCCGTCAGCACCTCGGCTCATCTCAAAATCCAAGAAGAGCCCACCGTTGCCACACAATATCGCCAAGTGCCGCATCGAGCCATCGGCCTCATAGCCTCGCAGCGCGGAGATCTTCTCAAGGCCTGGCCAGTCCTCGTGTTTGATCATCTGAATGGCCGCGATCTCTTGGGCCATGGTGCGAATCACGTTGGGGCTCATTTGAACGGAAAAAGACAGCGGATAGTCTTGAAGCACGATCGGGACATCCTCACCAATGGCCTTGCTGGCTTGTTTGTAATAGGTGATGATTTGTTCATCCGTCCTCAAGGTGTTGGGGGGCGCAATCATGACGCCCGCCGCACCCAGGCCCATCACCTCTTGGGCCAGGGCTTTCATGGACGCAAAACCCGGTGATGTCACCCCCACCACAACGGGCAGCACAGGCGCGCGACGAATGAATTGAGCGGTGATGGCCACACTCTCCGCATGGGTGAGCTTAGGAGCTTCGCCCATTTGACCGAGCACCGTGAGTCCTGTGGCACCGCAAGCGACATAAAAATCGGCCAAACGGTCAATCGAACCGGTGTCGATACGGCCATCGTCAAAAAAAGGCGTGGGCGCAATCGGAAATACACCGTGGGCGCTGGAGTCGAGTTTCATTTTTTTGTCCTTGAAGAAGAAGGTTTTGAGTTCAATGGCGAGCGCTTGGGCTTCATGAGTTGCTCGATCACTTTGGAGCTCAACCTAGCGTTGTGCAGCCGCATGGCCTCAAACGCACGCGGTGCGTCTGAGCTCAAAATGGCCTGCACAATACTTTGGTGTTCCGAATGCGAGGTGACGAGTCTTTTTTCAGTTTGACTTTGGGCCTGTCGAAATCCAGACAAACGCCCTCTCAGGTTGCCGATCATCTGGGCAATGTGGTGGTTGTGGGTGCCGGCAGAAATCGCGTTGTGAAACTCATGGTTCAACGCAAGGTAAGTCGCTTCATCATCTTGATCCACCGCCTCGGTGGTCAACTCATGGATGCGCTCCAAGTGTTTTTTCTCCAGCAAGGACATGCGGTGCGCAGCAATTTGCGCGCACAGCGCCTCCAACTCGCACTCGGCTTCGAGCAAATCGGACAACTCCTCGAGCCCGATCTCGGCCACCAACACGCCTTTTCGGGGAACGAGCTGCACCAAGCCTTTGGAGGCGAGCTCTCGCAAGACCTCGCGAATGGGCGTTCTGGAGACTTTGAACCTGCCAGCCAGGGGAAGCTCTTCGAGTTTGCTGCCGGGTTTTAAGACGCCACGGACAATTTCATCGGCCAGTACATTGAAAATCGTTGCTGAAATGGTCGTCATAACACATAGAGGGGCATTTGGGCGCTGAACTGAAGTTGCCAATTGTTCATCAAGATATCCGTTTGAACCCGATAGGCCGCCGGTGAGCGACCTGACATATGGGGCGTAAAGAGTGCATTGTCACATGCGAGCAAGTCTGCATCAATGTGGGGCTCATTTTCGAACACATCCAACGCGGCTCCTGCGATCACGCCACCCTTGAGCGCTTGGACCAAAGCGTCGGTTTGAACCACCGAGCCTCTGGCGATGTTGACCAAATACCCCTGTGGACCCAGGGCCTGCAAAACCTGCGCGTTCACCGCATGCCAAGTTGCCTTTCCTCCGGGACAGGCCAGCACCAGAAAATCGCTCGATTGGGCCAAGTCCAGCACGCAGGAGCAATACGACCAGGGCACCGGCTTGGGAACAGGGGTATGGTAATGAATAGCCATGCCAAAAGCCTGCGCTCGAAGGGCAATTTTGCTGCCAATGCGACCCAGGCCCAGCAGGCCCAGGCGACTCAAATTCAAAGTCGGTCGCTCCTCGCGCGCATCCTCCCAGTGACCCAATCTCACGCGTGGATCGGCGCGGTGAAACCCGCGCGCCAAGCACAGCATCATGCCCAGAGCGTGATCTGCCACCGTGTCATCGTTGGCCCCTGGACAGTGGCTCACCCGAATGCCGCGCTCTCGCGCGTGCTCGATATCGACGTTTTCATAGCCCACACCATAGGTGGAGACGATCTCCAAGTGAGGCATCTTGTCCATCTCCAGCGCACTCAACCCTCGCGAGCCATTGGTCAACACGGCCCTGAAGTGCGAGAGCTCAGACTGCTCAAAGAGTGCCGCTTGCAATGCACGGTTGGGCTCATAGCGCAAGTCGTAGGCAGCTCGCAGCGCTTGCAGCGCCATCTCAGGCAAGGCAATGAGGGCCAGAACTTTGTGGGTCATGCCGGTTGCGCTTGGAGACTCAATGGTCGACGGCAACAACATCCTTCACAGCACCTTTCCACCCCGATTCGGTGATGTCAAACACGATTTTCTCAGGCGTTCTGTACTTGACCTCATAGTAGACATTGGGCCCCGTCTCTTTTCTGCCAGTCAGATAGGTGCCACCTGCCGCTTCGATTTTTTCTTGTGCTTTCTCTAAATCATCCACCCACATACCAAAGTGAATGACCCCGCAGTAGCCTTTGGGAAATCCGCCAGGTACCGGCTCATCCTTGAAGTCGAGCAAGGCCACATTCATCACCCCATCGGTCATGTAAACGCCCCGCTGGGCGTTGCCCGCACGGGTCATGCCAAAGGCCTGCTCAAAAAACTGAGCCGCAGCTTCCGGGTCGGTGACTGAAATTGCAATGTGTCTGAGCTTGGCCATGAAGGAACTCCTGTGTGGGGACTGGCAAATGAAATCAATAACCACTCGAAGGGGACCGATGGATCCCATTTCTGTTTGACATGTGGTTGAATTTGATATTAAATTAGATATACATCAAAGTCAATATGCATACATAATGACCGAAATGGATACACATCACCTTTGAAACACCGAGGGAAACACACCCATGCAATGGTTCGCACTGGCCACCTATGAACAGCACCATCAACACAAGACCGCTTGGGTGCACAACGACCGTCTCTACGATGTGCAAGAGCTCAACCGCGCCGGCCAACTCCAACTCCCCCCTGCCTTGTTGCACTCTGTTGAGCACACCTTGCAGGCTTGGCCGGATATGGTTTGGGCCGACATGGCGCCTCGCATCATCGACTTGATCACTCGCCAACAAGTTCATCCCTTGGCACCCGAGCACCACACACTGTGCTCACCTTATGAACCGGGTCGAATCTTTGCGGCGGCATCGAACTACCATGAACATGCCCAGGAGATGGGCACCCAGTTGAGCGCAAGAAGCGAGAGTTCGCCGTTTGTGTTCATGAAAGCCGAGACCTGCCTTGCCGCTCCTGGACAAGCCGTGATCAAGCCCTCCTCGGTGGAGAAACTCGACTGGGAAGTCGAACTCGGGGTGGTGATGGGAGTAGGCGGGCGGCACATCAGCGTGGAAAATGCCTTGGAGCATGTGGCCGGTTACGTGGTCTTTAACGACATCTCTTCAAGAGACCTCACCCGAAGAAGCGACTACCCCTTCTCGCACGATTGGTTTCGGGGCAAAAGCTTTGAGACATTTGGACCCATGGGGCCGTGGTTGGTGCCGCGAGACTGCTTGGGCTCTCCCAACAACTTGCGACTCATGCTCGATGTCAATGGTGAGCGCATGCAAGACGGCAACACCCGGGACATGATTTTCAACACCGCCGAGCAAATCGCTTACTTGTCGCGCATGACCACTTTAAAACCCGGTGACTTGATCGCCACTGGCACGCCCACAGGGGTGGGAATGGGTCGGGGGATTTTTCTCAAACCCGGCGACGTCATGAAAGCAAGCATTGAAGGGATCGGATTCATCGAAAACCCGGTAGAGGCCGAGCATGAGCACTGAGATGCAAAAAATCAAACCCCGCAAACTCGGTCACTTGGTGCTGGCCGTGCGCGACATCCACAAATCGGTTGAGTTTTACACCAACATTTTAGGGCTGGAGGTCTCCGACTGGATCAGTGACCAAATGGTGTTTCTGAGATCGGGCACCGATCACCACGATTTGGCACTGTCTCAAATACCGAAGGACTCCAGCGAGATCAATGACCTGCCCAGGTACTCCAGGCCAGGGCTTGAGCACTTCTCTTATTTGGTCGACAGTGTGCAAGACATGGAGCGGGCCGTGCAGATTTTGAATGAACACCACATTGAGATTGTGAGGGGAATTGGCAAACACGGCCCTGGACAAAATTGTTTTTTAGTGTTCAAAGACCCCGACGGCAACAATGTGGAGATTTATTGCGACATGGAGCAAATTCCATTGGACAAGCCGCACACCGCACAAACATGGGAGAGAAACATCGACTCCTTTGATCAATGGCATTTTGAGCGCTTTGTGGTCCCGCCACCCTTTGCGGTGGTCAAGGAAAAAAGCGGCGTTTAGTGTTTCTTATGGGAGGCCCTTGTAATGATGAAAGATCGGATCAAAACCACGCTTCGTTGGGTTGTGCTGCTGCTCATGGTCACGCCCCAGGTTTGGGCTCAAACGTGGCCGCAAAAACCTGTTCGCCTCATTGTTCCCTACGCGCCAGCGGGCAACACCGATGCCATTGCACGCATCTTGGCCGAACGACTGAGCGCTTCTTTCAATCAGTCCTTTGTTGTTGAAAACAAACCCGGTGCGGGAGGAGCGACAGCTGCCGAATACGTCTCCAAAGCTGCGCCAGACGGCTATACCTTGTTCCTAGCGGCCTTGTCGCAATTTGGCCCCGTGCCGGTGACCCAAAAAGTCAACTACGACCCCTTGAGCGACTTCACCCCCATTGCCAATGTCGCGTCCAATGGGTTTGTGATTGCCGTGAGTGCCAAATTGCCAGTGAGCACCTTGAGCGAGTTCGTCTCCTACGTCAAAGCGAGACCCAATCAGCTCAACTATGGCTCGGGGGGTACCGGTAGCATGACCCATTTGGCTCCACTTCTTTTTCTCAAACGAGCTGGTATCGAGATGGTTCATGTGCCCTATAAAGGTGGTGCTCCAGCCTTGGCCGACTTGCTCTCGGGTCAAGTGGAGATGTACGCAGGCAGTCCATCCGAGTTGATTGCGCTTTTGAACACAGGACGATTTAAAACCTTGGCCATCACCAGTTTGAGCCGCAACGCGCAGATGCCCAACGTGCCAAGCATTGCCGAGAGTTATGCTGGCTTCAAAGCGGAGACCTGGAACGGCTTACTGGGCCCGGCCAACATGAACCCCCAAGTGGTGGACAAATTGTCCCAAGAAGTTCAAAAGTTTCTCAAAGACCCTGAGGCGCTGGCCAAACTCAGCAAGCTGGGACTCGACCCGGTCGCCACGACACCCGCCTCGTTTGCTGTCGACATCAAAAACGACAATATGCTCTGGCGCGATCTCATCAAAAGCTCGCATGTGGTTGTGGACTAAAGAACAAATATGTTTCCTGACACCTATAAGGGCCTGAGCGCCGAGAGCGCGCAAGCCATGCGAGAGCTCGGCCCGCGTTGGTCTGAGGACATCGTCGCCAACCGCAAGCTGGTGCTCGATATCTACACACCGGTATTGAGTGCGCGCAGTCTTCGGGGCATAGAGGTCCAACGCAACGTGGCCTATGGCCCGCACGAGCGCCAAGTCCTTGATATCTACCACGCCAGCCGAGGCGACCCACCCAAAGGGGTCGTGCTCTTTGTTCATGGCGGCGCCTTTGTCCGCGGCGACAAAGACGCCAATGAGCATATTTACGGCAACTTTTTAACGTACTTTGTGAGGCACGGCTACATCGGCATCAACCTTGAGTATCGACAAGCGCCCGAGGCCCCCTATCCTGACGGCTCCAAAGACATTGAGCTCGCTTTGCGTTGGCTACAAGCTCACTCACAAAAACTCAAGACCACTGCTGCCCCCATCTTTTTGGTCGGCCACTCTGCTGGGGGGTCCCATGCGGCAACCTATGTCTTGGACCCCGCAGTCACGCCGCCCCAAGGTCATGGCGTGCATGCATTGATCCTCATCAGCGCAAGACTCAGAGCCGATGTGAGGGCCGACAATCCCAATGCTCACGGGGTGAAGGCCTACTACGGCGAAGACGCCCAACTTTACCCAAGGCGCTCGGCCCTCACCCACGCCGAGCGCTTGGATGTGCCTTTATTCATCGCCATCGCCGAGTTTGAAAACCCTGGCCTGGATGTCTACGCAGCAGAACTGTTTCACCAAGTGGCGCACCAACACTGGCTAGCGCCCACCTTTGTTCAAGTCCCGGGCCACAACCACACCTCCATCGTGGCCCACTTGGACACGGGGGAGGACAGCTTGGGCCTGATGCTGCGATGCTTCATGCAAAAATGCATTCATACACACAACTGAGGACGCTCGAGCCCAGAAAAAACCGTCAAAAACCAAAGTTAGTCAGCGAAGAATTGAAAGTAATGCGGGTAATCTGAGTAAAGCGAGTAAGGCAAGTAAGGAAAGTAAGGAAAGTAAGGAAAGTAAGAAGCGTAAATTCTGTATTAACTGTAATCAACCCTGCATTTCAGTAACACTGGGTTGACTTCGAACACCGCTCAGTTAAGATCAAGTTTCTCCAGGTAAAGAAACTTTCAAAACCCACTTTCGAGTGGGTTTTTTTTGTCTCAAAATCATCACGAGAACTTGTGAGAGAACTCTCCATGGGGTCATTGCACCGAGCTTTAGGCATGCGCATCAGCAGCGTTACTTTGCTCTGAAAGGATACGCTCAATCACCATTCGAGAGTGAACGCCACCCGCGTCGATATTGAGCTTGAGCAATCGACGGCTCGGGTAGTTGAGCAAATTGGCTTGCTGCTGCTCGAGCATTTGCATGTCTTCCCCGAAAATTTTGCCTTGACCCTCGCGAATGCTGTAGGTCAGTGCCGGGTCATTGGGCTTGAATTTGCGCGCCATCCCCCAGAAATACCAATGCGAGGTGTCGCTCTCGGGGGTGATGAAGTCCACCACCACACAATACACCTTGTCCTCATCGGCCGCATCAAATCCGCCCTTGCCTGCCAAAGCAACACCCACATCGATCATCACATGGCTCGGTGGTGTGAAGCGACAAATTTGCCAACGGTCGACACTTGCCTCATCGTTCAAGCCATTGGCCCTCATGGCCATGCGCCAAAACGGCGGCGCTTTGATGTTCTCCATGAAGCGAGACGTGATCACACGATTGCCTTCAGTAACGGTCTTGCAAGGGGTCTCGTCTATCTCGGGCTGCCCAATGCTCGTGGAGTGAACATAGGTTTCGTGGGACAAGTCCATCAAATTGTCGATCATGAGCTCATAGCCCGCATTCACATGGTACATACCACCACCGTAAGCCCACTGCGGATTGTCAAAAAACTCAAAGGTGGGCATCAAGGCGGGGTCTGCCTTGTCGAGGTCACCCGGCCAAACCCAGATAAAGCCATAACGCTCAATGACGGGAAATGTTCGAATGGGCGGGAAAGAAGACACCCGCTGTCCTGGCATCGCAACGGTCTTGCCCTCACACCCCATCTCCAAACCATGGTAGCCACACACGAGGTTGCCATCTTTGACAAAGCCCAGCGATAGCGGTGTTCCGCGGTGGGGGCAGAAGTCTTCGAGCACAACCGGTTGGCCTTCAGAGCCTCGGTAGAGCACCATCTTTTGACCGCAAATTTGACGCCCCAATGGCTTGCCGTAAATCTCATCGGGCCGACAAGCGACGTACCAGGAATTTTTGATGAACATAAAAAAAGTCCTTATCGACAAAAGATAAAAAACAGTACGAAGTTCAATAACGAACTTGTCTGATAAAAACAATTATAGAGGTGTCGAAAAAAACCGGGCCCCCCAAAGGATACGCATGACTGTCAAGCCAGTTTTTTTTGTAAAGCCGATGCTCAATACAGGCAGCGTCATCTGGTGAGAGTCACGACTGCAAAGGTCTGGGAGGCAAGGCTTGAGAGGAGGTCTCGAGGGGTGTTATAGAGTTTGCCCTGGGTTGGCCCATTCGGGCTTAAAATTAGGGGATGACTGACATTCTCCAGATTTCCAATCTTTCTAAAAAATTCTCCTCCGGATTTGA
>CAIMTJ010000021.1 GCA_903844385.1 uncultured Burkholderiales bacterium
CCCTCTTGCCTCTTGAGCCGTCTTGTCTCGACGAAAAGCCCACCAGTCGTCTCGTGTAATAGCCGTAAATAACGTAGGTCATTTTGAAGATCGCCATGCAATCTCTTCACCCACATCAACCCGAGCTCAATTCCAAGGCCAAACCCACCATCACCCCCGTGATCTTGTGTGGGGGCTCAGGCACCAGGCTTTGGCCCCTGAGTCGACAAAGTTTCCCCAAGCAATTTGTGCCCTTGATTGAGGGACACAGTTTATTGAGCCTCACGCTCGAGCGCTTGAAGCGTTTTTCACCGCAGATGGTTTTGTTGGCAGCCGAAGACCACCGTTTTTTACTGGCCGATGCTTTGAAAGACGCCCACTGCTTTGGTGACTTGGTGCTCGAGCCCTTTGCGCGCAACACGGCGCCGGCCATGGCGATGGCGGCCTTGTGGCTGGCGTCGGGCCGCATCGCTATCGCTGAGGGTGTCAGCTCAGGCACAGACTTGCTGCTCTTTTGTCCCTCGGACCACCACATTCCCGACCATGAGGCCTTTCAAAGAACGATTGAAGCCGGGGTGCAGGCTGCACAGAACGGCGCCATCGTCACCTTTGGGGTGGAGCCCACTTCCCCGAGTTCTGCCTATGGCTATATTCACCAAGGCCCGCGTCACGAGAGTCTCCTTCCACATTCCAACACCAGCAGCGCCGACGTCTCAAGCGCCGTCACAACAGACTCCACTTCAGCCACAATTTCAGCAACGAAATCGGCATCGACATCGGCAAGGACACCCAACGACGGCTCACCCAGACCCGCACCGGTGTTGGGGTTTGTTGAAAAACCCGCCCTCGATGTCGCGCAATCTTATGTTCTGAGTGGCGAGTATTTGTGGAACGCGGGGATTTTCCTCACCCGTGCCGACACGCTCCTCAATGCCTTGAAAGCACACGCCCCTGAGATCTTGGATGCCTGTGAAAAGGCCATGGCGCAGGCACCAACGGAAACCTTGCCCACTCAAGAGCCGGGTGCAGCGCAGTCCATGCGCTTTGTGAGACCCAAGGCGCAGGCACTGGAAGTGTGTCCGAGTGAGAGCATCGACTACGCCGTCATGGAGCACCACCACCCCATCGTTGTGGTGTCGTTTCAGGGTCAGTGGAGCGATGTGGGCAGTTGGACGGCCGTGGCCGACCTCACGCCACAAGACCACAACGGCAACCACATTGTCGGCTCGGGCTTCGCCCATGAGAGCCGCAACACCTTCATCCACGCCCCGCACCGCACCGTGGTCACCCTGGGGGTGGACGACTTGCTGGTCGTGGACACACCCGATGCCCTCTTGGTGGCCCACCGTGATCACGCCCAAGGCGTTAAAACGGTGGTGGCCGCGCTAGAAAAGAACAAGGACCCCAAAGCGGTCTTGCACCGCCAAGTGCACCGCCCCTGGGGTTGGTACGACAGCATTGACCAAGGCGAGCGCTTTCAAGTCAAGCGCATTTGCGTGAAAGCCGGTGCGTCGCTGTCACTGCAAAAGCATCACCACCGCGCCGAGCACTGGATCGTGGTCAAGGGCTGCGCCGAGGTCACCAAGGGCCAAGAGGTTTTTTTGCTCGGTGAGAACCAATCCACCTACATCCCCATTGGCGAGGTCCACCGCTTGCACAACCCCGGGGTCACGGAGCTTGAAATGATCGAGGTCCAGTCGGGCAGCTATTTGGGCGAAGACGATATTGTGCGCTTGGAAGACACCTATGGGCGGATCAAGGACACCTTAGACGACCAGTATCGACCATTGACGACCTTCGACAATCCTTGACGACCATTGACGACC
>CAIMTJ010000022.1 GCA_903844385.1 uncultured Burkholderiales bacterium
ACACATTTATGATCATGCTCGATTATGGGAAATCCAATGGCGAACCCAGCGCAACTGGGGCGTGTCAAAAGCGATGAGCAAAAGAGTCATTGACTTAATTGATCGTCAATAGGGTGGTGACTGCAACAGAAGAAGAGTTGCTGATTGCTGCTGCATCAATGATGCCGCCTACTTCCAGAACATGACCTACTGTGACGACAACGTTGTTGTAGGTTGTCGAACCCACGGTAACGGAAGCGATTAGCAGTTGGTTTTTGGTGTTGTCATAAACATCAAACACTTCAGTGGCTTTGACATTGCCAAGGCTCAGGACAACGCCAACCTTAATTTTTACATCCTTGTACAAAGTGGTGCCCACTTGAACCTTTGGAATTGTCAATTCGTTATTGACTTGATCGTACGAATCAGTGGCAAAAGCATGGAATGAAATCCCAAGGCAAATGAGTGAAATCGATAGTGGTTTCATGAAAATGGCGCTCAAAATTGACAAACACCTGAGCCGGGAGCCGTGCCGCCTGAGACCTTTGTTGCCGTTAATTGCATCAAGATGGATTTGCCCTCATTGACAGGAACAATATTGGCAAAGAGTTCAATATTGGTGAGTGGCGTCGTGGGTGTTGTGGTTTTGAAGGCGGTGGTTGAGCTGCCTTGAGTGACTTTGAGCAAAAAGCCGCCTGAAAATCCGTTTGCGGCGGACATGGGTGTGATCGTGAAGGGCGCGTTGTTTAAAATGCCAGAGTGTTCATAATAGGGACTATCTTGGGTGTTGTACGTGACGTTAACAACAATCAAGTCCATCATTCCTGATGAGGCATTGTTAAAAGTTAGTGTGCCCATGAAGTTATAACCAGTCCCCTTGAATGGAAAATTTGTAATGCCCAGGGGGACGGGTTGAGTGATCAAAAAAGCACAAGTCCCGGAGCTTGGTATGGGTGGTAATGCAAAAACTGAACTGGTCGCGAAAAAAATAAGTGAGGCAAAAAGTTTTTTCATTTTGATGTCCATGAAGGTGGCTATTGGTGTTGGGTCTGCCTCAATATTAGCTGAAATTATGATCAATTTAATGAACCAAACGATCCGGTCAATCACAATGCAACAAGCAACAAAAGCTTTGGCACAACATCCCAAGTGTGAAACCAAGTGCAACAAAGCTGGAGAGCCTTGCAGCAATACGCGGGCCGATTGCACCGCGAGCTCGCGACCAAGATGTTCGCCCACAAGGGGTGGCTTGGGTCTTCAGACCCTGTGGTGCTCGCGCGCGTTCGATCACAACGCGGGGTTGTCGGACTCTGATTCTTCGGCTTTGAGGCTCAAGGCCATGGCGTAGAGGGCTTTTTTGGCTTGGCCTGTGATGTCTGCGCTCAAGGCCACAGCGGTTTTAAGGGGCACATGGGGGAGCAGTAATTTGAGCACCCGCGTGTCGAGTGTGGCCATGCTCGCGTCTTGAGCGGACGACGATTTGAGTGGGTGCACAACAAGTGCAAACTCGCCGCGTTGGCGGTCGCTCGATGCCTCCAACCAGGCTTCGAGCTCGTGGCTCTTCAAGGTCACGATTTCTTCAAACTGTTTGGTGAGTTCGCGCCCGAGCGTTAAAGGACGCTCTCCCAAGGCCGAGAGTGCTTTGGCGGTCGCATGAATTCGGTGTGGCGCTTCAAGAAGAATTTGTACCCGCCTCTCCAGCGCCATGCCCTCAATTTGCGCACTGCGCGCTTGTGATTTAGAGGACAAGAAGCCCAAAAAAACAAAGCCCGAGTTATCTTGCTCGACCGCTCCACTCACACTGAGCAAGGCGGTGATGCTCGACACCCCAGGGATGGGGATCACTCGAAAGCCCTCACGTCTCACCGCTTGCGTGAGAACGGCGCCTGGGTCGCTCACCCCAGGCGTGCCCGCGTCACTCAAATAGGCAACACGCTGGCCTTGGCGCAGGCAAGCGATCACGCGCTCAGCACCCTCGTGCTCATTGTGTTGATGAACGGCGATGCATTGGGAGGCGGGCAGCTCGAGCCCCAAACTGCGGCACAACTGCTGGGTGTGGCGGGTGTCCTCACACGCCACAAAGTCCATGACTTGAAGGATGTAGAGCGCGCGCAGCGTCATGTCGGCCAAGTTGCCAATGGGAGACGCCACCACGTAGAGGCTTGCCGCGGGAAGTGTCTGGCCACTCACGATGTCTTTGGCGGCCAACAAGGCGTTTTGAAAAGGAGTGCTCATGGGGTTTGAATCTCAAAAGCCACCCCGAGGATCAGCTTCGGGGGGGTCTCAGCATGGGGCCAATTGGTCGTTTCAGCACACGCTGCAGTGCCGCTTGGCTGGCGTCTTCAAGGCCGCCTGGCGTCAAGGTGATCGGGTATGATCACACCCATCATCTGTGCGTGGCAAGGGCAATCATAAGTGCAAACGCTCCCCGCTGCTGTGCATTCCCCCCGTGCCGGGTTTTGCACCTTACAAAGAACGCCGCATGCTAGAACAACGAATTGAACAACAGTTTATCGACAGCGCAGACTTGAAATACCAGTCCGCCCAGGTCTTGTCCAAACCGATCGCCTCGGCCATTCAGGCCTTGCTCGCTTGTGTGACGAGTGGCGGCAAGGTGCTCGTGTGTGGCAATGGTGGCTCCGCAGCCGATTCACAACACTTTGCCGCTGAATTTGTCGGGCGCTTTGAGCGCGAGAGGCCCGAGCTTGGGGCCATTGCGCTCACGACCGACAGCTCCATTTTGACGGCCATTGGCAACGATTACGATTTCAGTCAGATCTTTGCCAAACAAGTGCGGGCCCTGGGTCAAGGCGGAGATGTGCTCTTGGCCATTTCCACCAGTGGTGGATCCGTCAATGTGCTCAAGGCGATAGAATGCGCGCACCAGCGGGAGATGACGGTGGTGGCGTTGACGGGCAAGGGGGGCGGCAAAATCGCCCAGGCCTTGAGAGAAACCGATGTGCACATCTGTGTGCCGCATGAACGCACCGCCCGAATCCAGGAAGTGCACTTGTTGATTTTGCATTGCCTGTGTGATGGTGTGGACACCCAATTGTTAGGCGACCAAGAAGGACAACCATGAAAAGCAAAACCCTATCCATGCGATTGACCCAGCTGCTGGCCGTGATGGCCTTGGTGAGTCTGGGACTACAGGCCTGCGCTCCCATGCTCGTGGGCGGCTTTGTGGGGGGAACCATGGTGGTCTCGGATCGGCGCAGCTCCGGCACGCAGCTCGAAGACGAGGCCATCGAGATCAAGTCCTCGTCTCGCATCCGAGAGAACTTGGGCGACAAAGTTCACGCCAGTGTCTCGAGCTACAACCGCCAAGTGTTGGTCACGGGTGAGGTGAGCAACCCACGCGACAAAGAGTACGTGATGCAAATTGTCTCCCAAGTCGATAATGTGAAGTCGGTGCTCAATGAGCTTCAAATACTGCCGGTCACCACCTACTCCGAGCGCAGTAAAAATGTGTTGCTCGCCGCTCGGGTGAAGGCCAATTTTGTCGACCACCCGGAGTTGTCCTCCAACGCCTTCAAAGTGGTGGCCGAAGGTGGTACCGTCTATTTGATGGGCCGAGTGACCAAGCGAGAAGCCGACCTGGGTGTGGATGTCACTCGCAACACCCCGGGCGTGCAAAAAGTCATCAAGGTGTTTGAGATTTTGACCGACGATGAGTTAAGAGCCTTGTTGCCCGCACCGGCCAAACGTTAAAAACTGCTCACCTGAAGGACGGTGTCGCCAGGCGTGCACCGCGCACACCTGGGGGTTCGCCTGATGGATACATGAGGGCGCTCAGTCAAGTGATCAAGACAGCCGCTTGATCAAACTCGAGGTGTCCCAGCGCTTGCCACCGAGCTGCTGCACATCGGCATAAAACTGGTCCACCAGGGCTGTGACGGGGAGCTTGGCCCCGTTTTTTTGAGCCTCTTGCAAGACGATGTTCAAGTCTTTGCGCATCCAGTCCACCGCAAAACCAAAGTCAAACTGATCGGCCACCATGGTTTTGCCGCGGTTTTCCATCTGCCAGCTTTGTGCCGCACCTTTGCTGATCACATCAAGCACCACGTTCATATCGAGGCCAGCTTTCATGCCAAAGGCAATGCCCTCGCTCAAGGCCTGAACCAAACCGGCGATGCAAATTTGGTTGACCATTTTGGTGAGTTGCCCCGCTCCACTGTCTCCCATGTAAGTGCAGGCTTTGGAAAACGCCATGGCCAAAGGACGAATGAGCTCAAACGCCTCGCGCTTGCCGCCGCACATGACGGTGAGCAGACCGTTTTGCGCGCCAGCTTGGCCGCCCGAGACCGGGGCGTCAATAAAATCGATCCCCGCTTTGATGCTGTGCTCAAAAAGCTCTCGGGCAATTTGTGCCGACGCTGTGGTGTGGTCGACCAACAGGGTGTGGGGGTCCATGCCGTTCAAGGCCCCCTCGTCTCCCAAAATCACCTGGGCCAGGTCGTGGTCGTTGCCGACACAGCAAAAGACCACCTCAGCGCCTTGGGCCGCGGCTTTGGGGGTGGTGGCCGTATGCACGCGCTCAGTGTGCCCGTATTCCATCAAAAAAGCTTGCGCTTTGGCCGGGGTTCGGTTGTAGACCGTGACGTGGTGGCCGCTCAGCAACAAGTGCGCAGCCATCGGGTAGCCCATGACACCCAAGCCAAGAAAGGCAACTCGCTTGGGGGAAATGGATTCGTAGGTTTTAGGCTGGGTGCTGGACATGGTGGGCTTTGTAAGTTGGAGGTTGATGAAGGCGTCAAAAGAGGAGTCAAACGAGCAAATCCATTGAGGTCTGGCGCGTCACGCTTGAAGTCCCCAATGCGGGGCGAACCCAAGGTGTGGTACAACCCCGCATCCTTGGGGTCAATCCACACCGAGGTTCAATTCTAGGAGTATATTGGAGAGATGACGATGCTCATTGATCAGTGGACGGGCGTTCTGGAGCGCATCCAAGCGGCTTGTTTGCGCTGCAAGCGCTCGGCCCAAGAGGTTCAGCTGCTGGCTGTCTCCAAAACCGTGCCGTTTGCGCGCTTGGCCGAGCTCGCCCGGGCTGGGCAGGTGGATTTTGGAGAAAACTACATCCAAGAGGCGGTGCAAAAGATAGAGGCCGCGAGCACGCAATGGGCCAGCCAGCCCGGAGCTGTCCTCAAAACGAGGCCAGTCTGGCACTGCATTGGCCCCGTTCAAAGCAACAAAACCCGCTTGGTGGCCACTCACTTTGATTGGTTGCACACCGTGGACCGCCTCAAAATCGCCCAGCGTTTGAGCGAGCAGCGCCCGGCGTTCCTCGCGCCACTCAAGGTGCTCATCCAAGTCAATGTCGACCAAGGCCAGACCAAGTCGGGCATCCCGCCCGAGGAGGTCTTACCCCTGGCTCAAGCGGTGATGGGCCTGAAGGGACTCAGCCTCAAAGGCATCATGACCATGCCCGATCCTGAGCCCGATCATGCCCGCCAAGTGGCACTTCACCGCGTGGGCAAGGCCGTGTTTGATCACGTCCTTCAAGCCACGGGCAACCCCTCTTGGGACACGCTCTCGATGGGGATGACGCAAGATCTGGAGGCTGCCATCGAAGCGGGCAGCACCCTGGTGCGTGTGGGCACAGCGATCTTTGGTGCGAGAAGCGCCGTCCACGAAGGTGCTGAGCGCCCAGCCCCCAGGGCTTAAAAGCGCTCGAGCTCGGGGTGCGGCAAGGCGCCTCCGCGCACGATCATTTGACCGCGCTCTGCACAGCGGTGAAGCGAGGGGATGACCTTGCCAGGATTTAACAAACCCAAGGGGTCAAAGGCCGCTTTGAGGCGTCGCATTTGATCGTTTTCTGGCTCGGTGAATTGCGCGCACATGCTGGTGAGCTTTTCCACCCCCACCCCATGCTCGCCGGTGATGGTGCCACCCATTTGCACGCTGGTCTCCAAAATCTCAGCGCCAAAGGCCTCGGCCAAGGCGAGCTCTTGAGGCTTGGAGGCATCGAACAAAATCAAGGGGTGCAAGTTGCCATCCCCCGCATGAAAGACATTCACGCAACGCAGACCGTAGCGCCCTTGCATGTGGGTGATGGCTTGGAGCATGTCGGCCAGGCGTTTGCGAGGAATGGTCGAGTCCATGCACATGTAGTCGGGGCTCAATTGACCGGAGGCGGGAAACGCATTTTTTCGCCCACTCCAAAAGCGCAAGCGTTCGGCCTCGTTTTGACTCACGGCCAATTGGGTGGCACCGCACTCACCCAAGACCGCCTTCATGTGGACAATTTCTTCTTGCACTTCCTCCACGGTGCCGTCGCTCTCACACAGCAAAATGGCCGCCGCATTCAAGTCATAGCCCGCGTGCACAAATCTCTCGGCCGCTTGGGTCATGGCTTGGTCCATCATTTCGAGCCCAGCGGGAATGATGCCTTGGGCAATGATTTGCGCCACCGCGTGGCCCGCGTCTTGAAGGGTTGCAAAACTCGCCATGATGCAGCGGGCAATTTGGGGAGAAGGGGTCAATTTGACCGTCACTTCCAGCGTCACGGCGAGCATGCCCTCAGACCCCACCACCAAGGGGAGCCAATCCAAGCCCTCGGCATCCAAGGTCTCGGAGCCAAAACTCACCGCTTCACCCTCGATGGTGTAGCCCTTGATGGACAAGACGTTGTGCAGCGTCAAGCCGTATTTCAAGCAATGCACCCCGCCCGAGTTTTCAGCGACATTGCCCCCAATGGTGCAGGCGATCTGGCTCGAGGGATCTGGCGCGTAATACAGGCCATGCTGCGCCACCGCTTGGCTGATGGCCAGGTTGCGCACCCCACACTCGACACGGGCTGTGCGACTTTGTGGATTCACGTCCAAGATGCGGTTGAATTTGGCCAAGGACAACAGCACCCCTTGGGCGTGGGGCATGGCCCCGCCCGACAAGCCCGTGCCAGCGCCTCGGGCCACGACGGGAATGCCGTGGGCGTGGCAGGTTTTGAGCACCGCTTGGACCTCTTGGTGGGTCTCGGGCAGCACCACACACAAAGGGCGGGTGCGGTAAGCGGTCAAGCCATCGCACTCATAGGGGGTGGTGTCTTCTAAGGCGTAGAGCAGTGCATGCGTTTTAACGCAGGGGCGCATCGCTTCGATGATCTCTTCTTTGCGCGCCAAGCTCACCCCCGCTTGGGGTGAGTCGCTCACGAGGTGTTCGAAGTCAAGCGCCATGGTGACCTTATTTGAAGATGACGGTTTTGTGGCCGTTGAGGATGACGCGGTGCTCGCTGTGCCATTTGACGGCCCGCGCCAGCACTTGGCTCTCGGTGTCTCGCCCCATGCGGGTGAGGTCTTCGGGGGTCTGGGCGTGGTCCACGCGCGCCACGTCTTGCTCGATGATGGGGCCTTCATCCAAATCGGTGGTGACGTAGTGAGCGGTCGCACCGATGAGTTTGACGCCCCGCTCATGCGCTTGGTGGTAGGGCTTGGCGCCTTTGAAACTGGGTAAAAAGCTGTGGTGAATGTTGATCGCTTTGCCACTCAAGGCCTGGCACATGGGGTTGGAGAGGATTTGCATGTAGCGCGCGAGCACCACCAACTGCGCTTGCTCGGCTTGGATGATCTCCATTTGTTTGGCCTCCGCACTGGCCTTGGTGGAGGCTGTCACGGGGATGTGGTGAAAGGGGATGTTGTAGGAGGCTGCGAGTTGGTAAAAGTCACGGTGGTTGCTGATGATGGCTTTGACGGCAATGGGCAACAAGCCACTTTGGGTGCGAAAGAGCAAATCGTTCAAGCAGTGACCCTCTTTGCTCACAAAGAGAACCGTGGGCATGGCTTGGTGAACCTCATGCAAGTCCCATTGCAGCCCCAAGGTGTTGGCCTCGGGCATGAGCTCGGCCAAGAGCGCCGAGGTGGTGAGCTCACACAAAAAACGCACGCGCATGAAAAATAGCCCCGTGGCCGGGTCCGAGTACTGGGCGGCCTCTTCAATATTGGCGTGGCGCTGGAGCAAAAAACCAGACACCGCGTGAACAATGCCGGGGCGGTCTGGACAAGAGAGGGTCAATATATAAGCGTTCATGGCTGCATTGTAAGATTTGAGCGCGAGGCGTGCATGGCGGGCGCAGGTTTTTTTCATCGACTGGCCAGCGCCACTTCAAGAGGATAATGGGCGGGTGCCCAGCCCCGGGGCCGCTGGGTGCATGGGATGCACCTGTTGATTAAAAAGACCTAGTTTTGACGCCCAATGTTTTGTTGACCGCTTTGAAGACCCGCATGCGTGCTTGGCGCGAGCTTGGGGCACGGCTTACATGGCAAGCCGGGTGGGGGTTTTGGCGGGAGCCGCAGAGTGCGTCCAAAGCGCTCGAGCGGCTCGCGACCTTCGCCCTGGCGCTGGTGGCGGCCATGAGCTTCAAAGCCCTGGGCTCGCCATTGCCGTGGATGATTGGGCCGATTTTGGTGATTTCGATCGCCTCCATGACGGGACTGCCCACGCGCAGCTGGAGGCCGCTCAGAAACGGCGGCCAATTTGTCATTGGCATGGCCCTGGGGCTTTACTTCAATGCACAAATTGGGGCTGAGATTTTGCAGCTGTGGTGGGTCATTTTGCTGAGCATTTGTTGGGCCTTGGCGGTGGGGGCGGCGTTTGGTGTGGCGCTTTACCGCACTCACCGACACCACATTCCTGACCTGACACTGGCGACGTGTTTTTTCTCGGGTGCCATTGGCGGTGCGTCCGAGATGACCCTTCTTGCTGAAAGAGAGCACGGCAGAACCGACTTGGTCGCGGCGGCCCACAGTCTGAGGGTGTTGGTGATTGCCATTGTGATTCCATTTGCCTTGAAGACGATGGGCTTTCAAGGGCAGGCCTTGGTGAGCGTGGCCAAGGACATTGACTTCTCTGGGCTCTTGGCGTTGGCGGCGTTGAGCTATGTTGGCGTTTGGTTCTTGCAGCGCTGGGGGCGCTCGAACCCGTGGTTTTTGGGCGCTTTGCTCACCTCCATGGGCTTGTCGTTGGCGGGTATCCACTGGTCGGGCGTGCCGACATGGATGAGCAATGGGGCCCAGATGTTCTTGGGCGTGAGTTTGGGGGTTCGCTTCAGTCGCGAGTTCATCAAGATGGCGCCCAAGTGGCTCTTGAGTGTGGCATTGGGCTCCTTGGCGCTGATTGTGCTATGTGCCTTGTTTGCTGTTGCCACGGCTTGGCTCACCGGCGTGAAGACCCTCACGATGATTTTGGGCACCGCGCCTGGGGGCATCGCCGAGATGGCCATCACGGCCAAAGTGTTGCAGCTCGATGTGCCCTTGGTGACATCCCTTCAGGTGTGCCGACTCTTGGCCGTGTTGGTTTTGGTCGAGCCCTTGTTTCGGCTGTGGAACCAACGCTGGGGCGAGGGGCAAGCCGCACACAAGTGATCGTTGCTTGAGCTGAGACTTGCGTTACTGCTATGCGCAAAGCGCTTTCAAGGCTTTTGCGATTGAACCCATTGCTCGATGCGCTCACCATCGGTTTGTTCAATGAGGATCCTGGCCGGTAAAAACCCCAAACTGGGTGCGAGCCAAAGCTCGACATGCTGGGTGTCACCGGCAAAGCGTTTCAAGCGTTCAATTTTGAAGGTGTTGAGCACCCCCATGGGGGTGGTGAGTGGTTCTTGGCTGATCAATTTAAACGGCCACATCTCCGTGGTTTGCGCCATGAACACCGGCAAGGTGAGTGTTTGTCCCATCGGGTAGGGGGGACTGAGGCCACCCATGAGACCCGCGAGCTCAAAGTAAATGCTCAGGGCGTCTTGGTGCTCTTTTTGCAAGGGGACTGGCCCGGCGTGGTCGGCCAGCTCAATGCGAGCGTGCTCTCGGTCGACCGTCGCGGTGAGTTCTCTGCGCTGGTTGTCGCTGAAACGCAAGGGCTCAACGCCTTGGGGGCTGAGCACGCCACTGGAGTGCTGGCTTCGTGATCCCACCAGGGGCAGTCTCATCTCCAATTTGGCCTGGTAACGCGTGCCCTGCGTTTGCCACTCCATGGTGGCGCTGGCGGGCAGCGTGAAGCCGTGGGTTTTGAGGGCCATCTTGTACTCCAAGCTTTGCGCCACGGGCCAGACGTAGGCGCCGAGCTTGAGGGTGGAGGGCAGCCCCGCGCTGGACAAAGAAGCGGGGGGCGTTGGGGTTTGCGCCCAAGTCAGCGTGAGCGCTGCGCTTGAGAGCAACCCCAAGAGGCAAGTCAAGCGGCACAGATCGAGGCCCCAAGCTCGAGGCCTCATCCTCAAGAGGGCGAACTTGCTTGTCCAAGCGACGCGATCGAGCGTGGGCTTCGACCGTCTGGACAACAGGCTGGGGGGGATGGTCACTGTCATGGACTCAATTATGGCGCCAAGCACTCTGGAGCCGTTAAATCACTAGAATGGGGGACGGAACTCACTTCCTTATTTTGATCAAAACCATGAAATTTGCAAGTTATCAAGACGGCTCCAAAGACGGACAATTGGTGGTGGTCTCCAAAGACCTGCAAACAGCGCATTTTGCCAGCGCCATTGCCCACACCTTGCAAGACGTCTTGGACGATTGGAATTTTTTCTCACCCCAGTTGCAAGATCTTTACGACGCCTTGAACCAGGGCCGCGCGCGTTATGCGTTCGCCTTCAATCCATCCCTTTGTCAGGCGCCCTTGCCCCGGGCTTACCAACGGGTGCACGCACGGGCCTATCAAACCCAGCGACTCGGACACCCTCAAGGTACAGAGGCAAGTCACCCTGAATTGAGCTTTGGCTCGAGCACGGGCTTACTCGGGGCCCATGAAGACGTTCTCTTGCCCAAGCCAGGGGGGGAGTGGGACTTCGAGGCTGAGATTGCCGTGATCACCGATGAGGTCGAGCGCGGCGTGTCTGAGCTTGAAGCCATTCAAAGTGTGCGCCTTGTGATGCTCTCCAATGCGTGGACGCTGTCCACCGACTCGACCCCAGGGCTAGAGCCGATGCACAACATGCCCTGGTCCTCATTTGGGCCAGTGGCGCTCACGCCCGATGAGTTGGGGCAGGCGTGGAGGGGGGGGCGAGTGCACTTGACCCTGGAGACGCGGGTCAATGACAAACGCTTGGGGCTCAATGAATGCGGCCAAGACATGGATTTTCATTTTGGCCAACTCATCGCCGCAAGTGCTGCCCACCGCGCCTTGGCCTCGGGCACCATTGTGAGCACCGGTGCGGTGTGCAATGCCGGCGTGCTTCAAGGCAGCGACTGGGTCTGGCCCACTGGCGTGAGCTGTTTGTCTCAAAAAAGAGCCATCGAAGCGCGCACCCAAGGACAGGCCCACACGCCTTACTTGAAAGCCGGTGACAAGGTGCACATTGAGTTAAAGACCAAAAACGCCTCTGCCTTGATGGGTGCCATTTCACAGTTCATCGTGGGCCCATCAGAGCCGGCTGTGACTGAGCCCCAGCCAGGACGAGCAAGCGTTTAAATTGATCGAGTTTTTTATTGCAATTTGAGGAGTTGGATATGCACCAAAGCAGGCCATGGTTTGTGTTTTTTGTGGCGCTCATGTGGGGCGTTGTGGCTTCAGCGCAATTGCAAGCCAAAGACGCTTGGGTGCGTGCCGTCGTGACAGGCCAGCAAGGCACCGGGGCCTTCATGACGCTGCAAGCCAGCGAAAACCTCACCATCACAGCCGCGAGCAGCCCCTGGGCGGCGGTGGCCCAAATCCACAACATGGCGATGGAGGGCAATGTCATGAAAATGGCGGCAGTCGACAGCTTGGTCCTGCAGTCGGGTCAAGCCTTGACGCTCAAGCCCGGTGGCTACCATGTGATGCTCATGGATTTGAAAGAGGGCTTTGCCAAGCTCACCCAATTGCCCTTGACCATCAGCTACAAAACCGCCAGTGGTTCTGCGCAAACGCTGACCCTGCAAGTGCCCGTCTTGGCGAATGCACCCAGCAGTGCGCCCAGATCTGGGGGCATGGACCCCAAGGATCATTCACAGCACATGGCCCCTATGCAGCACTGATGCAAGGGGCACCGATTGCGTTCTTTCTTGCTTGATTTTTTCTCAACGTCTCCTCTTCAAAGGTTCTGCCCATGAGTGACTCCAATGCATTTGGCTTTTCACAGTTTGTGCCGGGTTTTGACTTTTTAAAGCAACTCTCTCAAACGCCCACGGTCGCACCCCAAGCCCAGCACTGGATTGCCCCAACCTTGGATCCTAAGGAGATTGAGAAAAGAATTCAGGAGCTCAAAACCGTGATGTTTTGGCTAGAGCAAAACAGCAAAGCCGTCGCTGCGAGTGTGCAAGCCTTGGAGGTGCAGTTGATGACCCTCAAGACCTTGAAGGGCATGAATCTGAGCATGGCGGAGCTGGCCAAAAGCATGGAGATCAAGCCCTCGATGTTCACGCCCAGCAAGCCCGAGACGCCCACCCCCGAGGCTTCTTCCCCCTTTTCTTGGACTCCCAAAGCAGACAGCGGCGCCAGTGCGCCTCGTGAGCCGGCCCCATCGCCATCGAGCAACTGGCCCTTCACGCCCGACAAGCCCGCCAGTGAGCAGTCGACTGCGCCCCCTGACCCAGAGCCTACACCCCCCAACGACAAAGCCCAGGTCCCACCGACCTCGGGTGCTGCACCCGACCCCATGCTGTGGTGGGCACAATTGAGCCAGCAGTTTCAAACCATTGCCAGCAAAACATTGACCGATATTCAAAACGCGCAAAAAGCCCAAGCCGACCTCGCGGCCAAGACCGCCCCCGCCCAAGAAAAAACAAGCGCTCCATCCAGCAAAGCCTCCAAAGCAACACCAGCCACCAGCCCAAGTGCTGCCAAAGTTCAACGCAGCGCAAAACCCGCTGCGGCCCATGTTCCCAAGGTGGCCAAGGTGGCCAAGGCCAACAAGGTGAAAAAGGCGAAAAAGGCGCCGGTGAAATCCCCCGCCCCCAAGCGCGCTGCAAGTCCTTCAACGCTGAGTCGCGCGGCTGAAAAAACACCCAGCAAGGTTTCCAACAAAGCCTCCAACACCACTTCCAGCAAAGCACCGCCGCCCACCAAGAGCGCAGCGTCAAACAAATCCCAACCCAAGCCCCGCGTCAACCCCAGCGCCTTCAAAGGCCTGGACACGCTTTTTTAAAAGGCCCACGCCGTGTTGATGTTCCCCTTCGCCCACGCCACCCACCCGGACTCGGCGCAGTGCTGCGAGCTGGTTTTGGCGCAATTGCGTGGGCACATGGCGAGCGAACACTACGCCTCCTCGCCCAGTCTTGGGCTGCTCTACATCACCGACCAATACGCTGCACGTGCACAAGATATTTTGGACCACTTGGGCGCTGAGTTGCCCTGGGTCACCGACTGGGTGGGCACCACCGGAGTGGGAATCGCCGCCAACAACGTGGAGTACTTCGATGAGCCCGCGATGTGTGTGATGCTGTGCGACTTGTCGATGGACCAGTACCGTGTCTTTAGCGGTGTGTCTCCCCTGAGTGCAGTAGAGATGACGGGCTTTGAGCCCCACACCGCCTTGATCCACGCCGATGGTCAAACCGCCGATGTGGCCGATCTGATTGAGGAGCTCGCCCAACGCACCCAAAGCGGTTATGTGTTTGGCGGTCTGAGCTCATCGCGTGGCTTTGCTCACCAGTTTGCCCTGAGCTCGAGTGGCAATGTGCAGGGCCAAGGCCTGCAGCGAGGCGTCTTGAGCGGGGGCTTGAGTGGCGTGGCCTTTGCCCAATCGGTGGCCATGGTCTCGCGGGTGACCCAGGGCTGCTCGCCCGTCTCCAAGGTGCGCACCATCACCGCTTGCGAAGGCCATGTGGTGCTCATGCTCGACGGCGAGCCGGCCTTGGATGTGCTCTTGCACGACCTGGGGGTGAGTTTGGAGCAGCCGCGCGCGGCCATTGCGAAAGTGCAGCAAACCCTGGTGGGGATCAGCGCTTCGGATGTGCACGCCTTGGGCAAAAGCGGTCACTTTGAAGAGGCCGTGATGGTGCGCCACATCATTGGGCTCGATCCCGCCAAGCGCGGCATCGCTGTTGCGCAGGCTTTGAGTGTGGGCCAAAGCTTGACGTTTTGCGAGCGAAATGCACAAGCGGCCAAGGCCGATTTGATGAGAATGGGCACCCAAATTCGCGACTCCTTGGAGCCCGAGGATTGGCCACAAGAGGTGCCAGAAGCCTGGGTTCAAACCGAGTTGTCACAACCGCACCCGGCACGCAAAGTCTTGGGCGCCATTTACATCAGTTGCGCAGGCCGCGGTGGGCCGCATTTTGGCGCGCCCAGTGCCGAGTTGCAGTGCTTGCGCCGCGCTTTGGGCGATGTGCCCCTCGTGGGGTTTTTTGCGGGCGGTGAGATCGCCCACCAAAATCTGTATGGCTACACGGGCGTCTTGACGGTGTTCACGCAAATGAGTGATCAAGGTCAAGAACCACCCTCACCCCCAACCTCACCCCCAACCCCTCATCGGGATCCCAAGTCCAGCGCCTGATGCTTGAGTGCGGCTTCACGTGGCCTCATGCGGCTTCATGCGGCCTCATTCGTCCTTCCTCAACCGAGGCGCTGCGATGGTGCGCCGCTCACACGCCGCGGGTGCGGTCGCTTCTGAATTGGGCCACCCAAGCCGCTAGGCGCTGGTGGTCCATGGCCTCGCGGATCTCGCGCATGAGGTTCAAGTAGTAATGCAAATTGTGGATGGTGTTGAGCATGCTGCCGAGCATCTCGCCACAGCGGTCCAAGTGGTGCAAGTAAGCGCGACTGAAGCCCCCACTCACCTCGCCATTGGCCAAGGTGTTGCCGTGACAGGTATAGCAGGTGCAGGTTTCATCCAAAGGTGTGAGGTCGCTTTTGTGGCGGGCGTTCCTGAGCTTTAAGTCGCCAAAGCGCGTGAACAAATGACCGTTCCTGGCGTTGCGTGTGGGCATGACGCAATCAAACAGATCGACCCCATCGAGCACGCCTTGCACCAAGTCCTCGGGCGTGCCCACCCCCATCAAATAACGCGGTTTGTGCTCAGGCAGTCGGTGAGGCGTGTGGGCCATGATTTGGAGCATTTGCGCTTTGGGCTCGCCCACACTCACCCCGCCCACCGCGTAGCCAGGAAAGTCCATCTCCACCAATTGGGCCAAGGAGTCTTCGCGCAGGTTTTCAAACATGCCGCCTTGCACGATACCAAAGAGCGCGTTGGGGTTGGCCAAGCGCTCGAACTCAATTTGGCAGCGCCGTGCCCATCTCAAACTGAGCTCCATGGATTCCCGCGCTTCGCGCTCGGTGGTGAGCACCCCGGCGGTTTCATAGGGTGTGCACTCGTCAAACTGCATGACGATGTCACTGTTGAGACTGGTCTGGATTTGCATGCTCACTTCGGGTGTCAGCATCATGCGGTCGCCGTTCACGGGAGAGGCAAAACGGACCCCCTCTTCGGAGATTTTGCGCATCTCTCCCAAGGACCACACCTGAAAGCCGCCGCTGTCGGTCAAGATGGGTTTGCTCCAACGCTCAAAGCCGTGCAGGCCACCAAAGGCGTCGATGACCTCGGTGCCAGGTCTGAGCCACAGATGAAAGGTGTTGCCCAAAATGATCTGCGCGCCCATCTCGCTCAAGTCTCGCGGCATCATGCCTTTGACGGTGCCGTAGGTGCCCACGGGCATGAAGATGGGGGTTTGCACCACACCGTGGTTCAAATGCAAGACGCCGCGGCGGGCATTGGCGTGTTGGCTGATCAGTTCAAAGCGCAGCATGGGGCTTACTCTCGAGATGGGGTGGATGGGGATGAACCGCGGGCGGATTTCTCAAGCAGCATGGCGTCGCCGTAGCTGAAAAACCGATAGCGTTCTTGAATGGCGTGGGCATAGATCTGATGCATGTGCTCAAAACCCGCAAAGGCGCTCACCAGCATCAAGAGGGTGCTTTTGGGCAAATGAAAGTTCGTGAGCAAGAGGTCCACCACCTTGAACTCAAAGCCCGGTGTGATGAAGATGTTGGTGTCGCCTTGGGTTTGTCCTGTCTGGGCCCACGATTCGAGTGCTCGAACACTGGTGGTGCCCACGGCCAAAACCCGCCCGCCGCGGCGACGACACTGCGCTATCGCGTGGAGCGTTTCGGCGGGGATGTGATAGCGCTCAAAATGCATCGAGTGGTCTTTGATGAGGGCGGTCTTCACCGGCTGAAAGGTGCCCGCGCCCACGTGCAGGGTGACACGGGAAGATGCGACCCCCGCGAGAGCCAAATCGGCCAGCACCGACGCATCAAAATGCAAAGCCGCCGTGGGCGCGGCGACCGCCCCCAAGTTTTGTGCAAAGATGGTTTGGTAGTCGTCTTGGTCCCGGCTCTCGTCTTGGCGGGTGATGTAAGGCGGCAAGGGGATGTGGCCCGACTCGCTCATGATGGCCATCGGGTCGCGCGACAAGGCAAATCGCCACAAGGGGCCGCCGGGGTCGGGATAGCGCGAGAGCAAGGTCGCTGTGGCTCCCCCGACGAGTTGCAGGATCGAGCCGATCAGCGGTTTTTTGCTCACCCGCAAATGGGCGACCACTTGGTGGGGGAGGTCTGGCTCGAGTGGAGGCTCACCTGCCGCGGGCGTGAGCACGCGTTCGATGAGCATTTCAAATTGCCCACCACTTGGTTTTTGACCGTAAAGGCGTGCTTTCATCACCTGCGTGTCGTTGAACACCATCAAGTCCCCGCGCTTGAGCAGTTGGCCTAAGCGCGTGAAATGGCGGTCCACCAGGGGGGTTGCCCGCGCGTCCAAGAGTCGCGAGGCGCTCCTGGGGTGACAAGGGTGTTGGGCGATCAAGTCCTCAGGCAACTCGAAATCAAAGTCACTGAGCTGCCACTCGGGGGGGTGGGGTTGTGGTGGTGTGTGCATGCGGCAAGAGGGCTTGACCGGCCCGTCTTCGTGGTTGAAAGAAGAACACGTTCCATCGCGTGTGCCCAAGAGCGCCCCCAACGTGCCAGGCACCGCACAAGCACGAAGGGGTGGAAACAGGGGCCATGAAAACATCTTGAAGTGATGTTTCTCGTGAGCCTTGATTGTAGTGAAAAATAGTAAGCTGAGGCTTTCGCATGCACAATGGGAACCCTCATGGAGACGAAAAAACAACCCTCTGCCGCGCAAAAGGCTTTGCACAAGCTGGGTCTTTTCACGCCTCTTGATATGGCGCTTCACATCCCGTTTCGCTACGAAGACGAGACGGCGCTCACATCCTTGGACAAAGCCAGAGACGGCCAGTTGATCCAAATTGAAGCGACCATCACCCATCTCGACATCAGCCCCCACCCCAAGCGGCAAATGAAGTTGGAGGTGAGAGATGGCGCCCAAGCTTGCACGGTTCGGTTTTTCAACGCCTACCCCTCCATGGCCAAGAAGTTGGCGCCCGGCGCGCGCGTGCGTTTGCGCGGCGAGATCAAGGGCGGGATGTTTGGCTGGACCATGATGCACCCCAGTTTGTCCAGTGCGCAAGAGCCCCTGCCCCAGACCTTGACCCCGGTCTACACCTCCACCGCCGCTTTGCCGCAGACCTACATTCGCAAAGTGATTGCGAGCGGACTCGCACGCGCCATTCAACGCGGGGAACTTGCCCCCACCATCGATCCGGCGCTGGAGGTGAGTGGGCTCATGACGCTCAAGGACGCCTTGGTCTTTTTGCACGGGCCCCCGCCCGGCACCGACTTGATGGCATTGGAGCAGCGCGCGCATGCGGCTTGGGACCGGCTCAAGTCCGACGAGTTGCTGGCCCAACAACTGTCGCAAAACAAAGCCCGCCAAGAGCGTGCCCGCACCCGAGCTGTGGCCTTGGTGGCGAACCCAAGGCCTGTGCAGGAGACACGGATGGCTCAGTCCAATGGGGTCCATGAGAGCACGGTGGCCGACGCCTTGCGCGCGGCCTTGCCCTTTGAGTTGACCCGTGCGCAAGCGCGGGTGGTGCAAGAGATCGACCAGGACTTGAAAAAGACCGTCCCCATGCACCGCCTCTTGCAAGGCGATGTGGGCTCGGGAAAAACGGTGGTGGCCGCCTTGGCAGCAGCGCAATGCGTGGATGCGGGTTGGCAATGCGCGTTGATGGCGCCGACCGAAATTTTGGCGCACCAGCATTTTGAAAAGATCTCGGACTGGTTGCGCCCGAGCTTGAGTGCGCGCGGCCTCAAAGTGGTCTGGCTCACGGGCAGTCAAAAGAAAGCGGAAAAACAAGCGGCCTTGGCCGATATCGAGTCCGGGGTGGCGGCCTTGGTGATTGGCACCCATGCGGTGATTCAAGAGCAGGTGCTCTTCAAAAACCTCGCCTTGGCCATCATTGATGAGCAGCACCGCTTTGGTGTGGCGCAACGCTTGGCCCTGCGACAAAAGAACGCGGGCGTTGAAGTCACCCCCGCCAATGAATCTGAGCTCCAAGGGGCCAGTGGTTTTGAGCCGCATTTGCTCATGATGACCGCCACGCCGATTCCACGCACCCTGGCCATGAGTTACTTTGCCGACCTGGATGTCTCCACCTTGGATGAGTTGCCTCCGGGTCGAACACCGGTGCTCACCAAGTTGCTGGCCGAGTCTCGTCGCGCCGAACTCATCTCCCGCGTCAAAGCCCAATTGCAAATGGGCCATCAGGTCTACTGGGTGTGCCCGCTCATTGAAGAGAGTGAAACCCTCGATTTGAGCAACGCCACGCAAACCCACCTGGAGCTCCAAGCTGAGCTGGGCCGCTTGGATGCCCCCCTCTTTGGGGGCGGGGATGCTCAGACGCCAGATCTGCTGGAGAACCTAGAGCAGCAGGCCAAGCTGACTGATGCACAGCGCCAAAGTCACAACCCTATTGCGACACCCTTGGCGAATGGGGCGAGCTTGGCGCCCCCACGCCCCGCGCAGTCTTTCCAGGTCGGTTTGCTGCACTCCAAGATGCATGAACAAGAAAAAAAAGCGGTCATGCAAGCCTTCAAGTCCGGTGAGCTCCACGTCTTGGTGAGTACCACCGTGATTGAGGTCGGTGTTGATGTGCCCAACGCGAGCTTGATGGTGATCGAGCACGCCGAGCGCTTTGGACTGAGCCAACTGCACCAATTGAGGGGCCGGGTGGGTCGAGGACGTGCGGCCTCGGCGTGTGTCCTCTTGTACTCGGTGGGCGAACACGGCCGCCTCTCCGAGCACGCCCAACAGCGGCTCAAAGCGATGAGCCAGACCCAAGACGGTTTTGAGATTGCGCGGCGCGACTTGGAGATCCGTGGCCCCGGAGAGTTTTTGGGGGCGCGCCAGTCGGGGGCGGCGCTCATGCGATTTGCCGACCCGAGCCAGGACACTTTTTTGCTGGAGTGGGCCCAAGGCCTGGCGCCCAAACTCTGGGCCCAGGACCCCCAGGCGGCGCAAGCCCACTTGGAGCGTTGGCAGAGCATGCGCGCTGAATACTTAAAAGCTTAGGGTCAAAGCCCAAAGCCCAAAGCCCAAAGCCCAAATCCAATGGCCCAGCCCTCGCGCTTCTTGTTAGACTTCATGCCCTAGACCAATGAGAGTGTGTCCATGACCTTGACCGAATTGAAATACATCGTGGCAGTGGCCAGAGAGCGTCATTTTGGACGGGCTGCGGACGCGTGTTTTGTGTCTCAACCGACTTTGTCGGTGGCCATCAAAAAGCTCGAAGAGGAGCTCGACCTCAAGCTGTTTGAGCGCAGTGCCAATGAGGTGAGCCCCACCGCCTTGGGTGAAGAGATCGTGCGCCAAGCCCAAAGCGTGCTCGAGCAAGCCGCCAACATCAAGGAAATTGCCAAGCGCGGCAAGGACCCCTTGGCCGGTCCTTTGAAGCTGGGGGTGATCTACACCATTGGGCCTTATTTACTTCCCGAGTTGGTGAGAAATGTGATCGGCATGACGCCGCAAATGCCCTTGGTGCTGCAAGAAAACTTCACCAATAAGCTCTTAGAAATGCTCAGAACCGGTGAGATCGATTGCGCCATCATGGCCGAGCCCTTTCAAGACGCTGGTTTGGCCTTGTGCCCGCTTTATGACGAACCCTTCTTGGCGGCCTTGCCCAGTGCTCACCCCTTGGCAAGCCAGCCCAGCATCGGCGCGCAAGAGCTCAAGGACGAGACCTTGCTGCTCTTGGGCAATGGGCACTGTTTTCGCGACCATGTGCTGGAGGTGTGCCCCGAGTTTGCGCGCTTTGCCAGCCACACCGAGGGCATACGCAAAAGCTTTGAAGGCTCTTCATTGGAGACCATTCGCCACATGGTGGCCGCGGGCATGGGTGTGACCTTGGTGCCACGCTTGGGCGTGCCAGCCGATGCCTTGGAGCGCCCCGTGAGGAAGAAAAAAGACCTCTCCACCTATGTGCGCTATTTGCCCATTGTGGACGAGGGCCAACAAGCACCGTCGAGGCGTGTGGTGCTGTGCTGGCGTAAAAGCTTCACCCGTTACGAGGCCATTGCGGCGCTCAGAAACGCGGTGTATGCGTGTGAGCTCCCTGGTGTCACCCGCCTCACGGCTTCATGACCCCCTGGGGAACCTTCGCGTCCTTCACAACCTTCGCAACCTTGGACAGATTGACTCCATGACCCCAAGCGAGATCCCGAGCGAGACCGAGACCGAGACCGAGATCCAGGCCCCATTGCCATGCGAGCCCAGTGAGAGTCGGCTCGCCCTTTACTTGGACCTCATTCGCTGGAATCGACCCGCGGGTTGGCTCCTTCTTTTGTGGCCGTCGCTCTCGGCCTTGTGGTTGGCCCAAGGCGGCTGGCCCGGTTGGCACTTGCTCGGTGTCTTTGTCCTGGGGACGATTTTGATGCGCTCGGCCGGTTGTTGCTTGAACGACGTGGCCGATCGGGAGTTTGACCGCCACGTCAAGCGCACGGCACAGCGTCCCGTGACACGGGGCGCTTTGAGTGTCAAAGAGGCCTTGGGGCTGGGGGGCGTGTTGGCACTCCTCGCGTTCATATTGGTGTGCACCATCAACCGCGCCAGTGTGATGTGGTCCTTGGTGGCCTTGGCCGTGACCTGTGTCTATCCCTACGCCAAACGCGTGGTCTCTATGCCCCAGGCGGTGCTGGGGGTGGCGTTTAGTTTTGGTATTCCGATGGCCTTTGCGAGCGTGCTCGGCCTTCGAGAGCCAGAGCAGGCGTGGTTTCAAGTGGTGCCCCTGCAGGCTTGGGGGCTCATGCTGGGCAACATGGCCTGGGTTTTGGCCTACGATACCGAGTACGCCATGGTGGACCGCGATGATGATCTCCATTTGGGCATGAAAACCTCGGCCATCACCTTGGGTGACTGGGATGTGGTCTTTGTCATGGGGTGCTATGGCCTGTACCTCGCCTCTTGGAGCGCACTCACCGCTCCCCTGGGTTTGGGGCTGTTTGGGTGGCTCGCTCTTGGGGCCGGTGTCTTACAGGTGTTGGGCCACTTTGTGCTCATTCGCCAAAGAACACGGGAGGGCTGTTTTTTGGCGTTCCGGCTCAACCATTGGCTGGGCGCCACGCTCTTTGCGGGCATTGTGGCGGGTTTGGCCTGGGGCCACTGAACGAGCGCTCGATCGACGAGTGGATGAGTGGATGAGTGGATGAGTGCCAGAAAAAAGGCCATCTCACGATGGCCTCTCTAGGGGTGAGCTCGCGTCAAGCTCTCATCCAGTTTCCTGGGCAGGACATCAGCTGGCGGTTTCAGCCTTTTTCTTTTTGCTGTGCTTTTTCTTTTTGGCTTTGTGCGCTTTTTTGCCTTCGCCCGTGCTGGCAGCAACTGGGCTGGCACTCGGTGCAGCAGCAGGCGCGGCTGCTGGAGACGCAGTGGGTGCGGCAGTCGGTGCGCCCGCGGGTGCAGGCGTCTGAGCAGACGCATTCACTGAAAACGCGAGGACACTGGTGCTGAGTAAAAAGGCGAGAAGTTTGTTCATGGGTGTTGTACCTAAAAAAGAAAAGACCCCTGTATTTTCGCATTGAATTGGTGCAGCTCCCCCATTCACGCCCTGCAAACCCTTGCGAAGCATCAAAATCAGTGACCGAACTCCACACCCAGCGCCTGGGCGCGGCGGTGAGCGGCCCACATGGCCGCTTGAAAGTGTTCCCCCAGCGCCTCATGATTCATGTGATCCAAGGCCGCTTGGGTGGTGCCGCCCTTGGAGGTCACACGCTCACGCAGCACAGCGGGTGTCTCCGCGCTTTGGGCGGCCAGCTGGCCCGCGCCCACCAAGGTGCCGATGGCCAATTGCTTGGCTGCTTGGCTGGAGAGCCCCATGCTCTCGCCAGCACTGCACATGGCCTCTAGAAAATAAAAGACATAGGCCGGCCCTGAGCCTGAAATGGCCGTGACGGCGTCCAGTAAGGATTCGTTGGGCAGCCAAAGCCACTCGCCCGTGCTTTGCAAGACGGCTTCAATGAGTGATTTGTCCTCTGGACTCACGGCTGCATTGGCAAAAAGCCCGGTCTGCCCCAGACCCACCAAGGCGGGCGTGTTGGGCATGGCGCGCACCAGACGGGGTGCTTGAAGCCACTCGGCCAGGCTCGTCATGGTGATGCCCGCGGCCACGCTCAGGTGCAAGGCCTTGTGGGTCCACGGGGCGACTTCTTGGGCGGCGGCCTTGAAGACTTGTGGCTTGACCGCCCATATGACCAAGTCCGCCTGCGATAAAAAGGCCGCGGGCTCAGCCCAAACCTGCACGCCAAGAGGCTCCAGGTGTTGGCGCTGCGACGCCAAGGGCTCAATCACGTGCAGTCGGTGGGCCGCAAAGCCGCTTTTGAGTAAGCCCCCCAAGATGGCGCTGGCCATATTGCCCCCGCCCACAAAGGCGATGGTGTGGTGGCTCGCGTCTCTTGGGCTGGCCGTTGACGTCAAGTCTAGGCTCGTGGGTGTGGACGGGACGGCTGTGGCATGGGGGACAGGATGGGGCATGGGTCAAGTCACGGGTCAAGTTATGGGCCAAGTCATGGGCCAAGTCAATGGAGTGGGGGGTGCTGGCTGGGGCCTTGGCAGCCCAAGTGTGGGTAAAAACGCACAACCCAATTATCGCTGTAAATGTAAACGGGGGAGGAAATTGGACAAGAAATGCGCAAGGGGTTGACGCGGGTACTGAAATCCTTCATAATCGAGGGCTCTGCTCAAAAAGCAGGAATCTTCCCCAAACAAAATTGCCTTGAGCCATGGTGTTCAAAGCGAGGATGGCGGGTCCAAGACTGATTAGGACGAGAGTGGATGCATCTGCATCGACCCTTTCCCCCTAGTACAAGTTGGGAATTAACAGAAAATGATCCAGACAGAATCTCGATTAGAGGTTGCCGACAACACGGGCGCCAAGTCCGTGCTTTGCATCAAGGTGCTTGGTGGTTCCAAGCGTCGTTATGCCAGCGTTGGTGACGTCATCAAAGTAACCATCAAAGAAGCCGCTCCCCGTGGCCGCGTTAAAAAAGGCGAGGTCTACAGTGCCGTGGTGGTTCGCACCGCCAAAGGCATCCGTCGCTCAGACGGCTCTTTGGTGAAATTCGATGGCAACGCAGCCGTGTTGCTCAACAACAAACTAGAGCCCATTGGCACTCGTATCTTTGGCCCCGTCACGCGTGAATTGCGTAACGAGCGTTTCATGAAGATCGTGTCTTTGGCGCCTGAAGTTCTGTAAGGAATAGGGCCATGAACAAGATTCGCAAAGGTGACGAAATCGTTGTCCTCGCAGGACGCGATAAGGGCAAGCGCGGCAAAGTCGTGCTTCGCAAAGACGAGAGCCACGTGGTGGTTGAGGGCATCAATTTGGTGAAAAAGCACACCAAGCCCAACCCCATGGCTGGACAAGAAGGTGGCATTGTTGAAAAAAGCATGCCCATTCACCAGTCCAATGTGGCCATTTTCAATGCGCAGACCGGCAAGGCCGATCGCGTGGGAATCAAATTACTCGCCGATGGCAAGAAGGTTCGCGTCTTCAAGTCCAGCGGTGAAGAAATCAAGGTGGCATGAGCATGGCACGTCTACAACAGTTTTACCGTGAAAAACTCGTCCCCGAGTTGATCGCCAAGTTTGGATATAAGTCACCCATGCAAGTGCCCCGTCTGACCAAGATCACGCTCAACATGGGTGTGAGCGAGGCAGTCGCCGACAAAAAGGTGATGGACGCCGCGGTGGGGGATCTCACCAAAATTGCCGGCCAAAAACCCGTCGTGACCGTGGCCAAAAAAGCCATTGCGGGCTTCAAGATCCGTGAGGGCCAAGCGATTGGTTGCATGGTGACCTTGCGCGGCGTGCAGATGTATGAATTCTTGGACCGTTTTGTCACGATCGCTTTGCCCCGTGTGCGCGACTTTCGTGGTATTTCAGGTCGCGCCTTTGATGGCCGTGGAAACTACAACATCGGCGTGAAAGAGCAAATCATTTTCCCTGAAATCGAGTACGACAAGGTTGACGCCTTGCGCGGTCTCAACATCAGCATCACCACAACGGCTAAAAACGATGAAGAGTGCAAGGCGCTACTCACCGGATTCCGTTTCCCGTTTAAGAACTGAGGTGACACGTGGCTAAAGTAGCATTGATCGAGCGCGAGCTCAAGCGTGATAGATTGGTGGCAAAGTATGCAAAGAAATACGCTGAATTGAAGGCGATTGCAAACTCTGCCAAGCATCCTGATGAGGAGCGCATGGCGGCTCGCTTGGAGCTGCAAAAGTTTCCACGCAACGCCTACCCGACTCGTCAGCGTAACCGTTGCGAAATCACGGGTCGTCCTCGCGGAACATTCCGTCAGTTTGGTTTAGGTCGCGCCAAGGTGCGGGAGATGGCTTTTCAAGGCAACATCCCCGGTATCACCAAGGCCAGCTGGTAATAAGGCAGGAGCAATTCAACATGAGCATGAGTGACCCTATCGCCGACCTGCTGACACGCATTCGCAATGCGCAGATGGTTGCAAAACCCACAGTCAGTGTCCCCTCTTCCAAAGTGAAGGTGGCCATTGCCCAGGTTCTTAAAGAAGAAGGCTACATCGATGGCTTTCAAATCAAAACCGACGCCGGTAAAACTGAGCTCTTGATTGATCTCAAGTACTACGCCGGTCGTCCTGTCATCGAGCGCATTGAGCGCGTGAGCCGTCCAGGCCTGCGCGTCTACAAAGGCCGAGATGCCATCCCTCAAGTCATGAACGGCTTGGGTGTTGCCATTGTGACCACGCCCAAGGGCGTGATGACTGATCGCAAAGCGCGCGCTACCGGTGTCGGTGGTGAAGTGCTTTGTTACGTTGCGTAAGGCAGGAGAAAGACAATGTCTAGAGTAGCAAAAATGCCTGTCGCCATTCCCCAGGGAGTGGACGTGACGATGGCAGCAGAACACATCACCGTCAAAGGTGCGGGCGGCACCTTGAGTGTCGCCGCCAACGCCTTGGTCAAGGTGGTCAACGAAGCCGGGCACATGACGTTTGTGCCTGCCGACGAGTCACGCCAAGCCAATGCCATGAGTGGCACGATGCGCCAGTTGGTCAACAACATGGTGATCGGTGTGACCAAGGGCTTTGAGAAAAAACTCAATTTGGTGGGCGTGGGCTACAAGGCCGCTGCCACCGGTAACAAATTGAACTTGACGGTGGGTTACTCCCACCCGGTCAACATCGATATGCCCTCGGGCATCAAGGTCGAGACCCCATTGCCCACTGAGATTTTGATCAAAGGCGCAGACCGTCAACGCGTGGGTCAAATCGCCGCTGAGATTCGTGCTGTTCGTCCTCCTGAGCCCTACAAAGGCAAGGGCATCCGTTACTCGGATGAGAAGATCACGATCAAAGAGACCAAGAAGAAATAAGGAGCTGCATCATGTTGTCCAAAAAGCAGCAACGTCTGCGCCGTTCACGTCAAACCCGTATTCGCATTGCGACCCAGGGTGTGGCGCGTCTCACGGTCAATCGCACCAATTTGCACATTTACGCCACCGTCATCTCTGGCGACGGCGCACACGTGATCGCCACCGCATCGACTGCAGAAGCTGAAGTTCGCAAAGACCTCGGCGCTGCGGGCAAAGGCGGCAACGTCACCGCGGCTCAAATCATCGGTACACGCATTGCGCAAAAAGCCAAAGCCGCTGGTGTTGAAAAAGTAGCGTTCGACCGCGCAGGTTTCGCTTATCACGGCCGCGTCAAGGCCTTGGCCGAAGCAGCCCGCGAAGCCGGTTTGCAGTTTTAAGAGAATCGAGAAATAAACATGGCAAAAGTTCAAGCTAAAGTGCAAGACGACAGTCGTGACGACGGCATGCGCGAGAAAATGATCGCTGTCAACCGTGTGACCAAAGTGGTCAAGGGCGGACGGATTTTGGCATTCGCCGCACTGACTGTGGTCGGTGACGGTGACGGCCGAGTCGGCATGGGCAAAGGCAAATCCAAAGAGGTGCCAGCTGCCGTTCAAAAAGCCATGGAAGAAGCGCGTCGCAACATGATGAAAGTCTCCTTGCGCAACGGCTCTATCCACCACAATGTGACGGGTCACCACGGTGCCGCCGTGGTCATGATGGCGCCCGCCCCCAAGGGTACGGGCATCATCGCGGGCGGTCCCATGCGCGCTGTCTTTGAAGTCATGGGCATCACCGACATCGTGGCCAAGAGCCACGGGTCATCGAACCCATACAACATGGTTCGCGCCACTCTTGACGCCTTGGTCAAGTCCACCACACCGTCTGAGGTCGCTGCCAAACGTGGCAAGGCCGTTGAAGATCTCTTCGTTTGATCTGAGAGGAAACGCAGATGACCACCGCCCCCCAAAAATTAAAAGTTCAACTCGTCAGAAGCCCCATTGGGACCAAAGAGAGCCACCGTGCCACCGTCAGGGGCCTGGGTCTTCGTGGCGTCAATAGCGTCAAAGAGTTGGAAGACACCCCCGCAGTTCGCGGCATGATCAACAAGATCAGCTACTTGGTCAGAGTGCTGTAATGGACAAGAACATGGAACTCAATAACATCAAACCTGCCGATGGCGCCAAACACGCCAAGCGCCGTGTCGGTCGCGGCATTGGCTCTGGACTGGGTAAAACCGCGGGTCGCGGCCACAAGGGACAAAAGTCTCGTGCGGGTGGCTACCACAAAGTGGGTTTTGAAGGCGGTCAAATGCCTTTGCAGCGTCGCTTGCCCAAGCGCGGCTTCAAGTCCCATTTGCTCAAATACAACGACGAGATCACCTTGACCACGCTTGAGCGTTTGGGTTTGCCCGAAGTCGATTTGCTCGCTTTGAAACAAGCCAACATCGTCTCAGACATGATCAAAGTGGTGAAAGTCGTCAAAACGGGTGAACTGACCAAAGCGGTGAAGCTCACCGGCATTGGTGCCACCGCGGGTGCACGCGCGGTCATTGAGGCGCTTGGCGGCTCAGTGGCTTGAGTCACACACCGTTGATTTTTTAACCAAGCACCTCAACCCATTCCAAAGAGCATCCCCGTGGCCACATCCCCTACCTTAGCCAAGAACGACAAGTTCGGTGACCTGCGTCGCCGGCTTGTGTTTTTGATGCTCGGCTTGGTGGTGTACCGCATCGGGGCGCACATCCCGGTGCCAGGCATTGACCCCACCGCCTTGCAGCAGCTCTTCAATGGTCAGCAAGGGGGCATCTTGAATTTGTTCAATATGTTCTCGGGTGGCGCCTTGTCTCGCTTCACGGTTTTTGCTTTGGGGATCATGCCCTACATCTCGGCCTCGATCATCATGCAGCTCTTGACGTATGTGCTGCCCAGTCTCGAGCAAATCAAAAAAGAGGGCGAATCGGGTCGTCGCAAGATCACCCAGTACACGCGTTATGGCACTTTGGGTCTTGCTTTGTTTCAGTCCATGGGCATTGCCTTGGCGCTGGAGTCTTCTGCCGGTTTGGTGTTGGCCCCTGGGATGGGTTTTAGGATCACCGCGATGGTGAGCTTGACGGCGGGGACGATGTTTTTGATGTGGCTGGGCGAGCAAATCACCGAGCGTGGTTTGGGCAACGGCATCTCGATTTTGATTTTTGCAGGCATTGCGGCGGGCCTGCCCAATGCGGTGGGCGGACTGCTTGAATTGGTCAGAACCGGTGCGATGAGCATCATTGTGTGCCTCTTTATCGTCATTTTGGTGGGTTTGGTGACCTACTTTGTGGTGTTCATGGAGCGCGGACAGCGAAAAATTTTGGTCAACTACGCCAGGCGTCAGCAAGGCAACAAGGTCTACGGCGGACAGTCTTCGCATCTGCCCTTGAAGATCAACATGGCGGGAGTGATTCCTCCGATCTTTGCGTCATCGATCATTTTGTTGCCCGCCACCATCGCCAACTGGTTTGGCTCGAGTGAGAGCATGAGATGGCTCAAAGACATCTCCAGCGCCCTCTCACCAGGCCAGCCCGTCTACATTTTGCTGTATGTGACAGCGATCGTGTTCTTTTGCTTTTTCTACACCGCCTTGGTGTTCAACAGCAAAGAGACCGCTGACAATTTGAAGAAGTCGGGTGCGTTTGTGCCGGGCATTCGACCAGGCGACCAAACGGCGAAATACATCGACAAGATTTTGGTCAGACTCACCTTGGTGGGTGCGGTCTACATCTCGTTTGTGTGTTTGCTGCCCGAATTTTTGATTTTGAAATACAACGTGCCGTTTTACTTTGGCGGCACCTCACTCATGATTATTGTGGTGGTGACCATGGACTTCATGGCCCAGGTGCAAAATTATTTGATGAGCCAGCAGTACGAGTCGCTGTTGAAAAAAGCCAACTTTAAAACAACGATGGGCGCTTGAACGCATGTCAAAAGATGATGTCATTCAAATGGCCGGCGAGGTGGTGGAGAACTTGCCCAACGCCACATTTCGAGTGAAGTTAGAAAATGGCCATGTGGTCTTGGGTCACATTTCGGGCAAGATGAGAATGCACTACATCCGCATTTTGCCTGGCGACAAAGTCACCGTGGAGCTCACGCCCTACGATTTGACCCGAGCACGCATTGTGTTCAGGGCCAAGTAAAGAAAAAGTGTCTCGCCTGAGCGGTTGAACTGCTTGGGGCGAGACAGCAGGTTTTGAAAAATAAGAGTCCCCTGGCGTGGTGTTGACCACAGGGGATTCACGGTTGTGAAAAGACAGGAGAAAAGAGCAATGAAAGTATCCGCTTCGGTTAAGAAAATTTGCCGCAATTGCAAAGTCATTCGACGCAAGGGCGTGGTTCGTGTCATTTGCACCGATCCCCGCCACAAGCAGCGTCAAGGCTGATTGAACTAGATTTAAGAGGACGAACATGGCACGTATCGCTGGTATCAACATTCCGCCCCACCAACACTCGGAAGTGGGCTTGACGGCTATTTTTGGCATTGGTCGCACACGCGCTCGCAAAATTTGCGAAGCTTGTGGGATTGATTACGCCAAGAAGATCAAAGACCTCACCGACGGTGACTTGGAAAAGATCCGAGATCAAATCGCGCATTTCACCATTGAGGGTGACTTGCGTCGCGAGACCACCATGAACATCAAGCGTTTGATGGACATTGGGTGTTATCGCGGATTTCGCCATCGCAGAGGTTTGCCCATGCACGGCCAAAGAACGCGCACCAATGCTCGCACTCGCAAGGGTCCGCGCAAGGCCGCTCAGTCATTGAAGAAATAGTTAAGGGATCACCATGGCAAAAGCACCCTCCAATAATGCAGCACAACGTGTGCGCAAAAAAGTTCGCAAGAACGTGGCCGATGGCATTGCCCACGTCCACGCCTCTTTCAACAACACCATCATCACCATCACGGACCGCCAAGGCAATTCTTTGTCATGGGCCTCCTCCGGTGGTCAAGGCTTCAAGGGTTCGCGCAAATCGACTCCTTTTGCCGCCCAGGTGGCCTCTGAAGTGGCGGGTCGCTCTGCCATTGATCAAGGGATCAAGAATTTGGATGTGGAGATCAAGGGCCCCGGTCCTGGTCGTGAGTCCTCTGTGCGCGCTTTGGCCGCCCTTGGCATTCGCATCAACTCCATCTCTGATGTGACGCCTGTACCGCACAATGGATGCCGCCCTCAAAAGCGTCGTCGCATTTAATTTTTCCCCCCAAGCCCACCGCCACGGGTGAAAGACCTGTGGCTTACCGACGCTAAAACGTCGGCCAATTCGAATCAAAGGACAAGCAAGTGGCACGTTATCTAGGCCCCAAGGCCAAACTCTCCCGCCGTGAAGGCACCGACCTCTTTTTAAAGAGTGCAAGACGCTCGATCGCAGACAAGGCGAAATTTGACTCCAAGCCCGGCCAGCATGGTCGCACCTCGGGTCAGAGAACATCGGACTTTGGTTTGCAGTTGCGTGAAAAGCAAAAAGTCAAACGCATGTATGGTGTTTTAGAGCGCCAGTTCAGACGCTACTTTGCCGAGGCCGATCGTCGCCGTGGCAACACCGGCTCCAACTTGCTCTTCATCCTAGAGTCACGGTTGGACAATGTTGTCTATCGCATGGGTTTTGGCTCCACACGTGCTGAAGCACGCCAGTTGGTGTCCCACAAGGCCATCACCGTCAATGGTGAGCAGGTCAACATTCCTTCTTTTTTGGTGAAAACGGGCGACATCATTGCCGTTCGCGAAAAATCCAAAAAGCAAGGACGCGTCGTCGAGGCCCTCCAATTGGCCACCCAAGTCGGCTTGCCCGCTTGGGTTGAGGTCAATGTGGACAAAGCCGAGGGAACTTTCAAGAAAGTTCCAGATCGCGACGAATTTGCTGCTGACGTCAACGAGTCGTTGATTGTCGAGCTGTATTCGCGTTAATTCTGGTTGAACCATTCAGCCGTTTGAGTCCCCTCTTGGAGACAGTGTGCTCCAGAGGGATTGAACATTCAGCCTTACCGGTGTAACGAGCCGAGGGTATTGAGAAGGACATCCGAATGCAAACCCAATTGTTAAAACCCAAAGCCATCAATGTTGAGCACGTTGGACACAACCGTGCCAAGGTCACGCTCGAGCCGTTTGAGCGCGGTTATGGTCACACGCTCGGCAACGCCTTGCGTCGTGTGCTCTTGTCGTCCATGGTGGGTTATGCCATCACGGAAGTGACCATCGCTGGCGTGCTCCATGAGTACTCCTCCATTGATGGTGTGCAAGAAGACGTGGTCAATATTTTGCTCAACTTAAAAGGCGTGGTCTTTAAGTTGCACAACCGCGATGAGGTGACCTTGAGCCTGCGCAAAGAAGGCGAAGGCTTGGTGACGGCGGCCGATATCCAGACCCCTCACGACGTGGAGATCATCAATCCTGAGCACTTGATCGCCACCTTGACGCAAGGCGGCAAGATTGACATCCAATTGAAAGTGGAAAAAGGCCGCGGCTATGTGCCCGGTACGGTTCGTCGCTATGGCGAAGAGCCCTCCAAGTCGATTGGCCGCATTGTGCTCGATGCTTCTTTCTCGCCTGTGAGCCGTGTGAGCTACAGCGTTGAGAATGCCCGCGTTGAGCAGCGCACCGATTTGGACCGCTTGGTCGTTGAGATCGAGACCAATGGCGCCATCACGGCCGAAGACGCGGTGCGTGCTTCTGCCAAAATTTTGGTGGAACAGTTGGCCGTCTTTGCTCAACTCGAAGGCAGCGAATTGGCCGCCTTTGACTCTCCTTCTCCAAGGAGTGCGCAGCAGTTTGATCCGATTTTGTTGCGCCCTGTCGACGAGCTCGAGCTCACGGTGCGTTCAGCCAACTGCTTGAAAGCGGAAAACATTTACTACATTGGCGACTTGATTCAGCGCACTGAAAACGAATTGCTCAAGACCCCGAATTTGGGTCGCAAGTCTTTGAATGAAATCAAAGAAGTGTTGGCCTCCAGAGGTTTGACCTTGGGCATGAAGCTCGAGAGTTGGCCTCCAGCCGGTTTGGACAAGCGAACCAGTTAAGTATTCAGTCAGAGAGTTCTTGGGGAGTGAGCGTTCAAGCGGCTTCACCCCCTCGTTTTTTCTGACTCAACCGTGCTGTGAGTGAGACCTTGGACTTGGGTCCTCGGACTGTCTCCCAGCCACTTGGCGTACCTGATACGGCGTCCAGGTAAAACAAACCACCCTTCAAAGGAAAACAATCATGCGTCACGGTCACGGACTCAGAAAACTCAACCGCACCAGCGAACACCGCTTGGCAATGCTCAGAAACATGATGAATTCACTCATCGAGCATGAGTGCATCAAAACCACCCTGCCCAAGGCCAAGGAATTGCGCCGCGTGGTCGAGCCCATGATCACCTTGGCCAAAGTGGCAACGGTGGCGAACCGCCGTTTGGCGTTCAATCGTTTGCGCGATCGCGACAATGTGGTCAAGCTCTTTAACGAATTGGGCCCACGCTACCAAGCCCGTCCTGGTGGCTATACCCGTATTTTAAAAATGGGTTACCGCGTTGGTGACAATGCGCCCATGGCCTTGGTGGAATTGGTCGATCGTCCTGTCATCGAAGAAACTTCCCCAACAGCAGCTGAATAAGCTACAATCACTCTCTTACCGCGCGATGGAGCAGCCTGGTAGCTCGTTGGGCTCATAACCCAAAGGTCGCAAGTTCAAATCTTGCTCGCGCAACCAGATCCGAAAGTCCAGACCCACTTGGATTTTTTAAAAAATCTCACCCATTCAAAAGATGCGTGGGATTTTTTTTGAGCTTTTAAAACCCACTTGGTAGCGTGCCATGAAAGAGTCCTCAGTCTTGCTGGAGTTGGCGTCACACACGAGCGATGTGCGTGCTGTGACCTTGTCCCAAGCGAGCCGGCTCACCTTGAAGACGTCTGGCGGCCACTTGGTGGCCCACCACTGGGCCGCCTTGGACCAGCACCCAGAACGTGCCCCCTTGGTCTTGTTGCATGGGGG
>CAIMTJ010000023.1 GCA_903844385.1 uncultured Burkholderiales bacterium
CCAACCCGCGAATATGAGACTGATCAACCGTCGTATTGAGTCTGCTCTGCTCTTAGTCCATTTAAAATCAGAGAAAGTAAAACCCATTTAATCGGTGGGGTTGACAGGTCAATACATATGAGTCAGCCCTTAAGATGGTGAGCATGACGACTGTGGTGGCGAGGGGGGGGAATAAAGAAGGGCTTAGAAAATACCAGTCAATGACCGGCACATATCAGCGATCGATCTGTGAAATATAAGCACGCAATGATCGGTTAAGAAAAAAAGTCAAAGGCTCAAAGTGGCTCGATACAAGAGAACACTTTGCCCACACAGCGGTGCAGGCAAAGTGATTCAAAGTGTCAAATTATGACAAGTGTTTGCCAATCAAGCCGGCCAACTCAAACATGGTGACTTGGGGTTTACCAAATACCGCTTTCAGTTTGTCATCGGCATTGATGTTTCTTTTGTTGACTTTGTCTTGTAGACCGTGCTTTTTAATGTACGTCCACAATTTGCTCACCACCTCAGTGCGGGGTACTGCATGGTGGCCAATGACAGCGGCTAACGCGGCGCTGGGTGTCAAAGGCTTCATGAATGCTGCATTGGGAGTGCGCTTTTTAGCGGCTGCTTTTTTAACGGGAGCTGCTTTTTTAGCAGGGGCTTTTTTAGCGACTACTTTTTTAGCAGGAGCCGCTTTCTTGGCGGGCGCTGCTTTTTTTGCAGCTTTTTTTGCCGGGGCTTTTTTTGCAGTTGCCATCTTTGAAGTTCCTTCTTGAATGTATATAAAAAAACCAATGAAAAATGCCTTTTCACCAGTGTTGTGATCCTAAAGGGAAAAAACACACTTTCCAAGTGGGAAATCACTTTTTTTCAAGGTAAATGTTGTTTTTTTTGTTGAAAATGCCCGGTTTTCCCCTCGAGAGGACGGTTTTCACCTTTTCTCAGAGGGAACACTCAAGTCAAGAGGGACTTCGCTCGAGACAAAAAGGGTGGGGATTCTTGGGGGCTGTGTTGTGATTTTGGGGGGCATTGGGTGGTGTGGAGTTCATTCTTTTTCGACAAAAAACGCACACCATGCCAATGATGCAAGACTGTCATCACAGCGCGTGCATGCATTGAGGTCAACTGTGCAGGGGTGTTCAATTTGGGGTCTTCAAAGGGCAAGACCATGGTGAAACTCGCAGCACGCCTTGGCACTTGGCAAAATATGGGAAAATGAGAAGTTAATCGTTGGGCACGCCAACAGCGCTGATGGATGGGGCCGTGACACCGCAGGCTTTGAAGGCTTTCAGGGCTTGTGGCTGCGCGGTCTTTGTCAACCATTAGCGTGTGCAGTTTCTTGGATCGATTTTTCTCACCTAACCTGACTCTCAAATGCTCGATATCACTCTGCCCGATGGCTCCGTAAGACAATACCCCAGCGCCTTGAGCGTGATGGATGTGGCCAGCTCGATTGGTGCCGGTCTGGCCAAGGCGGCATTGGCCGCGAGTGTGGATGGACGGCTGGTGGATTTGGACCATGTGATCGATCGCAACGTGACGCTGGCGATTTTGACCGCGAAAGATCCCCAAGGCTTGGAGGTGATTCGCCACTCGACGGCTCACTTGATGGCCTATGCAGTGAAGTCCTTGTTTCCTGAGGCCCAGGTGACGATTGGCCCGGTGATTGAAAATGGGTTTTATTACGATTTCGCCTACCACCGTGCGTTCACCCCCGAAGACTTGGTAGAAATTGAAAAGCGCATGACGCAATTGGCTGATAAAAACGAGCCTGTTGTTCGCAAAGTGCTCCCTCGCGATGAGGCGGTGGCTTTTTTCAAAGGCCTGGGGGAGAGTTACAAGGCGCAAATCATTGAGCGCATTCCTCAGCACGAGGACGTCTCGCTCTACAGCGAAGGCGACTTCACCGATTTGTGCCGCGGACCTCACGTGCCCCATACAGGCAAGCTCAAGCACTTCAAGCTGATGAAGGTTGCGGGCGCTTATTGGAGAGGGGACCACAACAACGAGATGCTCCAACGCATCTATGGCACCGCTTGGGAGTCCAAAGAAGCCTTGGAGCAGCATTTGACGATGCTCGAGGAGTCGGAAAAACGCGACCACCGTCGCCTCGGGCGTGAGCTCGATTTGTTCCATATCGATGAGCATGCCCCTGGTCTGGTGTTTTGGCATCCCTTGGGATGGCGGGTCTGGCAAGGTGTGGAGCAGTACATGCGCCGTGTCTACCAAGACAATGGCTATTTGGAAGTGAAGGGTCCTCAAGTCTTGGACAAATCCTTGTGGGAAAAGACCGGTCACTGGGACAAGTACCGCGACAACATGTTCACCACCGAGAGTGAAAAGCGCGACTACGCGCTCAAGCCCATGAATTGTCCTGGCCACTTGCTCATCTTCAAGCAAGGTCTCAAGAGCTACCGCGATTTGCCACTGCGCTATGGTGAGTTTGGGCAGTGCCACCGCAATGAGCCCTCGGGTGGCCTGCACGGCATCATGCGCGTGAGAGGGTTCACACAAGACGACGGCCACATCTTTTGCACCGAGGATCAGATCTTGCAAGAGTGCACCGATTTCACTGCCTTGCTCCAAAAAGTCTACAAAGACTTTGGCTTTGATGACATTATCTACAAGGTTGCCACACGACCTGCGCAACGCATCGGCAGCGATGAGGTTTGGGACAAGGCTGAGGCGGCCCTCATTCACAGCTTGAACGCATCGGGTTGTGATTACATCTTGTCGCCAGGAGACGGCGCCTTTTATGGCCCCAAGATTGAGTACACCCTCAAAGACGCCTTGGGGCGGCAGTGGCAATGTGGCACGATCCAGGTGGACTTCTCCATGCCCGAGCGCTTAGAGGCCGAGTACGTGGCCTTGGATGGCACGCGCCAGCGCCCCGTCATGCTGCACCGTGCGATCGTGGGCAGTTTGGAGCGCTTCATTGGCATTTTGATTGAACAGCACTCGGGTGCACTCCCCACTTGGCTCGCCCCCGTGCAGGTGGCGATCCTCACCATTTCGCAAAATCAGGCCCAATACGCGAGCGATGTCGCAAAAATGCTGAAAAATCAAGGTCTTATGACGGTGGTTGATGCCTCAAGCGACAAAATAACGTATAAAATACGAAGTTATTCCATGCAAAAGTTGCCCTATCTCTTGGTCATTGGTGACAAGGAGAGTGCTTCGGGCTTGGTTGCAGTGCGTGCTAGAGGTAATACTGATCTTGGCACTATGTCTGTCCAAGATTTTTTAACCAAAATCCAAACGGATATCACTCAAAAGACGTGATCCCTTGCGTTTTTTTAGGCGCCGCAGCCCTATGAACATTGAGCTTTTGCCCCCATCGGGTCGATTTTGACCTTGTTTTTGAAGGACACACACCATCGCTACAGAATTTCGCGACCGTCGCTTGCGCGAGGAACGTAAACACCGCCTGAACCGGGAAATCATGGCCCCGGAAGTCCGTTTGTCTGGCCCAGAAAACGAGCCCATTGGGATCGTGAGCATTGCTGAGGCCTTGCGCATGGCAGGAGATTTGGATGTGGATTTGGTTGAGATTGCTGCCACCGCCATTCCCCCTGTATGTCGACTGATGGATTACGGTAAGTTCAAGTACCAAGAGCAAAAAAAGGCACAGGAAGCGAAATCCAAGCAAAAAGTCATTGAGGTCAAGGAGATCAAATTTCGCCCTGGCACCGATGATGGCGACTACAACATCAAGCTGCGCAACATCAGGCGCTTTTTGGAAGAAGGCGATAAGTGTAAAATCACACTTCGTTTTCGCGGCCGTGAGATCACCCATCAAGACTTGGGCATGGCCTTGTTACAAAGGATTAGAGACGAGTTGGCAGACAGTATCGTGGTCGAGCAGTTCCCCAAGTTGGAAGGACGCCAGATGGTCATGATGATTGCGCCAGGCAAGAAAAAACCGGGTGGCGTGACCAAACCCGTGGCTGAAACGTCGCAAGGCGCTTTGGCCTGATTCAAAGGTTACGCAAACAACAAGTGTCTCGGGGCCAACAAGGTTGCGTGGTTTTCGCAAACGCCTCACGAGCACATTCAAAGAGGAGCACAACATGCCCAAAATGAAAACAAAAAGCAGCGCCAAAAAGCGCTTTCGAGTTCGCCCAGGGGGGACCGTTAAACGTGGTCAAGCTTTTAAGCGTCATATTTTGACGAAAAAGACGACCAAAAATAAGCGTCACTTAAGGGGTAGCGTGTCCGTTCATGAGACCAATATGGGTCACATGGCACAGATGCTTCCC
>CAIMTJ010000024.1 GCA_903844385.1 uncultured Burkholderiales bacterium
CTGCATCTCTCCGAGAACGTGAGCTTGGAGTCATTGCTCGAGGGCCCGCTCTTGAGCAACCAAGACATGGCGCAGACCACCCAGCGCGGCTTGGCCACACCAGACCAGGTCAACTCCAACTCCAACCCCGTCGCTGTCCCCGTGCCTCACTCAGCTGGAGTTTCTGGCGCACCGTTGGGTCTTTCTGAGGGAGAGTCGGGCAAGGCGGAGGGTCAAAAATCGGAAGGTTTTGAGAGTGGGGGCTTGAAAGCCCCCTTGATGTCGTCCTCTTCTGGCCTGGGTGTGCCTCGACTTCAACAAGGCTTGCAACGGGATCGGGGTTTGAGCACCATGCAGCCCCACGATGCCATGGCCAAGGGGGTCTTGAAGCGCTTTTCAGGGGCCAGCTTGGAGCGGCTGCGCGAGCAGCTGGGGGTTGATGAGATCATCATTTGGTCGAGTGACCAGCGCCCTGTCGCCACCGCGGGTGGTGAGCGCTATGTGGTCAATCCTGAGCCCCCCACGCCTGAGCAGTGGCGCGCCTTGCAGACGCAAAAACTGATCACGGTCATTGAGGGCCTGGAAGATGCGGCCTTGCACCCCGAGGTGCAGCCACAAATCAAGGCGCTCGCCTTGGTCAATCCTGTGAGTTTGAGCCTGCACACGGTGCTCGACTCGGAGGTCTTGCAAATCAGCCGCAAACTCCCGCCCACGTTGGTGGCGAATGCGTTGGCGCTGCAAGCGGCGAATGTCGAGTACCAAGAGCGCGCCTTGGCCAGGGATGGACTGCGGCGCATGTACATTGGCACGTTGACGCTCAGTTTATTCTTGTCGGTCTTTGGTGCTGTGATTTTGGCCGTGCTCTTGGGCAACCAATTGGCCAGACCTCTGCTGTGGCTCGTGAGTGGCGTGCGGGAAGTGGCCGCTGGCAATTTGAACCCCAAGCCCGTGCTGACGGGCAAGGATGATTTGGAAGGACTCACCCAAGCCTTTGCTCAAATGACCCAGCAGCTCTTTGAAGCAAGAACCACGGTGGAGCGCAGCATGAGTCAAGTGAGCTTGGCGCGGGCCAATTTGCAAACCATTTTGGACCACTTGACCGCAGGGGTGTTGGTGCTCGACCCGCAAGGCCGGGTGGTTTCGGCCAACCCGGGTGCGACTCGGATTCTTCGCTTGCCGATGGCCGCTTTTGTCGGCAGCGCCTTGACCGAGGTGCCAGGGCTTGAAGCATTTGCCGCTCAGGTCTTGAAACAATTCCAAGGCTTTGAAGGAGACCGCTTGCAAGCCGGCCAAGACTACTGGCAACAGTCCTTTGAGCTCAGGGCTTCGGTGCAAAGTGGTGCCTTGACCTCAGACCCGTTGGAGGGCAACTCCGGTGCAGCGAGTGGTTTGGCTGGGTCGGTGGGGCCTGGTGTTGGGGGACGGCCAGCGGTGACCAACCTCATCGCCCGTGGGGCGGTGCTGCCGAACCAAGCGTGGTTGTTGGTGTTTGATGATATTTCAGAGGTGGTCTCTGCCGAACGCGCTCAGGCCTGGGGGGAAGTGGCCAGACGACTCGCCCATGAGATCAAAAACCCGCTCACCCCCATTCAGCTGTCGGCCGAGCGACTGGAGATGAAGTTGAGCGGTAAATTGGCGCCGGCCGAGCAAACGGTGTTGATGAAGTCCGTCAAGATGATCGTGGACCAAGTCGACGCCATGAA
>CAIMTJ010000025.1 GCA_903844385.1 uncultured Burkholderiales bacterium
ATACCCAAGACGAGGCGTTGATCAGTTCAGCGCTTTTTAAAGCGAACTTTTCAGACTTGCTGAACCTTTCCGTTGAGGAGTATTTTGAGCGGAATCCCAAAAAATAAAATCGAAAGCGTCCAAAACGAACAACCTCATTTTTGCACTGGGAAACCGATTCATAGAGGGGTGCTCTTTTTTTCAGCTGAGGCAAGGTAGAGCCAAAAGCGACACTGATCGCGTTGCGTCCTACTGGCCTTGCGCACAACTCCTTTTATCAGTCGCAATAAAAAGGGGATTTGAACTCAAGAACAGGATCAGAGTGAATGGGGATGGGATTCAATTTCGCTGCTGGAACTGAATAAAACAAGTTGGTCTTGGGGCATTTTTCGCAAATGCGATTGAATGATTTTGTAAATATCCAAATCAAAATCGGGTCGCTGACGCCCCAAGTGCTCTTCTAAGTCTTCAGGGTCTTTGACAAATCCCATGTAAAACCAGTGATCCACCACATGCACACCCTCCCCTTCCTTGATGCCGATGGGGCCTGGGTAGGGCCAGGTTTTAACCTTCATTGCGCTCAAGGCGGTGATGAGTCTCAAGTTGTAGCGCTCTGCAGACTCCAGCCCCACGCAAGCCCCTTGACACTTTTTGAGCTGATGGGCAAAACAAGGTTGTCCTTTGCCCAACTTTTCCAAACCCATCAGGCCCTCACACAGTGAGTGCTTTTGACACAAGGATTTCAGCGCATTTTTCGCCATTCGCTGCGAGGCAAAGAGCCCATACAAATGGTCGTTTTGACCCACATTGAGATCCTCAGCGCTCGTCATCTTGGCCCGTCGGTAGCCAAGCTCATCCGGGAGCAAGGTCCATGCACACAGCTCGCGACTGCGCCTGAGTTTGACGTTGAGGCTTGGGAGTTGGTCCTTGATCATCTGGGACTCGAGAATCAAGGCCCCCAACTCTCCCGCAGTATGCACCCAATCAATGTGTTTAACTTGGAGTGCGATTTTCATCTCTTTGGACTTGGTCAACGCCCCTTGAAAATGACTCAGAACTCGAGTGCGCAAGGTGTTGCTCTTACCAATGTAGAGGGGCAGTTTCTCATCGCCATAAAAGATATAGACACCGTGAGCGTCGGGGATGGCATCGATCTGGGCTGGATCAATATGGGGCGGTAGAGATGCCTTGCGGGTTTGTTTCACAATGCTTTGCTCGAGGACATCGGCGCCAAAATGGCGCTCGCATACCTGCCAAAACTGCCAAAGCACATCGGCGTCTCCCATGGCGCGGTGCCGCTGTTGCACGCTCAAGCGATGGGCATGGACCAAACTGTCCAAATTGTGCCGTGCTTGCAAGGGAAACAACTGCCGAGACAATTTCACCGTGCACACAACCGGCGCTTTGAAATCCATCTCGAGTCGCTTGAATGCCGCTTTGATGAAACCATAATCAAAGTTGGCATTGTGGGCAATGAAAATTTTTCCCTCCAACTCTTGCCAAAGCTCCTGGGCCAAGTCCTCAAATTGTGGAGCGCCTTCGAGCATATCGGGACTAATGCCGGTGAGGGACTGAATGAATTCAGGAATAACCACACCCGGGTCGATCAATCGCTCCCAGCGATGCAAGGTCTGGTGATCCCACGTGATGACAGCAATCTCGGTGATTCGGTCTCGCTGCGCGTTCGAACCCGTGGTCTCAATATCGACAAACGCAAGAGGTGCAAGATTCACAGCCATCGCAGTTTTGGACCCCTTCAATCGAGCTGAATGTGGCGCAGCTTGATGATGTTGCCAAGCTGCAACGACTCTTCTTGAACACGGACTTTGAAGGCCTCGCTGCTCGAGCCCACCGCGAGCCAGCCCAAGCTCAAAAGTTTTTGACGAAACTCGTCTTGGGCAAAAATTCGAGCGATTTCACTGACCAATCGAGCTTTGGCTGGCGAAGACAATCCTGCGGGTGCCACCAGCCCCGTCCAGACTTCGAGCTGAAAATCCTTCACCCCAAGCTCTGACAAAGACGCCACATCGGGCACCAAGGGGCTTCTCGCGCTGGTGAGTCCAATGGCTTTTAATTTACCGGATTTGACTTGTGGCATGGCAACCCCGGGAGGGACCAAGGCCATTTGGATTTGACCGCCCAACATCGAGGTGATCACCTGCGGGTTGCCTGAATAGGGGATGTGCACCGCCTGCACCCCAGTGATCTTGGACTTCAAGAGCTCCATGCCCAGATGCGCCACCGAGCCATTGCCCACAGAGCCGTAGTTCCATTGACTGCCACTGCTTTGGGCTTGGTGAATGAATTCAAGACCATCGGGCAAATTGGCAGGTGCCAACAAAATCAAGGGTGAAGTGGCCAGCAAGGAGATAAAGGAAAAATCTTTGGCGGGGTCATAAGGCAGCTTGGGGTCGAGCAACTTGGCCGAGGTCAGATTGCCATTGATCACGACACCCAAGGTGTGGTCATCTCCTGACTTGGCCACAGCGTCAGTTGCGATATTGCCCGAGGCCCCAGTTTTGTTCTCCACCACCACGGCCTGGCCCAAAGCTTTGGCCAAAGGCTCGGCCAAGGTTCGGGCCACCATATCGGGGGTCGACCCACCCGGGAAACCGACCAAGATTCGCACTGTTCGGCTGGGCCAAGTCGCGCCGGAGCCCAATTGGTTTTGCGACCACGCCACTTCAGGCGTGACAACACTCACGACGCTTATCAACAGAGAAAAAACCAAGGTACTGAGTTCAACGTGGCGTACAGAGATCATGACCGACCTTCCAATTCAAAAAAATCAACCCAAAAAAACACCCTGTGCGACAAGACGATCTTGAAGCAAAGGGATCGAAATATCTCTCGGGCTCGTGGAAGACTCCAGACCCAAGGCGCAGGCCACACCAGCGGCCTGTCCCATCACAAAACAAGCACCCGAAACCCTGGCTGCTGACTGCCCACCGTGGGTCATGGAGGCGCAACGCCCAACGACCAGCAAATTGTCCACATTCTGTGGGCAAATCATTCGAAAGGGCAATTGGTTGTAAGGCGCAGTAGCCCCTTCGCGAGGCCACTTGAACACCACGTCCCCAGCCACATGCTCTTCCACCATCCAGGCATTGACCCCGATGCTGTCATCAAAGCGGCGGCACTCGAGCACATCCTCCTCACTCAACTGATAGACACCGACCATGCGCCGCGTTTCACGAATTCCCAATTGTGGGGCAATTTCCAACAAATACGAGGCTTCAAAGCCCGGCACCGAGCCCTTTAAGAATTGCATGAACTCAGCAATGTGCTCTCGACCCAAGACTTCGGCTCGGCTGACTTGCCAAGCGTTGCAGCCGTCCACCGGTGAGCCATCCTCATTGGCCACTTGCGTGACATTCGCACGCCACTCGGTGCTGTGCTTTTGCGGCTTGATGATGGGCGTGCGCCTGGTAAAACGAGTACCCGTGCGGCGCGCCGACTCCATATAGTCGTCAATGTTCAATAAACTTTGGTGCGCCACATCAGCTCGCACACCATTGACACGAAACATGCTCGTGGGGTACATCATGTCGTGCGTGCCCGTGCCCTTTTCAAACGCCACACCCGCGTAGTACGCCAGATCTGCGTCCCCCGAGGCGTCGATGAATTGTTTGGCAGCAACAGCAAAACGACCTGACTTGTTCTCAATGAACAAGGCCTGAATGCGGCCTGGGTCAGCCATCATCACCCCGACACCATGGGTGTGAAAGAGCAACTCCACCCCCGCCTCACGGGTGATGCGGTCAGCGGCTATTTTGTAGGCTGCATTGTCATAGGCCTGGGCAGCAATGCGACCGCCAAACAGCAAATGGGGCTCGTTGAGTCCACCCAAGGCATCAATTTGCGCCAACAACTCGTTGGCAAAACCCTGGACCACCCGCTCAATGCGTCCTTGGACCAATGCATGCAATCCACAAAAATTCGTCACCCCAGCGGCGGTACCCATGCCACCCAAAAAGCCATAGTGTTCGATGAGCAGAGTTTTAAGGCCCCCACGAGCTGCACTGGTGGCGGCGGCCATACCTGCGGGTCCTCCCCCCAAAACAACCACGTCGTACTCACCCCAGATGCGAGTGTGACGAGCGGCTTCGAGTACATGGTCGGGATGGTTCAAATTCACAGGGAACCTCTAATGGGCCAAAGAGCTGGCAGGCAAGGGAAACGGCAAAACAACACGATGCACGCCTGAGACAAAGAAAATTTATAAAGTGGAGAGCTTCATCGCATTGTATTGTCCAATTCATCAATCTTTCGTGATGCACGCCGGGTCAAATGCACCGGTGGGCAGCGGTTGGAGCGGTGGACAGCGGTGGCGCAAAAGACTGAAAATGAGCTCTAAAATGACTCGAATGAGCATCCTAGGCCGGATGTTGGAGCCATTTTCAAACACAGCCTTGAGTTCAACCAACACTTTACATACGAAAGCATCAGCCATGGCCATTCAAGTCAGAAGAGTTGTTACCGGACACGATGACAAAGGACACGCCCGCATAGAAATCGATGAAATTGCCCACAATGTCGTTTCACCACGTGCCGGTCACTCGTCAACGGTGGTGTGGTCAACCCAGGGCTTTCCTGTCAACAACGATGGGTTTGAAGACCCCACCCAAAGCGCTTTCAAAAGCACGGTGGACAATGGCACGGTTTTTCGAGTGGTGCGCTATGAGCCCGGTGTCGCCCCCAGAAACCACCGCACCGACTCGATCGATTATGCGGTGGTGATCACCGGCGAGATCCAGATGGAACTCGACAACGGTGTGGTCTGCGCTCTCAAAGCCGGTGACGTGCTTGTTCAGCGTGGCACCATCCACAATTGGGTCAATCTAGGCCCAGAGGTCTGCATCATCGCCTTTGTTTTGATCAGCGCCAAGCCCGTCAAGAGCGAAGGCCGGAGTTTGGCAGCCGTGAATTAGTGGGCTCGAGTGACTCCCATGAATCCTTCGTCTCATTGGTATCTGCTGCCCTCACCGCTTTCGTTCTTTCTCAACGGGGTGGATCTCTTGCCTGGCGGCTCAGAAAGGACTCCATGAAAACCGTCGTGTTGCGACTCGTGCGGCAAGCATGGTCTTGGCTGGCCACTTTGGGCCTTGTGGTTTTCCAAACGATAGGACAGGCCCATGCCCAAAACGCCAATGAGATGTACAAAGACACGGGCAATGACCGGCGACGCTATGAAGCCATTCAGCAACAAAACAAAGACATCATCCAAGGGGTTTTCTACCAAGCGCTTCAAAATGGGCAGCTCTGGCGATGTGACAACAACGTCTATTTGTTTTTTGATGGACGTGTCTTTGTCGGCTCCAAGGAAGACACGAGCGACATGGGCAAAGAGCCCTACAACATCGTTGGCAGCTACTTGCGAAAAAATGAGTTCATCACGTTTGTATTTCCCGCCTTGCCCTATGAAAACACGTTTGAGCTCAATACCCTGACGCACGACTTGTTCACCTTCAAATCCACCAACAACAAAATCACCAAGACCAATTGCAAAACCATCGAGCGCCTCAAAAAGTGACGCCCTGGCACTTGGGATGCGCACCTCAACAGATGAAAATTTCTGCCTCCCAGCTGGTCTGAGCTTGGCGTTAACTTGTTCTCAAAATTTCCCAGAGTTTCACCATGATCCATCCACAGCGCCCTTTCTCCAAGCTCAAAGCGATCATTTCTTTGTTGATCCTGTTGGCTTTTGTGATGGCTTTGGGCCCTCAAAATTCGATGGGGCCTGAACTCCCCACCCCCAGAGCGGCTCTTGTAAAAGATCCTCTGGATTTGGAGGCTTGGCTCAAGAGCAGTGAAGCCCGAGTTGCGCACTTGAGAGTCGGTACAGAAAAGGAAATTGTCTGGGCATCAGCGCACCACACACGAACAGCTTGGTCGCTCGTCTACATCCATGGGTTTTCAGCCACCAAATTAGAAACCGCCCCACTCTCGAGCGAATTGGCCAAGGCACTCCATGCCAATGCCTTTTACACGCGACTGACGGGTCACGGTCAAGGATCTGCTGACTTGGGGCAAGCCCGCGTTCAAGACTGGATGGCCGATGTCAATGAAGCGGTTGCAATCGGCCACCAATTGGGTGACCGTGTCTTGGTCATCAGTTGCTCGACGGGCTCCACCTTGGCGACTTGGTTTGGCATGACCGAACACGCCAAAGATGTGGCAGCCCATGTCTTCATCTCCCCCAACTTCGGCCCCAAGGACAAGCGTGCCGAAATGATCAATTGGCCCTGGGGTCAACAAATCGCTTTCGCCATTCAAGGCCCATCCAGGGGCCAACTCTCTGTGGATCCGCGTCAAAATCAAGCTTGGACCACGGTTTACCCCACCCAGGCACTGTTTCCCATGATGGCCTTGACCCGAAAGGTCAGAGACAGTGACTTGTCCCAATTCAAGCAACCCGTGCTCGTTTTTTACAGCGAGAAAGACCAAGTGGTGGATCCCGCCTTGATCCAACAAGCCTTCAAAGCCTTGGGCAGCAAGACCAAAGAGCTCTTTCAAGTCGTCGACAGCGACAGTGAAAACCAGCATGTCTTGGTCGGAGACATCTATGCACCACGCTCAGTCAAACCCATGGTCGAGCACATCGAGAGCTGGATTAACAAGCTCCCACCCCCCTTGTAATAGCCTCGCAGAGGATTCACATTGGGGGGGGTGTTGGGCGACGTTGGGTTGGGGTCCGAGACCGATGGCAATGAACGGGGATGGTGCACTTTGTGCGGCTGCAGTTTGTCCGCCGCCTCAGTCGACTGGGGTTTAAATAATTTCCCAAAAGCGTTGAAATTTCTTCATAATGGACTCGTGTGCGTTCAACCCTCAACTGCTTGGAGTCCCCCATGGCTTCTACACAACAAGGCTTCTCCCAACTCATCCGCTGGTCATTGATTTGCTGGGTGTCTTTGTCGGTCGTGTGTTTTCATGGCAATGGATGGGCACAAACCTATCCATCCAAAGGCATTGCCTTGATCACGCCTTTTCCGGCTGGCGGATCCACAGACTCCATCGCCCGGCTCATCGCCAGTGAACTGACCAAAAAACTGGGGCAAACCGTGGTCGTTGACAACCGACCTGGAGCAGGTGGCAACATTGGCTGCGATGTCGTGGCCAGAGCTCCAAGCGATGGCTACACCCTCTTGTTCACCTCATCGAGCACGCACTCCATTGGTGCGGCCTTTGGTAAAAAATTGCCGTTCAATTACGACAATGACTTCACGCCCATCGTGCACGTGGCCGATGCACCCAATATCTTTTTGCTCACCAAAAATTTGCCCCTCAACACACTCAAAGATTTCCTCGATTACGCCAAGTCCCACCCGGATTCGCTCAATTTTGCTTCGGCGGGCAATGGCACCATCATGCACTTGACCGGAGAATATTTCGACGCTTTGACGGGTATCCAAATGATGCATATTCCTTACAAAGGATCGGGGCTGGCCATGCCCGACTTGATGTCTGGCAAAGTCCACGTCCTCTTTGATAGCGTGGTCTCCGGTATGCAACACGTTCAAGACGGGAAATTGACCGCCATTGCCATCACCAGCAAGAAAAGAATTCCCAATTTACCCAATGTCCCCACCTTGATGGAAATTGGCGGCCCCTTTGGCCTGAAAGATTTTGTCTCTGAGGTGATTTGGGGCATGTACGGACCCAAGAATTTACCCCAAGCGGTGACCCAACGCATCAACCAAGAAGTGAATCGAATCCTTGAAACCCCCAGTGTCAAACAGTCCTTGTTCAATTTTGGTGCCTCCGCGGCTGGCGGAACACCCCAAGAATTCAACAAAGACATGTTGGAAGATCGAAGTCGTTGGGCCAAGGTGATCACAGAGCAGAAAATTCAAGCCGAATGATGCTCTAGGCAGCTTGGAGCCATGTAGTCTTGCGAGATGGGCTTGTCCTTCTTATGACGAGTTCGAGGTTGGTGTCTGACAAGTGGTTGGTTTGCCGCTGATCTTTGTCTTTGCCAACGCGGCCGTGTTGAGCGCACAGCCATGCCCCTCAGGGTAGAACGCATGAAAAGAGGATTCAAGCTAAAATTGCCAACCCTTGTCTTCGCCTTCTAGGCGACTTTTCGCAAAGTATTCACCATGTCAGATCACCAAGAATGGGCGTTGCCAAAATCCATTCAAATCAAGCCCCAAACGCTGCAATTCGACTTGAACGCGGCCTTGGACAGCCTTGTTTTCATTCACATGCAAGCCTTTGAAGACGGACTCACTGCTGACACTTTGGGGACCGAGCGCAATGGCTACGGGGTGGTGATTTCCCCGGAAGGCACCATTCTCACCATCGGCTACCTGATCACAGAAGCCTCCAAGATATGGATCACCACCAACCAAGGCGTGGTGGTCCCAGGATTCACTTTGGCGTACGACCAAACCACTGGATTTGGGCTCATTCAACCTCTGGGCGCACTCGGATGCAAGCACTTGGAGATGGGCTCGAGCGCCACACTCGATCTCCCCCAAAAGGCCTATGCATTGGGCCACGGAGGACTTGCGCATTCCCTGGAGACCGAGATCATTGCCCAACAAGAATTTGTCGGGTTTTGGGAGTATTTGATCGAGGGTGCGTTGTACACAACGCCTGCCCACCCTCACTGGTGTGGTGCAGCTCTCGTCAACAGCAGCGGCCATCTCATTGGCATTGGCTCCCTCTTGGTCCAGCAAGAATCCAAAGGCC